>NZ_JAOQKH010000001.1:0-333975 GCF_025567485.1 Porcipelethomonas ammoniilytica | reverse complement strand
GGTGTTTTCCATGTGTTTCTCTCCTTTTTTTATTATTATACCATCTTTCGCTTTTTGCTGTCCACTTTTTTAGTATAGCACCATCCCCGTATCAAAAACAGCGACGAATTACGCTGTCTATTGATTGCGCTGGAGGACGAGTGCGGTATTAAGTTTTCTCCGCAATCCGATAATGCCAAAGCGATTTATGAATCATATGGAAAAGGAGCAAAGAATGATGAAAACCTATGAAGTTACGATTACCGAAACCCTGCAAAAGACGGTTGAGGTCGAAGCCAATTCCCGTGAAGAAGCCGAAAGGCAGGTTGAGCAAAAATGGAACGACAGCGAATATATCCTCGACGCCGATTCTTTTGTCGGGGTGGATTTCTCCGCAAGGTCAAATGAGCGCAGCCGTGATTATGAACGATGAAAGGAGCTTTCCGCTATGAGTGAGGAAAAGAAAATCAAGGTGGTATTACTGGAACCGGGCAAGCTCGCCCGCACCGCTGAAATCGGCACTTCTCTTGAAGATTTGCAGAAAATCGTTGACGGACTGATCGAAGCCTATTATCCGTTTGAGGAACAGGTCTGTATCGTCTGCAATGAGGAAGGCAAAATCAACGGTATGCAGCCGAACCGCAGCGTAAAAAACGAGGACGGCGTTATGGTGGATTTCATCTGCGGTCCTGCCTTTATCTGCGACTGCCGGGGCGAGAGCTTTGACAGTCTTTCCGATGAACAACTTGCCCGTTATACAAAGATGTTTCGCTATCCTGAACACTTGGTAAAGCTGAACGGTCAGCTAATCAGAATCCCGTTCAACCCGCAGCGGGAGCATGAACGCTGAATATATTTCGGTCGGTGGCAAAATGTTCGGCCTATGGGACGAACGCTATGCGATATACCAGCAAGCATCGCCTTTGTGATACCACAAAGGCAAAAACTTGTCAGGGGTAACCCCTGAAACCCTTAATCCGCTCGTCCCCGTAATAAACGGAGGGCGATATTTTTATGCGCTGAAAGGAGGCGTATGTATGAGCGAACTGCTCTTTTTCATCATCGGGACTATGCTCGGCGGTTGTATCGGCATTGTGACAATGTGCCTGTTTCAATGTGGCCGCCTGCGCGGAAAGGACGACGACAAATGACCGAACCTTTAACCTTTTTAGATTTTTTCAGCGGCGTGGGCGGTTTCCGCAAGGGCTTTGAGCTTTGCGGCATGATCTGTAAGGGTCATTGCGAAATAGACAAATTCGCAGACCGCAGCTACCGCGCCATACACGATATACAGGAGGATGAATGGTATGGAGAAGATATTACCCAAACCGAACCCGCAGACCTGCCGAGGGTCAACCTATGGGCAGGCGGATTCCCGTGTCAGGACATTTCTGTATCTGGCCGGCAAAGAGGGCTTGCCGGAAAACGAAGCTCTCTATTTTTTGAAATCATTAGACTGCTCAAAGGCACGCCTACCGAAGATAGACCCGAATGGCTTGTCCTTGAAAATGTTAAAAATCTGCTCTCCGTTAATCGGGGATGGGACTTTGCAACCGTTCTCAATTCGCTGGCCGAAATCGGCTATCATATCGAATACGGACTGCTTAATTCACGCTTCCACGGCGTTCCGCAAAACAGAGAACGAATCTACCTTGTCGCTTATCGACATTTTAGAGCCGACGGTGGACGAAAAATATTTCCTGTCACCGCAAGCGACGGCAAGGCTCTTATACAGCTAATTGGCGGCACGCAGGGCAAGCGTGTTTACGACCCCGCAGGTATTAGTTGTACGCTGATGAGCGAAGGCGGTGGCTTTGCTGGCAGGACGGGAATGTATTTTATCGACCTGTGCAAAGGCAATCCCAAGCTGACGGAAAACGCCCGCTGTATCAAAGCGAGATATGACAGCGGGATCGGAAACCGCAGCGCCGATAATTCGGGCGTGCTTTGTATGGGTGCAGACTGTCCCGACCGCACCGAGGAAACGGCGCTGATTCAGCTAAAACGAAGCGAGCCGAAAATCCGGGAACAAGATTACACCAAATGCTTGATCGCAGGCTACAACAAAATTGGAGTAAGCAACCGGGGCGAAAGCTCCGGCGTTTTTTATGGCTGCCGCGCTGTGTTGACCCCCGACCGTGAAAACAAAAGGCAGAACGGCCGCCGTTTCAAGGAGTGCGGCGAACCCGCCTTTTGCCTGAATACGCAGGACAAACACGGCGTTTATCTCTGCGCCTGTGATTCCTGCGAACACGCTCTGAAAATAAAGAACGCCACCGCCGCCGGATATGCCGAGGCGAAATGCGGCGACAGTATCAATCTTGCTTTCCCCGACAGTAATACCCGCCGTGGTCGTGTGGGTAAGGGCTGTGCGCAGACGCTTGATACTTCCTGCAATCAGGGCGTGCCGCTTGGCTGCGGACGAATCCGCAAGCTGACGCCCCGTGAGTGCTGGCGGCTGCAAGGCTTTTCCGATGATATGTTTGATAAAGCGGCTGCCGTCAATTCCGACGCCCAGCTATATAAGCAGGCAGGCAACGGCGTGACGATTCCCGTTGTGTACGCGGTCGGCAAGCGTATTGTTGAAATTCAAGAGGAATTAGATAAGGAGGATTTATGAGAAAACGCAATGTTCACATTCAATTCTGGCTCGATAAAAAGGAAGCCGAGGCGTTTCAAAAGAAAGTAAAGCGCAGCGGTCTTTCCCGTGAGGCGTATTTGCGGCACTTGGTAAATGGGCTTGAACCGCAGGACGCCCCGCCGCCCGATTACTACGCCATGATGAGGGAACTTCACGGGATCGGCAACAACCTGAATCAGATTGCCGTCAAAGCCCACACCCTGAATGTTCTCGATGTGCAGAGGTACGACGAGGCCTGCCGCAAGATTGATACGGCTATCAGGAAAATCACCGAGGCGGTCATTTTGCCCCGCCCGATGAAGTAATGGCTACTACCTCTATTTGGCGTGTGAAAGGCTGGCTCGGCAAGGTGGTTGTCTATGTGGAAAATCCCGATAAAACAATGAACCCAAAATTTTATACCGATGAAGATATGACCGAACAGGACGGACAGGAGCTTTCCGATGTTATCCGCTATGCGGTCAATTCCCGAAAAACACAGAAAGCAGATAACGAGGACTGCGCCGTAGTTCACCGTTTTGTGTCGGGGATCAACTGCTCTCCCTCTACCGCCCGTGATGAAATGCTTGCCGTGAAAAAGCGGTTCGGCAAAGAAAACGGGACGGTTGCCTACCACGGGTATCAATCCTTTGCCCCCGGTGAGGCGCCCCCCGAAATGGCACACGAAATCGGGATGAAGCTCGCCGCCCGTTTGTGGGGCGACCGTTATCAGGTGATTGTGGCGACCCACCTTGACAAAGAAAATCACCTGCACAATCACTTTGTGCTGAATACGGTGTCCTTTGTGGACGGAATCAAATACCACCGCACCAAAAAAGATTATCACGATATGCAGACCGTTTCCGATGCGCTTTGCCGTGAGTACCGTTTATCGGTGATTGAAAATCCGCAGTACGGGAAAGCCAAGCAATACGGCGAATGGCGTGCCGAGCAGGAACAGCGCCCCACTTGGCGGGGGCTGATTCGCGCCGACATGGACGAGGCTATACGGCAGTCTATGACCGAACGGCAGTTTTTCGATAACCTGCGAAAAAAAGGCTATGAGGTCAAGATCGGAAAGGATATTTCGGTACGGCCGCCGGGCAAAGAGCGCTTTGTAAGGCTGATACGCAATTTCGGTGAGGACTATTCCATTGAACAAATCCGCAGACGGATTCTGTCGCAGACACGGGCTGAAAAGAAACCGTCCGCACCGACCCGTCAAGTGATACGGATTCGGCTGTTCGGCAGCTTGGAAAAGACCCGCAAAATCACAGGTTTTCGGGCGCTGTATTTTCACTATTGCTACCTGCTGGGGATCTTCCCGAAAAACAATCCGAAACAAAATAGGCGGCTTCATTTCCTCTTGCGAGAGGACTTGCGGAAGCTGGACGCTATCACCGCCGAAACAAGGCTGCTTGTGGGTCATCGTATTGATACCGCCGAGCAGCTTTTTTCGTATCAATCCGAGGTGAAAGACAAAATTACGGCTCTGACCGCCGAACGAAAGCAGCTTTACAAATTGCAGCGAACGACGGCGGTTAAAGCCAATCCCAAAAAGGCGGCGGAAATCAAAGATCGAATATCCGTGTTGTCAAAAGAGCTTGCCGCTCTGCGAAAGGAGGTGTCTTTATGTGACGATATAGCCGAACGCTCCGGCGTTATCAAAGAGAAAATCAAAGCCGTCCGAGAGGACGAGCAAATCAAAGGAAAGGAGAGAACCGACCATGTACAATTCCGGTGACGCAGCGGAACAAATTGTAAGGATCAGTTTAGAGGGTACGGAAGTTGCCTTAAAGCTGACCGGCTCTGCGGCAAAGAATATCGCCGCAATGATTTATACTGTTCTGAAAAACAGGGATAAGAACAAGACCAAAGGCAGGCAGCGTTTGACCGCTATGCTCAAAAGCGGCAAGGAACTGAAAGTGTTTACCGTCAGCGAGGAGCATTTGAAACAGTTTGCCGCCGAAGCCAAGCGGTACGGCGTTGTTTATTGCGCTCTGCGGGGTAAAGAAAAATCCGCTGACGGTATGGTAGATATTATGGTTCGTGCCGAGGACGCTTCCAAAATCAACCGTATTGTGGAACGCTTCAAGCTGGCGGCAGTCGATACTGTTTCTATTAAGCGGGATATTGAAAAATCCAAAGCCGAGAAAACTGCCGCCCCCTCTGCTCCCGAACAGGAGAAACCCGACAAGGAGGCCGACGACCGTTTGCTTGACGATTTAATGGGCGCGCCTGTGAAAAAGGAGGAACGGACACCGCAGAATCCCGAAGTCAGCAAAAATGCTTCTTTTGGGAAAGCGGCGGAGAAATCCCATCCGTCCGCGCCTATCTCAAAGAAGCAAAGCAGAACCGCCGAGGGTACTGTTAAACCGCCCGAAGAACGCCCCTCTGTTCGTGAAGAACTGCGGGAAATCAAGGCGAAACAGCAAGAGGCGGCGGCTACCGCCAAAGAAGAACCCACCGTATCAAAAAATCCGACCAAACAGCAGACGACCGCCCACAAGCAGCCGTCCCGAAAAAAGAAACCCAAATCAAAGGAGAGATAAGGCCGAAAAATGAAACGAGCGCTAAACGCGCATTAGCCGCTTTCGGCCCCAATTTGTTCCTTTTTGTGCAGAGGCACAAAATTTCTTTCTGCTAATCAGCAGAAAGAAACCGAAACAAATTCATTAGAAAGGTATGGTACTAACAATGAACAATTTTGACGATATTTTTGAACCCGCCCCGCAAGCCGAAGATTTTGACAAAGAGGCTTGGGCGGCAAAGAAAAAGGCTGAGCGTGACGAGGTTTACGCCCTTGCCGACGCCACCGCCGAGGAAGTATGCACAGACGGCGGCAAGTTCCGTGACTATCTGGATGTGCAGGCAAATTTCCGTCACTACTCCGCTACCAACGCCCTGTTGATTCTGGCGACGAAACCCGACGCCCGCAGGCTGGGCGACAAGGATTTTTGGCGCGATCAGGGCGTGTATATTAAGAGGCAGGAATTTGGCCGTCCTATTAAGATCGTGGAATCTAACGGCGAGTACACCCGTGACGACGGCAGTATCGGCGTGTCATATAACATCAAGCGAGTGTATGATATTTCGCAGACCACTTCCCGCATGAGGGCGCAGCCGCCTGTTTCTCACGACGAAAGGGCTTTGCTCGGCGCACTTATTTACAAAAAGCCTGTGCCGATTCAGTCTGTCGATGAGCTGCCCGACGGTATGGGTGCATTGTATGACCCCGAACAGCAGGCTATTTTTGTTTGCCGAGGACTTCCCGCAAACGACCTGTTTTGTTCCGTTTCCAAAGCATTGGCCGAAGCGGAGCTTGTGCGTGCAGGTGACAGTACCCCCGAAACCGCTGATTTTAAGGCAAAAGCTGTTTCATATATTCTCGGTAAACAATTCGGTGTAGATGTCAGCCGTTATGCGTTTGATGATATTCCCGCAGATATGCAGGAAGCCGATCCGCAGACGCTTCGTGCTGAACTCTCCGACATTCGGGACACAGCTTTTGACATTTCCGCAAGAATGGCAAGGTCGCTGGAACAGAGCAAAGCGCCCCGCCATACGGAACAGGAGCGCTGATTATGGAGAAAACAGAAAAACGGGTGCTGACGCTCGACCGCTACGAACACGGCGTTGTTATCAATGCCCTAAATGAAATGCGAAACGACCTGCTGGAGGAAGAACGCCCCACCGATATTGTTGACGAGGTTCTTTTGAAAGCAATCGACGCCCCTACTAAAAAGGTTAGGTGCAGGAACGATGAAGCGAGGGAATAACTCTCTTGTCCTCTGCCTGTTCGGGATTTTTCCCGTTGTGTGGCTGGGGCTTCTGATCGCTCCCGCCGCACATGGAGGACTGCCCGAAATCCTTGCCCGGTTTCCTGCGGCAATGAACGACCCGTTTCATATAGAGCTTTGCGGGGAAAGCGTAAAAACTGTCCTCGTTTTGTTTTGTGTATACGGTCTTTCTATCGGCGTATTCCTATCTTCTCGCCGCAACTACCGCAGGGGTGAAGAACACGGCTCGGCGAAATGGGGCAACGCAAGAGCCGTCAACAAAAAATACCGGGCGATAAAGCCGGAGGAAAACAAGATATTCACACAAAATGTTCGTATGGGCTTGGATGACCGAAAGCACCGCCGCAATCTCAATACGATTGTCGTGGGAGGCAGCGGGGCGGGAAAAACGAGGTTCTATGGTAAAGTGAATTTATACCAAGCGTCCACCACCAGCTACCTGTGTTTAGATTGCAAGGGGGAAATGCTGCGGGACACGGGATATTTGCTGAAACAAAAAGGCTATGAGGTGCGTGTGCTTGATCTTCTGAATATGGAGAAAAGCCATTGCTACAATCCGTTTGTGTATCTCCGTGACGATAACGATGTGCAGAGGCTTGTAACAAACCTGTTCAAAAGCACAACGCCGAAAGGCAGTCAATCCAATGACCCGTTCTGGGACACGGCGGCAAGTATGCTGCTCTTGGCTCTCATTTTCTATTTGAAGTATGAGGCGCCGCCCGATGAACAGAATTTTTCAATGGTTATGGAAATGCTGCGTGCGGCTGATGTCAGAGAGGATATGGACGAATACACCTCGCCGCTGGACGAACTCTTTGAACGGCTGGAAATGCGCGATCCCGACCATATAGCCGTGAAGTATTACAAGGACTATCATTCCGGCTCGGCAAAGACCCTGAAAAGTATTCAAATCACTTTGGCGGCAAGGCTTGAAAAATTTAACCTGTCCTCTTTGGCGGCGCTGACCGCTACGGACGAATTGGATTTGCCGTCGCTTGGTGAAAAGAAAGTTGCGTTGTTTGCGCTGATACCTGATAACGACACTTCGTTCAATTTCCTTGTCAGCATTTTATACACGCAGCTTTTTCAGCAGTTGTTTTATTTGGCCGACCACAAGTACGGCGGCAGTCTGCCCGTCCCCGTTCACTTCCTGATGGACGAATTCGCCAATGTGAGCTTGCCGGATGATTTTGACAAGATATTGTCCGTTATGCGCTCAAGGCGGGTGTTTGTTTCGATTATTTTGCAAAATTTAGCGCAGTTAAAGACCTTGTTTGAAAAGCAATGGGAAAGCATTGTCGGCAACTGCGACGAATTTCTTTATCTCGGAGGCAACGAGCAATCCACGCATAAATATGTGTCGGAGCTTTTAGGCAAGGCCACCATTGATACCAACACCTACGGCAAATCGTCGGGGCGTAACGGCAATTACAGCACAAATTATCAGATTTCCGGGCGTGAGCTTATGACGCCGGACGAGGTTCGTATGCTGGATAACTGCTGCGCCCTTTTGTTTATCCGCGGTGAATTGCCGATTATGGACGAGAAATACGACATCTTGAAACACCCGAATGTATCTCTTACCACAGACGGCAGCGCCGCACCTTATGAACACGGCGGGACGGAACACGCCATTGCTACGCTCTCCCTTGCGGGAATCCCCGCAGAGGACATTCCCGATATGGAAGAAACAGAACCCGATTACGAGCTTCTTTCCGATGAGGATATAGAAGCTCTGTTTTCAATTTAAGGAGGTATTGCAATATGAAGAACTTTAACAAGAACAAGACCACGAACAAGCTGCCTATGCCCGGCAAGGTGAAAAAGGGATTCCGCTTTTACTGCGCTGTCGTTATGGCGCTTGCCTTTACCCTCGGATGCTCGATGACGGCCTTTGCCGCAGGCGACCCGATCACCGTTGTAAACAATTTAAGTGATTTTATTTTCGGCCTGATTCGTGCGGTCGGTTTGATTCTGCTCGGCTGGGGTATTGTGCAGGTTGGCCTGTCTTTTCAGTCCCACGACCCCAGCCAGCGTTCCAACGGATTTCTCACCCTTGCAGGCGGCATTGTCATTACCTTTGCAAAAGAAATCCTTACCCTGATTACAGGCTGAAAGAGAGGAAGATCGCAATGGAAAAATGCGAGTGCTATATCCACTCTCTGAAACAGGGAGAAACCCATGTTCTCGGTGAAGCGACGATTATCAGGCGCTTGGGCGACAACGACTATCTGGCAGAGTATAACGGCGTGAAATGTCACGCAATATTCAATCCCTTTGCCGGACGGTATTTTGTGGACGATGTGTACGGCGTTATCCGCAGTTCGCCCGACCGGGACAGCAGATAACAGAACGATACGGCATACGGGGCAGGCTGCAAGCGGCGGCCTGCCCTTACTATGCCTGAAAGGAGGACGCTGTGAAGAAATACAGCATTATTTACGCAGATCCGCCGTGGCGGTATAAAGTGTATTCCAAAAAAGGTTTAGGGCGTTCGGCAGAAAGCCACTATCCGACAATGGAACTTGAAGATATACAGGCATTGCCTGTCGGAGAGTTAGCCGATACGGATTGCGTTCTTTTTATGTGGACGACAATTCCGCTTTTGAAAGACTGCTTTTCCGTTATGAAAGCGTGGGGCTTTGAATATAAGACGGTCGCCTTTGTCTGGATCAAGCAAAACCGAAAATCTGATTCTCTTTTTTGGGGTATGGGACACTGGACGCGAGCTAATGCGGAATTTTGTATGCTTGCTACCAAAGGACGCCCAAAAAGAAAATCCGCAGGCGTTCATCAGGTGATTATTTCCCATATTGAGGAACACAGCAAAAAGCCTGATATTGTCCGTCATAAAATCATTGAGCTTGTGGGCGACCTGCCCCGTGTAGAGCTTTTCGCAAGAGAAAAAGCGGACGGCTGGGACGCTTGGGGCAACGAGGTTGACTGCGATATTGAAATCGAGGGCTACCGTGAACGGTCGGGGGGTGATTTTGTTGTCGGATAACTGGGTCGTACAAAACCTTGAAAACGCCCTTGAAACATGGAACAGCAAACTTGCCGAGATATGGCAGCTTATCACCCAATCCCCCGAACAGTTTAAGGGCGGCACGATTTGGAATGTCATTGTCAATATCCACGGCGCAGTACAGGCGATAGGGCTTGCCCTGCTCGTGCTGTTCTTTGTTGTCGGTGTGATGAAAACCTGCGGCTCGTTTGCAGAACTGAAAAAGCCGGAGCACGCATTAAAGGTCTTTATCCGCTTTGCGTTGGCAAAGGCCGCCGTCACCTATGGTCTGGAACTGATGATGGCTTTGTTCAATATCGTACAGGGGCTTATTTCCACCATTATGACCGCTGCGGGATTTGGTGCAGCAGGTCAGACGGTTTTGCCCGCTGAAATCGTGACAGCGGTTGAGGACTGCGGATTTTTTGAATCTATCCCATTATGGGCGGTGACGCTGATCGGCGGCCTGTTCATTACGGTACTGTCTTTTATTATGATAATGACGGTCTACGGCAGATTTTTCAAACTCTACCTTTACACGGCGATTGCGCCGGTGCCGCTGTCTGCCTTTGCAGGCGAACCCTCGCAGAATGTCGGCAAGAGCTTTATAAAGAGCTACGCCGCCGTTTGCTTGGAGGGGGCAATTATCGTGCTTGCCTGCATTATCTTCTCCCTGTTCGCTTCGGCCCCGCCCGTAGTTGACCCCAACGCTGCGGCGGTTTCTATGGTATGGAGCTATATCGGGGAGCTTGTGTTTAATATGCTCGTCCTCGTGGGCGCGGTCAAAATGGCCGACCGTGTTGTGCGTGAAATGATGGGACTGTAAGGAGGTGCAAAGATTATGGAAGTCAAGATCAACCGTGAAATCCGCAACTACACCGAATCAATGTTTTTCGGGTTAAGTATGCGGCAATTCATTTTTTCCATTTTGGCGGTCGCTGTCGCCGTAGGGCTGTACTTTCTCTTAAAGCCCTATGTCGGGACGGAAACTGTGTCGTGGATGTGTATTCTCGGCGCTGCTCCCTTTGCGGCGCTGGGATTTATCACCTATCACGGCATGACCGCCGAGCAATTTATCTGGGCATGGATTCGCTCGGAGCTTTTAGAGCCGAAAGAGCTTCGTTTTGAATCCTCGAATTTCTACTATGAAGCGCTCAAAGACAAAATTGATACAGGAGGTAAACGATGATTAAGACCTTAAAAAACCTGCTGAAACAGGATAAAGAGCGATATTCCGTCCCCCGCAAGGTGCAGGATATTATCCCGATTCAGCGTATCTGGAAAGACGGTATTTTTCAGGTGGGAAACCGCTTTTCCAAGACCTATAAATTCAGCGATATAAACTACCTCGTGGCAAGCCGTGAGGATAAAGAGGCTATGTTTCTCGCCTATTCCGAACTGCTCAATTCGCTGGATTCCGGCGCTACCACGAAAATCACCATCAACAACCGCAGACTGAACAAGGCAAATTTTGAGCAGTCGATTTTAATGCCTATGCGCGGGGATTCCCGTGATGTGTACCGCAAAGAATATAATCAAATGCTGCTTGACAAGGCCACCGGCGCAAACGGCATTATGCAGGAGAAATATATCACAATCTCCGTTGCCAAAAAGGATATTGAGGAAGCCCGCACTTACTTTTCCCGTGTGGGCGCAGACCTGATTTCCCACTTTGCCGCCCTCGGCTCAAAGTGTACCGAGCTTGACGCAGGCGAAAAGCTGCGGGTGCTTCACGACTTCTACCGTCAGGGCGAAGAAGCCGCCTTTCATTTCGACCCGCAGGATATGATGAAAAAGGGACACGATTTCAGGGACTATATCTGTCCCGATTCTATGGAAAAGAACAGCGATTATCTGAAGCTCGGCGAGAAATATTGCCGGGTTCTTTTTTTGAAAGACTATGCTTCGTATATAAAAGACAGTATGGTAACGGAGCTCACCGATTTTAACCGCAATATGATGTTGTCTATTGATGTTGTCCCCGTACCCACCGACGAGGCGGTGCGTGAGGTGGAAAACCGCCTTTTAGGGGTCGAAACAAACATTACCAACTGGCAGCGCAGGCAGAACGCCAACAACAATTTTTCCGCAGTCGTCCCGTATGATATGGAGCTCCAGCGTAAGGAAAGCAAGGAATTTTTGGACGACCTGACAACGAGGGATCAGCGCATGATGTTCGCCGTCATTACTATGGTAATCACCGCCGACGATAAAAAGCAGCTTGACAGCGACACCGAAACGGTGCTGTCCGTTGCAAGAAAGCATATGTGCCAGCTTGCCGTTTTGAAGTTCCAACAGTTCGACGGCCTGAATACCGTACTGCCAATCGGCACAAGGAAAATCAATGCTTTTCGTACTCTTACTACCGAGAGCCTTGCGGTGTTTATGCCGTTCAAGGTACAGGAGGTGCAGGACAAGGGCGGTATCTATTTCGGGGAAAACGCCATTTCTCATAATCTCATTATGTGCAACAAGGCGAACCTTTTGAATCAGTCTGCTTTTCTGCTCGGCGTTCCCGGTTCGGGTAAATCCTTTTCCGCAAAAGAACTGATTGCCTTTCTGATTCTCAACACCGAGGACGATGTGCTGATCTGCGACCCTGAAAATGAGTTTGGCGCTCTGGCGGCGGCTTTGGGTGATGAAACGGCGACCGTCATTCATATGGCGGCAGGCGGCAAAGACCGCTTGAACGCCATGTATATGGTTGACGGCTACGGCGAGAACAACCCCATTGTGGAGAAATCGCAGTTTATTATGTCCCTTGTAGAGCAGATCGACAGAACCGGGGTCGGCCCGCAGCAGAAATCTATTATCGACCGCTGTACCGCCCTTGTGTATCAGGAGGCCGAGGCGACGGGCAAAACCGCTACTCTCTGCGATCTCCGCAATAAACTATTGGAACAGCCCGAAGAAAAGGCAAAGGAAATCGCCCTGTCTTTGGAACTGTTCACCACGGGATCGCTTGATATTTTCGGACACGAAAGCACCGTAGACCTCGACAAGCGGATTGTCGTCTTTGACATTCACAGCTTGGGCGATCAGTTAAAGCCCACGGGACTTTTGGTTATCACCGATACGATTCTGAACAGGGTTACGCTCAACTGGAAAAAAGGCAAGCGTACCCATGTGTTTATCGACGAGTTCCATGTTGTGTTTGAGAACGAGCAAAGCGGCATTTTCTTTAACTCTGCTTGGAGGCAGTTCAGAAAGAGAAACGGCTATCCGACCGCTATTACGCAGAATGTGGAATATCTGCTTGATTCCGTACAGGCAAGCACAATGCTTTCCAACTCTGAATTTGTGGTTATGCTCAATCAGGCGTTTTCCGACCGTTCCAAGCTCTCGAAACTCTTAAATATCTCCGACGAGCAGATGAGCTATGTTACCAACGCGGACGCAGGCTGCGGTCTTATCAAATACGGCTCGGCTCTTGTACCCTTTATCAACCGCTTTCCGAGAGATACAAAGCTGTATCAGCTTATGACAACCAAACCCGGCGAGGGCGTGTTCGGCGGCGGGGACGCTTCTTAAATCTAAAACAGGAGGACAATTCTTATGAAAAGCAAATATCTGATGATCGGGGCGGCTGTATGTGCCGCCCTTTTCCTTTTCTCCGGCGTTATGCTTTATCGGCAGTATGCAGACGAGAAACAGAGCGCCAAAGCCTTTGACAATATCGCTGCGCTTGTGCAGGACGAAACGCCGCCCGTCGATGAGCCGCAGGAATCCGAATCCCCGCAGCCCGAACGAACCGCCTTTGAAAAGTACGCTGCGGTCTATGAGCAGAACAGCGATTTCGTGGGCTGGATTTCTGTTGGCGGCACAAACATCGACTATCCCGTTATGCAGACGATTGACAACCCGAATTACTACCTGAAACACAGCTTTGAAAAGCAGTACAGCGATTACGGCGTTCCCTATGTGCAGGAAAACTGCGACCTCGGACTTTCCGACAACTGCGTTATTTACGGCCATCATATGAATAACGGCAGTATGTTTGCCGATCTCTGCAAATATGCCGACGAGGATTTTTACCGGGCGCACAAAACAATCCGCTTTGATACGCTGTCCGGCTTTGGAGAATATGAGGTTGTGGCGGTATTCAAGACCGTCGCTTACTCCGAACAGGGCTTTCAATATTACCACTTTGTCAATGCCGAGGACGAAACCGCCTTTAACGAATATATCTCTAAATGCAAGGAGCTTGCTTTCTATGATACGGGCGTGACCGCAGAATACGGCGACAAGCTGATAACCCTTTCCACCTGCGAATACAGCAGACAAAACGGCCGCATGGTCGTTGTAGCGAAAAAGATTGTTTCGCCCTCTTTGGAGGTGGGCGAAAATGAAGCCTGAAAAATATGTCCTCTCTCTTTCAGGCGGTAAGGATTCAACGGCTATGCTCTTACGGCTCTTGGAAGAAAAACGACCTGTTGACTTGATTCTGTTCTGCGACACGGGGCTTGAATTTCCGCAGATGTACGAACACCTTGACCGCTTGGAGGCGTATATCGGCAGACCCATTATCCGGCTGAAAGCGGCGCACGATTTTGAATACTACTTTTACGAGTACAACCCGAAACGAAAGAATCCCGCGCTGTCGCAGTACAGGGGTATGAGCTGGCCCGGTCCCCGTGGCCGCTGGTGTACGGGGATTCTCAAAACCCGTATCGTTGCCGCCTATTTGAAAAAGCTGAAAGAGGAATATACGGTTATTGAGTATGTGGGGATTGCCGCCGATGAAACAAAGCGAATCAAGGACAAAAATTACCCGCTTGTAGAATGGGGAATGACAGAAAAGGACTGTCTTTCCTATTGTTACAGGCGGGGTTTTGATTGGGGCGGTTTATATGAGATTTTCAGCCGTGTTTCCTGCTGGTGCTGCCCTCTGCAAAGTTTGGAGGAATTGCGGAAGCTGTATCGGCATTTTCCCGACCTATGGCGGCAGCTTGAAGAATGGGACGAATCCACTTGGAGGACATTTCTAAAAAACTATTCCGTCCGTCAGCTTGCCGCCCGTTTTGATTTTGAGGACAAATGGCAAGCCGCAGGCGGCAATATCCGAAGCAGGGCGTTTTACTCTGCTCTGCGGCAGGAGCTTTCACGGCTCGGATCGGAGGTGACACAATGCCGGAGATAAAGACAAGGGAGGTTGCGAAAGGGACAGTTAAGGCGATTGATAAATCGGCGGTTGCCGCCGAGCGTATGAAATCAGCCTATATCCGTACCAAAGACAAAGCGGATCACAGCCTTTATTCTGCAGAGGGTTCGCCCGATGAATACGCCGCCGACCGTATTTCGGGCGGGACGGAAACCGCCGCCCGTGAAGCCGTCCACCGGCTTGACAAGTTCGGGCGAAAGGGCATAAAGGACACAAAAGAGAATATTTCCAAAGCAAAAGACCATTTTCAGCAAAAGAAAGCCGACTTCCCGAAAAAGCAGGCTCAAAAATCTATGCAGAAATTTCGCCGTTCTGCCGAACCTGCGAAACAATCTATCAAGACGGTGGAACACAGCGGCAAGACTATTAAGCAAACGGCGAAATCTACGGGCAAGGCAACCGTCAAGACCGCAAAGGGTACCGTCAAAACCGCGCAGAAAACCGTTAAGACCGCCGAGCGTACTTCCAAAGCGGCAATCAAGACGACCCAGCAGGCAGCGAAAACGGCGCAGAAAACCGCACAGGCTACGGCAAAGGCCGCCAAAGCTGCGGCGCAGGCTGCCCGCACCACAGCGAAAGCGGTTGCAACGGGTGTAAAAGCTGCGGTCAAAGCCACCATTGCGGCAGTCAAGGCAATTATCGCCGCAACAAAGGCGCTGATTGCCGCTATTGCCGCCGGGGGCTGGGTTGCGGTTGTTGTCATTATCGTTATTTGTCTGATCGGCCTGATTGTCGGTTCGTGTTTCGGTATCTTCTTTTCAAACGAGGACAGCGGATCGGGTCAGACTATGCAGACGGTCGTTCAGGAAATCAATACCGACTATCAAACGCAGCTTGACACGACAAAGGCGAATATTTCCTATGATGTGCTGGAAATGTCCGGCTCCCGCGCCGTATGGCCGGAAGTGCTTGCTATTTATGCGGTCAAGACGACCACCGACCCCGACAATGCACAAGAGGTTGCCACGATGGACGATTCCAAAAAGGCGATTCTAAAAGATATTTTCTGGCAGATGAATGAAATATCTTCCCGTACTGAAACAAAGACCGAGGAAGTGATTACCGAAACCGACGACGGCCACGGGAATATTGTGGAAACAACGACCACCGTTACACGAACCTATCTGTATATCACGGTCAGCCATAAGACCGCCGAGGAAATGGCGGATCAGTACAATTTCAGCGCCGACCAGCGAAAGCAGCTTGCCGAACTTCTTGCCGATGAAAACCGCAGTATGTGGAGCGCTGTTCTTTACGGTATCGGCACAGGCGACGGTGAGATTGTGACGGTCGCTTTGTCGCAGATCGGCAATGTAGGCGGTGCGCCTTATTGGTCGTGGTACGGCTTTAACTCCCGTGTGGAATGGTGCGCCTGTTTCGTTTCGTGGTGCGCTAATGAGTGCGGATATATCGACGCAGGCGTTATCCCGAAATTTGCAGGCTGTGTCTGGGGTGTCGAATGGTTCAGAGATCGCGGACTATGGCAGGATAACAGCTACGAACCCCGTCCCGGTGACATTATCTTTTTCGATTGGGATAACAAAGGCTCGTCAGGCCCGCAGGACGGAGAATCCGATCATGTGGGGATCGTTGAGAAAGTCGAGAACGGCATAGTTTACACCGTGGAGGGCAATTCCGGCGATAGCTGCCGTGAAAATCACTATGCCGTAGGGTATTATGAGATATTGGGGTACGGTGTGCCACAGTATTAGAAAATCAGCCGCCTGCAAATGCAGACGGCTTACATATTTTCATATAAAGCGTTAAATCATTTTAATGAAAAGGGAATTATTTCAGGAATGGACTAAGATTTTTATGCACTTCCCGAAAAAGCACATATAGGTTATTCAATGATGTTCGGGGCGTGTTTTTGGTGTCCATGTTTTTGGATTGCTGTCATCCGGAATAAGTCCAGACAAAATTTGTTCATAGTGCTTTACTTTTTCGTCCATATAAGTCGCTGTTGCTTTGGCTTCATCTATTCGCTTATATGCCTGTTCCCGCTGACGGAGAATAATTTGATACCTTGCTCGGAGGTTTTCTTCCGATTCTTCCAAATGGCAAAGGCGGCAGTATTCTTTGATGTCCTCAATAGAAGCGCCGCAGCCTTTTAAGCAGGTGATCCCCTGCATCCAATTTACAGATTCTTCGTCAAACACACGGCGGTTTCCTCCGTCTCGTTGGCAAGGGAGCAATCCAATATCCGTATAATATCGTATGGTATGTTCGGTAGTGTCAAACATTTCTGCAAACTGCCTGATTGTGTAGTACATGGTATCCTCCAAAAAAATTTTTGAAAAAATTGAAAAGCCTATTGACTTCGTGTTACACGAACTTGTTATAATTATAATAACACAAATCTGAGGATTGTGCAAGTATCAAATACGGAGGTTTTATTATGGATTTTGTAAAATTGAATAGTGGCATTGAAATGCCTATGCTTGGCTTTGGAACATTTCAGGTACAAGGCGAAGAATGCGAAAAAAGTGTTCTCAGCGCAATCAAAGCAGGTTATCGTCTGATCGACACAGCGGAGGCCTACGGCAACGAAGAAACGGTAGGTAACGCTATCGCAAGATGCGGTGTATCACGAAGCGAGCTTTTTATTACCACAAAAGTTAATTTCAAATCCTATGACAACACAAGAACAACCGTGGAAAACTCTATGAGAAAACTACAAACGGAATATATTGACATGGTACTGCTCCATTGGCCGTTCGGAAATGTTTACGCTGCTTGGCGTGATTTGGAAAAGCTGTATGAAGAAGGAAAAATCAGAGCAATCGGTGTTTCAAACTTTGAACCGGACAGACTGATTGATCTCATTTCATTTAATAAAGTAAAACCGGCAATCAATCAAATCGAAACGCATATCTACTGCCAGCGTCATACCGAGCATGAATGGGAAGATAAATACGGCGTAGCGCATCAGGCATACGCTCCGCTTGGTCAAGGCCGTGCAAACGATATGTTTGAGGAAGAAGTCATAAAAAGGATTGCGAATAAGTATGGGAAAACACCAGCACAGGTATCGCTGCGTTTTCTGCTGCAAAACCATGTCGTTATCATTCCGAAATCCGTACACGAAAGCCGGATGAAAGAAAATATTGATATTTTTGATTTTGAGTTGACTGCAAATGAACTGGAAGCAATAAGGGCTTTGGACAAAAGAACAGCTATGATCGGAAATCCTGAAACGCCTGAATTGGTCGAGAGTGCTATGAAATGGTAAAATCAGAAAAAGGCGGCGTAATTGTTTTGACAGAAGGCAGACCGTGGAAATGTATTCTGCGGTTTGCGCTTCCTCTGTTTTTCGGAAGTTTATTACAGCAGATGTACTATACGGTGGACGCCATGATGGTAGGACATCTTGCAGGCGAGCAGGCTCTTTCCGGCGTTGGAACTTGTGCGGTGCTGACGAATCTCCTGATTGCTTTTTCGGTTGGCTTTTCTGCCGGTTCCAGCATTATATCTGCACAATATTTTGGAGCGAAGCAATATCAAGGAATTGCGAAAAACGCCCTCGCTTCTATGCTTAGTTTGATTTTCCTCGGTCTTTGCATCGGCGGCTTGAGTATTGGATTCGGTAGGCCCATGCTCCATTATCTCGTGTCTGTACCGGATTCTCTGCTTGATTATTCCGAGACTTATTTTAGAATTTGTGCAATCGGGTTTTTGTTTCAATTTGTTTATAATGGAGTGGCGGCTTTATTGCGCTCCATAGGAGACAGCAAAGCTTCATTGTACTTTCTGCTTCTCTCCACTGTAATCAATATTATTTTGGATTATTGTTTTCTGGCGTGGTTGAATATGGGTGTTGTCGGTGCTGCATGGGCAACGGTAATATCACAGCTTTTTGCCTGTGTGGTAAGCTTTGTTTATATGTATCGCAGATATGAAATACTCCGCTTTTTTAATAAAAAGATAAAAGTATCCATATCGGATGTAATTCTTATCGTTAAGACAGGTTTGCCGATGGCATTGCAGTCTATGGTCGGAACAGTATTTAATCTTTTTGTGCAGCGATTGGTAAATAGCTTTGGCGAGGCAATGATTGCGTCTTATACAGTTGTAAGCCGGATCGAGGGCTATATGCATCTGCCCACATCCACATTGTATCAAGCGCTTCCAACCTATACGGCACAGAATATTGGCGCAGGAAAACGAGAACGCATTCGCATTGGATTGAGACATACGGTGATTCTTGCAGTAGGTTCAACCTTTATTATATCGGTAATTACTTTCTTCTTTGCAGCACCGTTGGCGGCATCCTTTGGAATAGAAGGTCTTTCCGCTTCTTATTGTGCAGAAAATATTAAATGGCTATCGTTCCCGATTTTACTCTTTGCCCTATATTTCCCATGCACAGGTTTATATCAAGGCGTTGGTAAAGGAATGATTTCTACGGCGCTGTCATCCGCCTTTTTAACGATATGTCTGATTTTTGCATATACGCTGCAATATATACCTGCTATCGGATATAGGTCGCTTTTTATCTGCAAACCGATGTCATGGGCGATTATCTCCGCAGTCAATTATATGTATTACTTTAAGGGAAAGTGGGAAACGGCCAGCGCTATAAAAATGAATTAGGAGGGTTAAAGGTGAAAACAAGGAAATTAGGAAATCGAACAGACGCAGATATTGCAAAGTTAAGGAGGATAGATTGATGGAATACAGGACTTTGCGCAATGGACAAAAAATTAGCACAATTGGAATAGGCGTAGGTAATTACGGATATGAGAGTGTTTCTGCGGAGGAAATAAAGCGTATCTTCGAGACAGCATTTGAACAGGGCGTAAATTTCTTTGACACCTGTATGTCTGTATCATGGCCTGCAAAAGTCATTGCGGAGACAATTAAAGGCAAGCGAGATCAGCTTGTCATGCAAAATCATTTGTGTGTAGCCTACCCGGAGGGCGAATATCAGCATTTGCTGAAATTGTCCGAGATAAAAGACGCCTTTGGGAAAGAACTGAAAAAATACGGTACGGATTATAGTGATATTGGAACAATTCATTTTGTGGATGAAGATTACGATTTGCAAAGACTGATTGATACAGGTGTGATTGATTATGCGTTTGAACTGAAAAAACAGGGCGTTATCCGTAATGTTGCCTTTTCTTCCCACACGCCCTCTGTGGCAAAAAAGGCTCTGGATGCCGCTGATTTTGACGCTATGTTTTTCGGGGTAAACGCCGGATATGACTATGAACCATCTGACGATGGACTTGTACTTTCTGAGGAACGGACTGAACTATATCGGGAATGTTCCAAACGAGGCATTTCCATTACAGTTATGAAAGTCTATAATAACGGACAGCTTTTGGATGCACGATTATCACCTTTTGGAAGAACGATGACGCCGGCACAATGTTTGCAATATGCCCTTGACCGCCCTGCCGTTGTATCTTGTTTAGCGGGCGCTGTCACCTCGGAGGAAATGAAAGAAACTCTGCGTTTTTATGAAACCTCTCAAGCAGAAAGGGATTATTCTTTTATAGGCGCATTGCAGAAAAAGGATATGGCAGGGGTTTGTACTTATTGCGGACATTGTATGCCCTGCCCACAAAAAATAGAAATCAATGCGGTCAGCCGCTATTTTGATTTAGTCAAAGCCGGTGATCCGATGGCAATCCACCATTACCGCAATTTAGAGGTTCAGGCAGACGCTTGTGTGGAATGCGGACATTGCAAAGAGTTTTGCCCGTTTCATGTAAATATGCCAAAACGAATGAAAGACATAGCGAAATTTTTCTCTGCAAAATAAATTGAAGGAGTAACAATTTTCCGTTTAATACATTGTTGACATATCTTAATATTCATATAAAGGGAGGTGAGAGTATCGGACGAATCATCATTTTAGAGTTGACAGAGCGTGACAGTTCTGCATTTGAGGATATTCTATCCTTTTTATCACGCCACCCTGATTTGAAAAAATGGGAGCTTCGAGATGAGCCGATGTTATCACTTCCCGGACTTGAAATTAACCTTGCCCGTAGAAAAATTACAAGTAACGGACAGGCAATTTCATTAACGGCAAAGGAATACGATATTTTCTGTTTGTTAGTGGCTAATAACAACCGTGTGCTGACCTACGACCAAATCTATGAAAAGGTATGGGGTGATTTTTCTTCGGGTAGCGAGCGGGAAACAATCGGTTTCCATGTCAGAAATCTACGCAAAAAACTATTTGATACCGACCAAGAACCCGCGTATCAAATAGAGAGTATTCGGGATGTCGGCTATCGGTTTCAGTATAATTAAAAAGTATCAAGCAGCAGCCTGTTTCATCGGGCTGCTGCTCTTTTAATTACAGCGATAGCTGCCGAGAAAATCACTACGCCGTAGGGTATTACGAGATACTTGGGTACGGTGTGCCACAGTATTAAGATACAGTAAAAAAAGCGGAGGTATTCATCCCTTCGCTTTTTTCTACATACTAAAATACTTTATCCATTCGCATTTTTCATTCTATATTCTCTCGGTGAAAGTCCTGTTTTTTCCTTAAAACACTTTCCGAAATGGCTGACTTGGCGAAACCCTACGCTGTCAGCGATATTGCCTATCGGTTCGTCAGAATTTTTCAGTAATTCAGCAGCTTTTGAAAGCCTGTATTCGGTCAGATATTTGTAAGGTGTGGTCTGCATACTTGTCTTAAAGCAACGCAGACATTCCGATTTGCTGACATTTGCACTCCCTGCAAGTTTGTCAAGAGAAACATCCTCTCCGTAATGTTCGTTTATGTACTGTAAAAATTTCTGCATACGAACGCCCATAACCGTATCGGTGTTTTCAGTTGGAACTTGAATATTACGACACACTTCAAGCCAAAGTGTGGAGAGCAGACAAAGCACTTCATAGGCGTAAAATTCGGTTTTCCTTTTTTCAAGGTCTGCAAGATGGGAAAGTACAGATAAAATAGATTTACACCACTCTGTTTCTTTTGAAAAGCAGCAGATCGGAAATTCGTCTTTACCGACAATGCGTTCCACAAAATCCGCTCCGGGACTGCCAAAATAAAATTTAAGAAAGTAATCAGGAAAAATAAAACTGTTGTAGTGACAGGAAAAGGATTTTTTAACAAGGTGTATCACATTTTTATTGATAAAAATACCGCTGCCTTTATCTATCCGCACCGATGTATCTAAAGTCTTTATTTCTATTTCGCCGTCAAGTACATAGATAAACTGTAAATCCTCGTGCCAGTGCATAACTTGAAATCCGGGATTTCTCGGATAACTTTGGTCGTTAATTACATCCAGCACAAGGTACGGAAAATTTGATTCAGCATTCAGATTTACGGAGTTTATATAATTGTTTCGCAGGTTTTTCATTTCCATTCCTTCTTATTTGGAGATATTGTGATACTATTTGACGATATTTCAATATTATATCGCCTTGATTTATGATAATATTATACTGTAAAAAGAAGTCCAAGTCAAGACAGGGGGTGAAACAGATATGTTTTTCCAATATGGCGAAAAAGAGGTTACATACCTGAAACAAAAAGATAAACACCTTGCAGAAGTAATTGATAAAGTCGGAAAGATTGAGCGTGAAGTGGATACGGATCTGTTTTCTTCCGTTGTTCATCATATTATCGGTCAGCAAATTTCAACAAAGGCACAGGCAACTATTTGGCAGAGAATGCAAGATGATCTTGGTATCGTCAACGCCGATACCATCCTTATCGCAGGGATAGATAAATTACAGTCTTTTGGAATGACCTTCAAAAAGGCGGAGTATATTACAGACTTTTCGATAAAAGTACAAAGCGGAGTTTTTGATTTAGAGGGAATTTGGGATAAATCAGATAACGAGATTATAGCGGAACTGTCGGCATTAAAGGGTATCGGCGTTTGGACAGCCGAAATGATTTTACTTTTTTGTATGCAGCGTCCGAATGTGTTCAGCTACGGTGATTTAGCTATTTTGCGTGGTATGCGCATGGTATATCACCACCGAAAAATCGACCGCAAACTGTTTGAAAAATATCGTAGAAGATTAAGCCCCTATTGCAGCGTAGCAAGCCTGTACTTTTGGGCGGTGGCAGGCGGTGCAATACCCGAAATGAAAGATTATGCCCCGAAAAGGAGTCGCAATGAAAATGAACGAACAAGAAAAAATGCTGGCAATTCAAAATAGGGACACCTCTTATGACGGAAAGTTTATCTATGGTGTGAAAACAACAAAGATTATATGCCGTCCGGGCTGTCCCGCCAAAGTACCGCTTGAAAAGAATATAATGTTTTTTGACACGATAGAAGAAGCAATAGAAAAAGGCTATCGACCTTGCAAAAGGTGTAAGCCGAAATTTGTTCATCAATCACAGGAGGAAAAGTAAATGAATAATATCATCGTATTATTTGAAGTGACCGTTAAAAACGGAAAAATGGACGACTATTTGAAAATGGCGGGTTCGCTGAAAGAAAGCCTTGCAAGTGCAGAGGGATTCATTCGTTCCGAGCGTTTTTCTTCCCTTGCTGCTGAGGGCAAACTGCTTAGTATGTCAGTCTGGAAAAGCGAAGAATGTGTTTCAAAATGGCGAAATCTTACTGCACATCGTATGGCACAAAAACACGGCAGAATAAATGATTTTGCAGATTACAAAATCACAGTTGTAACGCCTGTCCGCACCTATACGATGACCGACAGAACAGAAGCACCTGCGGATTCCAATAAATATTGGGAAGCACAATGAAAGGAAATGTAACCTATGAATACGGTCATAATCAGAGCTGCAAAACAGGAAGATATAAAACGCATTTTAGAAATTTATGCGCATTATGTTAAAAATACAGCAATCACCTTTGAATATGATGTTCCTAATTTGCAGGAATTTCAAAACAGGGTATATAGCATAATGGAGCGTTATCCTTATTTAGTAGTTGAGGTGAATGGAGTAGTTCACGGTTATGCTTATGCAGGGACTTTTATAGGAAGGGCAGCATACGAATGGTCATGCGAAACGACCATATATTTGGATTGTGCCGTTCAAAAGAACGGATTAGGGCGTAAGCTTTATGAAGCACTTGAAGAATATCTGCGAGGTATGGGAATTTTGAATATGTATGCTTGTATCGCTTGTCCCGAAACAGCAGATGAATACTTAAATAATAACAGTGCAGAATTTCACACGCATTTAGGGTTTCACAAAGTCGGAGAATTTCATAAATGCGGATATAAATTCGGTCGTTGGTACAATATGATTTGGATGGAAAAGGTCATAGGAGAACATAAAAAGGAACAAATGCCCGTAAGGTTTGTTCAGAATACAATGCTCTATGCCGAAAATACGGAGGTGTAACAATGGTTTATACATATCATTATCAATCGCCTTTGGGCGGTATCACGCTTTCAAGCAACGGAACAGAGCTGACAGGGCTTTGGTTTGACGGGCAAAAATATTTTGGAGATACGCTCTCGAAAAAATATGAAGAAAAGAGCTTGCCGGTATTTGAACTGTCTGTTCGCTGGCTGGATATTTATTTCAGCGGCAAAGCACCTGATTTTACGCCGCCGTTATGTATGCAGACAACGCCTTTTCGTAAAGCCGTGTGGGAAATTATGCTGACAATTCCTTTTGGGGAAACAATGACCTACGGCGAAATTGCGGATAGAATTGCAAATCAAAAAGGACTTTCTAAAATGTCCGCACAGGCTGTTGGCGGTGCAGTAGGGCATAATTCCATTTCACTCATTATCCCTTGTCATCGTGTTGTTGGCACAAACGGCAGTCTGACAGGTTATGCAGGCGGCATTGAAAAAAAAGTACAACTTCTCAAATTGGAAAAAACCGATATGTCATCATTTTTCGTACCGAAGAAAGGAACAGCCTTATGATTTCATCAAATGCAAAAACAATACAAAAATCCTTTACCGAGCAGGCGAAGAACTTTGAAACAAAATCAATGAATTTTACAAAGCAAGAATATTTGGAGCATATGGTTTCGTGTGTCGCTCCTCAAAGGTCAGACACCGTTTTAGAGGTGGCGGCAGGAACTTGTATATGCGGGCGTTCTCTTGCTCCGTTTGTAGAAAGAGTGGCTTGCCTTGACATGACAACGGCTATGCTTGCAGTTGGAAAAGCCGAAGCCGCAAAACAAGGACTTTTGAATATGGACTTTGTGCAAGGTGACGCCGAGAAATTGCCGTTTTCAGATAACAGCTTTGACATTGTAATCTCCCGCCTTGCTTTTCACCATTTCCCAAATCCGAAACGATGTTTTTCAGAAATGGCAAGGGTTTTGAAAACAGGCGGTAAGCTGATTGTCATTGATATGGAAGCAGCCGAAGAAACATTGCGCAATACAGAAGATGAAATAGAAACCTTGCGTGATCCCTCACATATGCATAATTTGAGCAAAGACGAATTTACAGAAATGTTCCGAGAGAGTCATTTGACAATTACGACAATGGATTGTACGGAACTTCCTGTTTCTTTATCCGCTTGGCTTGCTCTTACCAATACGCCTGCGGAAATATCAGCAGATATATTGAAACGACTTGAGAACGATATAAACGGCGGTCAATCGACAGGATTTCAACCCTATATGAAAAACGGAGAAATCTTCTTTAATCATCGGTGGGTTATGATAACTGGCAAAAAGAGTTGAGATTATAGAAAATCACACAGGGAGGCGATAATATCGGACGAATCATCATTTTGGAATTGACAGAGCGTGACAGTTCTGCATTTGAGGATATTCTATCCTTTTTATCACGCCACCCTGATTTGAAAAAATGGGAACTTCGAGATGAGCCGATATTATCACTTCCCGGACTTGAAATAAATCTTGCCCGTAGGAAGATTACAAGTGATGGACGAGAGGTTCAATTAACAGCAAAGGAATATGACATACTTTGTTTGTTGGCAGCTAATAAAAACCGTGTGCTGACCTACGACCAAATCTATGAAAAGGTATGGGGTGATTTTTCTTCGGGTGATGAACGGGAAACAATCGGTTTCCATGTCCGTAATCTCCGCAAAAAACTATTTGATACCGACCAAGAGCCTGCGTATCAAATAGAGAGTATTCGGGATGTTGGCTATCGGTTTCAGTATAATTAAAAATACAAGTAGCAGTCTATTTCATTAGGCTGCTGCTTTTCTTATTTTACAGAAGATATTTCGGGCAATTTTTCAACGGTTCTCTATATTCTGCGTTGGTATGACATATTGCTTTCGCATATTGTCTGAACTTGCGATATTCCTCGGCGTAATCTCGGTTTTATCTCGGTGAAATCTCTTTTTCATACAGTATAATCCCTTTATCTACAAAACGGATAGGGGAAAACTGAAAATGCCTGTCGGCTTATCCCCGCAAAGGGGATATAATGAAACACAGAAAAAACGAACCGCCGAAAATACCGCCTGATAAAAAACTTAAATATCAATTTTTACATACCGCAATCTCTAAGGGGATTGCGGTATTTTTTTGTTCGACACCGTTTTGCTTATTCAGTCCATACAGGCTAATATATGGCAGTCCTCTACAAAATGACGCACCCGCTGTAAAGTGGGTGCGTTTCTTTTATGTCATAATATGCCGTTTTTTGATATTCCGTAGCGGGCGCAGCCCTCCGGGTCAATCTGAATCCCCAAAAATTCAGATTGATCGGAGGTAAACAGCGTGAGTGCTGACAAAAAAAGAATATGGATAAGCGGTCAGCTTGTCGCGGTAACGGATGAAGTTTATGCCGCCTATACAAAAGGCGACCGAAAAATGCGTTACTTTGAAAATGACCTGAAAACAGAGCGTTTTCTTCTCACCAAAGACGGACGGATTGAACAAATCATACCCAGCCGTGAAGATTCGTTAGACAGGCTTATGGAGGACAATGCGCAGCAATTCTCCAACGGACAGGAAAGCGTTGAAGATGTAGTGTTTCGGCAAATTATGGTGGACAAGCTACATACTGCGCTTTCCCAGCTTACTGAAAAGGAACGGGCTTTGATTCAAGCATTGTTCTTTGAAGAAATGACAGAACGGGAATATGCCGAACAGTTGGGCGTATATCGCAATGCTGTTCATAAGAAGAAAATGCGTATTCTTGAAAAACTAAAAAAACTTTTGGAATAAAGGTGTGCAGACCCCTCGCTGAACGGCAAATACAGCGAGGGGTCTTTTCTATTGACTTCTCGGCGTTCTTTGACAACTAAATACCCATTCATCAAACACATTCCTATTGCTATTGTGATGAGCATAAGCCACATTAGCGGCTGCGCCACGATCTGCGGGAAAGAAAGCAACGAGATTTCACCTGTATGTTTTTAGGTCTTTGGCTTTCATTTTCTGCAAGGAGCGAATAACAGTCGGCTATGAGTATCGGGCGGCTCCCGATATGGCGACGACAGGCAATAGGGACAATGATACTCCTGTTCAGTCACAGTCCGAGCGTTGAAGCGTTTTTCGTGCGTGAGCCGTCGCAGGCAATGAGAGCAGCCGACAGAGAACCTGCCGGGGGGGTGAGATTCCCGTGGAGCTGACAAGCCGTCAGCCGTTTGATGACTTCCCGCAGCAATCCGGGGTGTCGAGGACAAATAGGATTGTTTCTTTATACAAGGTCAACGGCAGGACGGGTCTACTGAAACGGAGAATTGTTTATATCTTTCCGACCTTAATTCTGTTCTGCCCTTGACCTCTACATAGGCGGCTAACCGCCTAAATTTTCAAAGGAGGTCATAACATTATGAATCACACATATTTACGAGGCGATATGTATTACGCCGATTTAGGACACGGGATTGGCTCGGAACAAGAGGGCTACCGTCCCGTCGTTATCATTCAGAACAATGTCGGCAACAAGCACAGCCCTACGGTGATTATCGCTTCTATCACAAGCAAAAAGGACGCAAAGCCGAAACTACCTACCCACTACTACATCGACGCCGAAAACGGCTTGGAATTGCCCTCTATCGTTCTTTTGGAACAACTGCGAACCGTGGATAAACGCCGCTTGGGTGATTTTATCGGTCACTTGTCCGAAAAGCATATACAAGGTATCAATCACGCTCTGGCAGTCAGTATCGGTCTGATTGAGAGAGTGCCGAAAAAGTTAATCCTTTGCCTTTGCAGCGCTTGTGCCGACAATTTCTACGGTACGGGCGCTTATTCTTTACGCAGGATTGACCCCCAGCAGACCGAGAAAGACACTTGCACCTATTGTAATCAGCGAAAAGGATATGACTACGAGATTATCCCGAAGAACCGTTAAGGAGGCTGCCTATGGAATCACAGACAGCCTATAAAATGTTATTTACGGATTATCCCGATGTAGTCAATGTTGAGCAAATGTGTGAAATGCTCGGCGGTATCTGTGACAAAACCGCTTATCGGCTTTTGAAGTCCGGCAAAATCAAAAGTTTTATCGTCGGCCGCCGTTATCGAATCCCGAAGCTCAATATTCTGGAATACTTGGAATTGATAGATAAATCTACTGCGTAAAACCTCGTTTGTACATTTGGCCTATGGGGTTCTTTCTGCTACAATATAAATGTCAATGGCAGATGAATCTACGCTGTACCACTTAAAGGAGGTTTTATTATGGTAGCAGGACATCTGCGAGAAAAGAACGGGTACTATCATATGGTACTGAACTATGTGGACGAATACGGCAAACGGCACACGCCGTCGAAGTCCACGGGTCTAACAGTAAAGGGAAACAAAAAGCGTGCCGAAAAAATGCTTTCCGAAGCTCGTGCCGCAAAAGAAGCTGAATTAGAGGCAAGAGCAATCGAACGCAGCACAGGCAAAGCCCCCGCAGGCACAATTCTTTTTACGGCTTTTCTGCTCGACTGGCTGGAAATGACAAAAAAGAATGTGGAGGAAACAACTTACGGAGCGTATTCTATGGCGATAAAAAGCAAAATCATTCCGTACTTTGAAGAACACCACCCCGGACTGGCTCTGTGCAAGGTCACACCAAAGCATATACAAGACTACTACACCTACGAATTAACGGTGCGGGGCGTTTCCGCAAACACGGTCATACACCGCCACGCCAATATCCGCAAAGCCTTACAGCACGCTTTCAAACTTGGTTTGATTGATACGAACCCAGCGGATCGTATTGAACGGCCGAAAAAAGAAAAATTTGTCGGCAGCGTTTACGAGGAAGATGAGCTAAACCATCTTTTTGAAATCGTCAAAGGCGACCCCATAGAACTTGGCGTTATCCTCGGTGCATTTTACGGACTGCGCCGAAGTGAAGCGGTCGGCTTAAAGTGGGACGCGATTGATTTCAAGAGGAAAACAATCACCATTCGTCACACGGTTACACAGGCGACCATAGACGGCAAGAGCAAGATTATTCAAAAGGATCGGACAAAGACAAAGGCCAGCTACCGCAGCCTACCGCTTGTACCGCCGTTCGAGGAATTATTGCACCGTCTGAAAGCGGAGCAGGAACTAAACCGCAAGCTGTGCGGGAAATCTTATTGCAGGAAATACACCGATTATATCTATGTAAACGAAATCGGTGAGCTTGTAAAGCCCGGCTATATCACACAGCATTTTCCGCTGATTCTGCAAAAGAACGGTATGCGGAAGATTCGTTTCCACGATTTGCGGCATAGCTGCGCAAGCCTTTTATATGCAAACGGTGTCAGCCTGAAAGAAATTCAGGAGTGGTTAGGTCACAGCGATATTTCGACGACCTCAAACATCTATACCCACCTGAATTTCACTTCAAAGGTTGCGTCTGCCAACGCAATTTTAGGCGTATATCCCTCCGCTTAATGCTCTATGTCCCTCCAATGTCCCTCCTAAAATGAGCCCTAAAACGGCAAATTTGCTGATGTGCGAGGGACGCTACATAAGAGTGCAGGGCATAAAGAAAAGCCCGCAAACCCCGATATATCAAGGGTTTACGAGCTGTTAAGGTCTGGTGCCGGTGGTGGGACTCGAACCCACACACCCTTGCGGATAACAGATTTTGAGTCTGTCTCGTCTGCCAATTCCGACACACCGGCAAATCAACAAATTTATTATATCATATAAAAATAGAAATGTCAACAATTAAAAAATTAAATTAAATGGATTTATAGAATTATATTGAAAAAAAAACTAGAATATGCTACAATATAATAAATAAAAATAAGGTAAGGTTGATTGTTATGAAATATTTAGTTGTTCTTTGTGATGGTATGGCAGATTATCCTGTTGAAGAACTGGGAAATAAAACGCCTCTTGAAGCTGCGAAAATTCCAAATATGAATAGACTTGCAAAAAACTCAATTGTTGGTCTCATAAAAACAGTTGATGATGGTCTTAAACCCGGTAGTGATGTGGCTAATTTGTCAGTTCTTGGATATGACCCAAATAAATGCTATACCGGACGTTCTCCTCTTGAAGCCGGAAGTATCGGTATTGATATGCTGGATACGGATGTTTCTTTAAGGTGTAATTTAGTTACATTATCAGATGAAGAAAAGTATGAAGATAAAACAATATTAGATTACTGTGCAGATGATATTTCTACTGATGAAGCTAAAATTTTAATAAAATTTTTGGCTGATAAACTTAACAATGATGAATTTAGATTTTACAGCGGAGTAAGCTATCGCCATTGTTTAATTTGGAATAATGGCACTCTAAATGTCGGAACTTTAACTCCGCCTCATGATATTACCGGAAAGCCTATTAAAAATTATATACCTTTACATCCAAATGCTCATAAACTTTATGATTTAATGAAAAAATCATATGAATTGCTCAAAAACCATCCGGTAAATCTTTCCCGAATTGAAAAGGGACTGCGTCCGGCAAATAGTATTTGGCTGTGGGGAGAAGGTGTGAAAGCAAATCTTGTTAATTTTAAAGAAAAATTTAATGTTAAAGCATCAATGATTTCTGCTGTTGATTTATTAAAAGGAATAGGTAAATTTTCCGGAATGAATGTTGTTGACGTTGATGGGGCTACAGGATATATTGATACCAATTTTGATGGAAAAGCAAAGGCTGCAATTAATGAATTTGAAAATGGACAGGACTTCGTATATATTCATGTAGAAGCCCCTGATGAATGCGGTCACAGACATGAAATAGAAAATAAATCTAAATCTATCGGACTTATAGATAAGTATATATTAGGGCCAGTTACTGATTATCTTTCAAAAACAGGGGAGAGGTTTAAAGTTCTTGTAACGCCTGATCATGCTACACCGCTATCACTTAAAACACATACAAATGATCCTGTACCGTTTTTTATTTATGACAGTGAAAAGGTATGTGACGGTGTGGAACATTTTAATGAGAGAACTGCAAAATCTACCGGATATTTTATTGACAAAGGCTATACGCTTATGGAAGAATTTATAGATAAATAAATATTATTGATCCCCGAAAGAAACTATAATTTTACAATTAATGTGACTTTCGGGTTTTATTAATAAGTTTTAATTCGGTCTTTTAGTGCAAAATCTATGAGAATCAGTTTGAGATACGGTTTTATGTCTGAAACATTTTATCATTTGAATACATATATTTTTATTTCTTGACGAAAATCCGTAAAAATGATATAATAAATCTACGTTATTATCGGAGGTACTTATTTTGAAAGTAACTTTAATTCAGCATACGCCTGAACCTGAAAAACTTATTGCTGCCGCAGCAAAACTATGCTACTCAGACAGTAGCTGTGAAAATATTATGGATGGATTAGATGAAGAAAAAACCATAAATTTTGTTAAAATGCTTTCTGATTTGGGTCATCAAAGTCCTATTGAGCATATTTCATTTACATTTGGTATTGAGGGAGTTTCACGTTCTTTGTTGGCTCAAATTACAAGACACCGGATAGCTTCTTTTTCTGTACAAAGTCAAAGATACGTTAAAAAAGATAATTTTATTTATATTACGCCTCCTGCTATTAGTGAGAATAGAGAAATAAATAATATTTATGAAAAATCAATTTTAGATTCATTTGAGCAGTATAATAAAATTGCTGATATGCTTTCTGAAAAGTATTATAATGAATTTATCAATAGCGGCGTTAGTGAAAAACAAGCCCGTTCCAAAGCTGAAAAAAAAGCAATTGAAGATGCGCGTTTTGTTTTGCCGAACGCATGTGAAACTAAAATGGTTGTAACAATGAATGCCAGAAGCTTGCTGAATTTTTTCCGACTCAGATGCTGTAATCGGGCACAATGGGAAATCAGAGCAGTTGCCATTGAGATGCTAAAACTATGTTATAAGACTGCTCCGTCAATTTTTTCTGCTGCCGGTCCGGCATGCTGCAATGGTTCATGCTCTGAGGGGAAAATGTCATGCGGTAAAATGAGTGAAGTGAAAAAAACATTTAGTAAAATTAAAGAAAGCTTAAAAGATGAAGAAAAGTAAATTAATTGTTATTGACGGTTTGGATGGAAGCGGAAAAACTACTCAGCTTAAAATCGCTCAGGATTATTTAGAAAAACAGGGATACAATGTAAAAACTATAAGTTTTCCCGACTATAATAGTGAGTCTTCAGCATTAGTTAAAATGTATCTAAATGGAGAATTTTCTTCTGATCCCAATGATGTGAACGCCTATGCCGCTTCTAGTTTTTATGCTGTTGACAGATATGCAAGCTATATTAAGTATTGGAAAGATGATTATAATAATGGCTGTGTAATACTTGCTGCAAGGTATGTGAGTTCCAACGCTTTGCATCAAATGTCAAAGCTTGAACAAACTGAATGGAATGATTATTTAAATTGGCTTTATGACTATGAATATGAGAAGTTGAGTCTTCCCAAAGCAGATAAAATTGTTTTTCTGGACATGCCTATCGAAGTATCGCAGAGACTTTTGTCATTGAGATATAACGGTGACGAATCAAAAAAAGATATTCATGAATCGCATATGAGTTATCTTTTAAATTGCAGAAAAGCAGCTTTGTATGCAGCTAAAAAATTATCATGGAACGTAATAAATTGTTCAAAAAATGGAAATCCTTTATCTGTAGAGGAAATATCTGATAAAGTATTAAAAGAAATAATTGAGGTAATTTGATGCTTGAGTTTCGTGAAATAAATATAGATGATAGAGACTGGATTAATAAATTATTAAAAAAATCTGATTTTATGGGATGTGAATACAGTTTTGCCAATAATATGGCATGGCGCAGAATGAATGATTCTACAATTTCACGTTTAAATGATTTTTATATTGTAAAATCGGAAGATAAAAATTATGTATATTTTACTTTTCCTGCCGGAAATGGCGATTACCAAGATTTATTTGATAAACTTTTAAAGTATTCTGAATATAAAAATAAAAAAATGGTAATAACAGGTGTGACAGATTACGGACTGAGTATAATAAAAAATATATTTAACAATCAGATAATAATTAAAAAATTTGATTCAAACAGTGATTATATATATCTTGCTGAAGATTTAATTTATCTTAAAGGAAAAAAATTTCATAAAAAAAGAAATCATCTGTCAAAAATAAATAATTATAATTGGGAGTTCCATCCCATGACTAAAAATGATTTTGATGATTGTATTGCGTTCAGTACAGTTAGCTATAACAATAAAAACGGTTATGATGATCGTTCAAGTGTTGTTGAGCAATTTGCTATACACACGTATTTTACTTATTTTGATGAAATGGAACTCAGCGGAGGAGTAATAACTATTGACGGACAAGTTAAAGCGTTTACTATTGGTGAACAATTAAACAGCAATACGTTATGTGTGCATATTGAAAAGGCTGATCCTGATATAAACGGGTTATATCCCGCTATAAATAATGAATTTGTTAAATATGCTGCAAAAGGATTAAAATATGTTAATAGGGAAGAGGATTTAGGAATTGAAGGATTAAGACAGGCAAAGCGTTCTTATAATCCTATCTTTATGATTGATAAATATAATATTTATATTAAATAAAAAGGGGAAAGTATAATGATTTATTTATTTCTTGCAAATGGATTTGAAGAAGCTGAGGCGTTGATACCGGTTGATATGCTCAGAAGATGTGAACTTGACATAATTACGGTTGGTGTCGGAGGAGAAGTTATAAGAGGATCTCACGGTATATCTGTTGTTTCGGATATTTCAGAAAACGATATAAATCTTGACGATAATGTTGAAATGATCATATTGCCCGGAGGCATGCCAGGCACTTTGAATCTTGAAGCGTCCGGACATGTTCAGAATGCAATAGATTTTTGTATTGAAAATGATAAATATATAGCGGCTATATGTGCAGCTCCATCAATTCTGGGACATAAAAATATTTTACAAAATAAAGAAGCAACATGCTATATGGGATTTGAAACTCAGCTGAACGGCGCATTAATTTCAAATAAAAAAGTTTGTACTGACGGTAAAATTATTACATCTAAGGGTGCCGGAACAGCATTGGAATTTTCTTTTGAAATTGTGAAAAATTTAATTTCCGAAGAAAAAAGTAATCTTTTGAAAGAAGCTATTATGTACTTATGATAGATGAAATTAAAAATCAATTACGCTTAAAATATAAAGATCTGCGCAAAGGCATGCAGGACTCTTTAAAGCAACAATATGACCAACAAATATTTAATAATTTGCTGAAATTTCAGGATTTTCAGCAAGCAGATACAGTACTTACATACATGTCTACAAAGATGGAAATTGACACGCACCAAATAATTGAATACAGTTTAAATAATAAAAAAAAGATTGCCCTGCCTAAATGTATGAATAATAATATGAATTTCTATTATTATGATAAAACAACATTATTAAGAAAATCCAAAAACGGAATTTTGGAACCTTATGGTACAGAAAACGATATTGTGGATTTATCAGAAAACATTATTTGTATTGTTCCAGGGTTAACCTTTGATTTAAATGGTTATCGCTTGGGGTATGGCGGCGGTTATTACGATAGATTTTTATGTGAAAATAATAGACTCATAACAGTAGGATTATGTTATCAGAATAATTTGACTGATAAACTTATTATTAATCAATATGATATGCCGGTCAATTATATAATTACTGAAAACTCCTTGGAGGTATGTAATGGAAAAAAATGAAAAAAATAAAATACTTGAAGATATTCTTAATCAAACTAACCAAAAACAGAGTAAATCATCAGTTTCCGGAAAAAGATATGAACAGCATATTCCAAGAAAGAATGTAAATCCGGCAGCTTTAAACCGTTCCAGCGATGTTAATTCTGTATCAGTTCAAAAAGAATACAAAAAAGACAGCACATACCATACAGGAAGCATATATCAAAATTCCAATAATGAAATAGAAAATAACCAATACAGAGAATATACTGTTAATATAAGAAGACCTGTAGGTTTAGCTGATGATACAAACAATACATCTCAAAACCAAATAAACTCTACATCTGAAACTGAAAAAAAGAAAACAAATTTTGATAATAAATCAATAAAAAATAAAAAAACTAAGAAGAAAAAAAAATCAGCACGTCTGCCATTGGTTCTCATGCTTACAACACTTATTTTTACTGTGGCTATATGCCTTTCAATTTTAATTATTGCAGTAGGCAGAGACATGCTTGCTATTGGCAAGGATGATTCACTTAAAATGATTACTATAACAGAAGGTGCTGATGCAAAATCTGTTGCACAAACTTTAGCCGATGAAAAAATAATAAAAATTCCAAAAGCATTTGAAATCATAGCCAAGATGAGCGGAGCTGATACTAACTTTATTCCTGGCGAATATGAACTGAGTCCTAGTGATGCATACGAAACAATACTCACAAAGCTTACTACAGATATGTCTGAATATAAAGAAACCGTTGATATTACATTTGTTGAAGGAATAAGTATATTTGAAGCAGCACAGAAACTTGAAGAGGAAGGAGTATGTGACGCTGAAAGATTCTTATATTATTTTAATGCCGGTGGATACGGTTTTAATTTTGAAAGCAAACTTCCGTCATCTTCTGCATCAAAATTTTATAGAATGGAAGGATATTTGTTTCCTGACACTTATAAATTTTATGTGGATTCTGATCCTGAATCAGTATGTATGAAAATATATCAAAATTTTGAGAATAAAATAACGGAAGAATATTATAATCAAATGGATAAGCTTGGAATGACTCTGGACGAAGTGATTACTTTGGCTTCAATAGTTCAAGCAGAAGCAGCTTCAAAAGATTCGATGAAAATGGTTGCATCAGTTTTTGAAAATCGTCTTGCCGATCCAGATAATTTTCCTAAACTTGAATCTGATCCTACAACTTATTATGTAGATGAAATTATAAAACCAAACATAGAAATTCCGTCAGAAGCTTTATTTGAATCTTACGATACATACCAGTGTAATGGATTGCCTTCAGGAGCTATAGGAAATCCGGGACTTGATGCAATAGAAGCTGTTTTATATCCTGCCGATACTAACTATTATTTCTTCTATGCCAATATTGATACGAAAGAAACATATTTTGCTGAGACAAATGAAGAACATGAGAAAAATAAGGAACTTGTACAGAAGCAATATGAAGAAGCAGAAAATGAGAATGAGGATGATGAGGAAAGTTGAATAAATTTGAAAATTTAGAGGTTCTTGCACCAGCAGGCGACTGGGAACGATTTCAAGCTGCTATGGATTATGGTGCAGACGCTATATATTTAGGTGCCAAGAATTTTGGAATGAGAGCGTCTCCGGATAATTTTACATTTGAACAATTAAAAAAAACTGTGGATATCGCTCATAAGAAAGGAATTAAAATTTATCTTACTTGCAATACATTACCAAGAAATAATGAAATTCCAGAATTTGAAGACTTTATAAAAAATGTTCAACAGTGTATGGTGGACGCCGTAATTGTTGCAGATTTGGGTTTAATGTCGTTAATAAAAAAATATACGCCTGATATGGAAATTCATATGTCTACCCAAACCGGTATAGTTAATTATATTACTGCAAACGAATTATATAATATGGGAGCAAAGCGCATAGTGCTTGCCCGTGAATTATCTTTAGAAGAAATTTCAGAAATCAGAGCAAAATCGCCATCGGATATGGAAATAGAAGTTTTTGTTCACGGTGCAATGTGCGTTTCTTTTTCCGGTCGATGCCTTCTTTCAAGTTATTTAGTAAACAGAGACGCTAATAGGGGAGAATGCGCTCAACCATGTCGTTGGGGATATCATCTGATGGAAGAAAAAAGAGACGGACAATATTTTCCAGTATTTGAAGACGATAAAGGGACATATATTTTAAATTCAAAAGACCTGTGCATGATTAATCACATAGATAAGCTTGCAGAAGCCGGTGTTACCAGCCTTAAGATAGAAGGACGTGCTAAATCTGCTTACTATGTTGCCGTTATTACCAATGCTTATAGAATGGCAGTAGATTGGCATAAGAAACATTTTGGTGAACCGCTTCCTGACTGGATTTCAGAAGAGGTTTTTAAAGTTAGTCATAGAAAATATTGTACTGGATTCTTTTTTGGACACCCCAAAGATTGTCAGTTTTATGAAAATGGGGGTTATATAAGAAACTATGATGTAGTAGCTGTAATTGAAAATTGTTGTGGTGGATTTATTTATGCAACACAGCGTAATAGATTCTTTCTGGGCGATACTCTTGAAATTTTTTCACCTGGTTGTAAACCAGTAATTGTTAAACCGGAAAAAATATTTAATGAAAAACATGAAGAAATTACTTCTGTAAATCATGCTATGATGAAATTTTATTTTCAGTGTAATCATAAATTTCCGAAAAATTCAATTATAAGAAAAAAAGTCAATTAAAATTTATGGAGTACGATAAAATTTTGTACTCCAATTTATATGAGCTTTATAAAACTTGGTAATTTTTTCACTTGACTTTTTCCAATTCTATGATATAATACTATATATAGTGTTTGGACGGGAAGTTAAACACTATATATTGTGTTTGGTGTTTTTTAGGAGGGTATACATGAAAATAATTAAAAGAAGCGGTACTGAAGTTGGCTTTAACATAGAAAAAATTATAGCCGCTGTAAGAAAAGCTAATAAAGAGGTTGCAGAAAGTGAAAGACTTACAGAACAAAAAATTGATGAAATTTCCAGAAATGTTGAACAAATATGTCTGAATATGAATAGAACGTTAAATGTAGAAGAAATACAGGATCTGGTAGAAAATCAGATTATGAATTGCAAATCCTTTGAGGTTGCAAGAAAATATATAACATACAGATATAAACGTTATTTGGTCAGAAAATCAAATTCTACAGATAAACAGATATTAAGCCTTATTGAATGTAATAATGAGGAAGTAAAACAGGAAAATTCTAATAAAAATCCGGTTATTAACAGCGTTCAGCGAGACTATATGGCAGGAGAAGTCAGCAAGGATATAACTAAACGTTTTCTTTTACCCGAAGAGATAGTAAAGGCACATGAAGAAGGTATAATACATTTTCATGATTCTGATTATTTCGCTCAGCACATGCATAACTGCTGCTTAGTAAATTTAGAAGATATGCTTCAAAATGGAACAGTTATAAGTGAAGTTATGATTGAAAAACCCAAAAGCTTTTCTACTGCATGCAATGTAGCAACACAATGTATAGCACAAATTGCAAGTTCACAATACGGCGGGCAGAGTATTACGTTATCCCATCTTGCTCCTTTTGTTAATATAAGCCGTCAAAAACTTCGTAAAATTGTTTTTGAAGAATTTAAGGCTGCTGGATTGTCTCTTGATGAAGACAAAATTAATGAAGTAGCTGAAATGCGTGTTAAGGAAGAAATTAAACGCGGCGTTCAGATGATTCAATATCAGGTTATTACTCTAATGACAACCAATGGTCAGGCTCCCTTTGTTACTATATTTATGTACCTTGATGAAGTTGAAGAAGGAAGCTTAAGAGACGATTTAGCACTTGTTATTGAAGAAATGTTAAAACAGCGAATTCTTGGCGTAAAAAATGAAATGGGAGTTTATGTTACACCTGCATTTCCAAAGCTTATTTATGTGCTTGAAGAAGACAATATAAAAGAAGGTTCTAAGTATTGGGAAATAACAAAGCTTGCAGCTGAATGTACTGCTAAAAGAATGGTTCCTGATTATATTTCTGAAAAGAAAATGCTTGAATATAAAGTCGACAAAAACGGAAACGGGCACTGCTATCCATGTATGGGATGCCGCAGCTTTCTTACCCCTTATATAGATGAAAATGGTAATCCGAAATATTACGGCAGATTTAATCAGGGTGTTGTTACAATTAATTTGGTGGATGTGGCTTGTTCTTCAAATAAAGACGAAAAAAAATTCTGGGAAATTTTTGATGAACGCTTAGAATTATGCAGACGAGCATTAATGTGCCGTCATGAAAGATTATTAGATACTCCGTCTGATGTTGCCCCGATACTATGGCAGTATGGTGCATTAGCAAGATTACACAAAGGTGAAACCATTAATAAATTACTGTTTAACGGTTACTCGACAATTTCTCTGGGATATGCAGGGTTGTGTGAATGTACTAAATACATGACAGGAAAATCACATACTGATGAAGAGGGTACAAAATTTGCTTTACAGGTAATGCAGCACTTAAACGATGTGTGCAGTAAATGGAAACAGGAAACTAATATTGATTTTAGTCTATATGGAACACCATTAGAATCTACTACTTACAAGTTTGCAAAATGTCTGCAAAAACGTTTTGGATTTATTAAAGGAGTTACTGACAGAAACTATATTACAAATAGCTATCATGTTCATGTTACTGAAGAAATTGATGCTTTCAGTAAATTGACATTTGAATCAAAGTTTCAGAAATTATCGCCTGGCGGTGCTGTAAGCTATGTTGAAGTACCCAATATGCAGAACAACATTGAAGCTGTTCTTACATTAATGAAACATATTTATGAGAACATTATGTATGCTGAATTAAATACTAAAAGCGATTATTGCTGTGAATGCGGCTATGAAGGTGAAATTCAGATCGTAAACGATAAAGATGGAAAATTAATTTGGCAATGCCCTAATTGCAGCAATACAGATCAAGATAAAATGAATGTTGCAAGAAGGACATGCGGTTATATAGGAACACAATTTTGGAATCAGGGAAGAACACAGGAAATTAAAGAAAGAGTTCTGCATCTTTAAAAGGGAAGTGGTCAGGTGAATTACGGTTCTATAAAAAAACATGATATTGCAAATGGTTTAGGAGTAAGAGTTTCACTATTTGTTTCAGGATGTACACATCATTGTCCAGGATGTTTTAATCAAGAAACATGGGATTTTAATTATGGAATTAAGTATACGTCTGAAACTCAAAAAGAAATTATTGAAGCCCTGAATCATGAATATATATCTGGATTAACTCTCATAGGAGGAGAACCTTTTGAACCATCAAACCAAGAAGTATTAGTAGGTTTAGTAAAAGAATCAAAAAATATATTTCCTAATAAAAATATATGGTGTTATACAGGCTATAATTTTGAAAATGATTTATTACAAAATAGCAGGGTACGATGTCAATTTACAGATGAACTTTTAAGTTATATTGATATATTAGTAGACGGTAAATTTGAAATAAATAAAAAAAATATAAATTTAAAATTTCGTGGTTCTGAAAATCAAAGAATTATTTTAGTTCAAGAATCATTAAAAGCTAAAACAACAATCTTATCTGATTTAAACTGAAAATTTATGGCAATTAAAAAGACCTGAGAAGAAAATAACTTTTCTCAGGTCTTTTTACACTTTTTAAAATGTGATAATAAAGCTTGTAATATTATCTTTATTCATAACATTAATTGAACCTTTATGAATTTCAACGATTGACTTAGCGATATTTAAACCTAATCCTGAACCACCGGTTTTTCTGTTCCTTGAACTGTCAATTCTGAAAAATCTATTAAATATTTTATTGAGTTGTTCTTTATTGATTGTTTCACTTGAATTTGATACGGTAATATAAACATTGGACTGCTTGTTTTTTTTCAGTGAAATTTTAATAATACCATTATTTAATGAATACTTTAAAGCATTATCCATTAATATATTTAACAACTGTTTAATTTTATCTTCATCACCCATAATTGTAATATTATTATCTATATCAGTTATTAACTTTTTATTATTTTCATAAATTAAAGGCTCGTATTGAAGACAAATACTAGAAATTATATTGCTTAAATTTATTTTTTTAAATAAAATTTTAGTTTCATTAGCATCATATTTGGCAATGTAAAGTAAACTATTTACAAGTTTAGTCATTCTGATCGTTTCATTTTTTATATAATTTAACCACTTTGATTGACTTTCGACTGTATCGCTTGAATTAGATAAAATAACATCTGTGTTTGTTGAAATAACTGTCAGCGGTGTTTTTAACTCATGAGAAGCATCGGCGATAAACTGTTTTTGCTGATCCCAAGCCTTCGCAACCGGTTTTATTGTCCAATTAGCTAATAATACACTAATAAAAAATATAAAAATTAATCCTATTCCAGTAATAATTATAAAAATAAATAAGAGCCTGTTTATTGTAGATATTTCTAATGTTCTGTCTAAAAAAACTATAGAATAATTATCTTTTGGAGGATTGTATTTTAACAGATATCGATATTTGTTTTTATCTATACTTATTTTCCCACGATCTTTCTTTGAATTAAAAATTTGTACAGCTGCTTTTTTTACAGCTTCATCATTCTCAGAATCACAATACTGGTAAATTATGGAATCTACATGATTAATATCATTAAATTCTATATATATATAAGTTCTTTTTACTTTCCCTTTAAACGGATCCGGAAAATTTTCATCATGTTGTTTTTCATCGGGAATTTTTTTAGAAACGATATTTGTTACAACCGTTGTCTTAGATAAAGATGAAACTTTTGTTATTTTATTTTGTGATGATTCAGTACTATTCTTTATGTCATTTTGATTTTTTTTCTCTGTTTCATTATTAACATTGTTTTCATTAACTGGATTTGTGATTGCAGGTTCTGTTACAGAATTATATTTTTTTGTTTCTTCTTTATCTTTAACTACAGTTGTTTCAGTATTATTTTGATTATTTTGAAATTCAGTAATAATATTGTAAGGTTCAGAAGTAAGCGGGGGACTAGTATATACAAATGGTTTATCATCATCTTTTGGATGTTCATCTGGAAATGGCCACATATTGTCATCAGGATAATTATTTGGATCCGAATCAGGCGGACGCCAAGGAGGTTCTTGGTTTTTTTCATCCTTATTGAAATAATCATCAAATTCATTATTAAGTAATCTAAATTCATTAGTACCATAATCAATAATATTTGAGCTAACATTATCAAAGTTATTTATAACTTTATTTTTTTGATTGCTTATGGATTCCATCAATTCATATGATAACTTTACTTCAGAACTGTACATTAGAATGAAAATTGATACGAGTATACTAATTAAAACACATGTTAATATACTCATATTAACAATAATAAATCTGAGCTTAAGACGTTTTATCATTTTTAATCCTCCAAACGATAACCAACGCCCCTAATAGTTTTTATAAATGAATTAGAATGAATATGGTTTAGTTTTTTTCTTAAAAAAGAAATATAAACTTCAACATTATTATATTCAGCATCGCTTTCATATCCCCAAATTTTTTCAATAAGCAGTTCTTTACTTATAACTTTATTTGGATTATTTATGAAAACTTCCATAATACAAAATTCTTTAAGACCAAGGTGAAGAGAATCTGAATTACAAGATAACGTATACGTTTGAAGATCAAGTGAAATATCAGAAAATTTAATAATATTTTCATTTGTAATATTATTATTCATTCTTCTTTGTATACTTCTTATTCGAGCCAGTAATTCATCAATAGCAAAAGGTTTAGTTATGTAATCGTCAGCACCGTAATCCAATCCGGTAACTTTATCTGAAATTTCATCTTTTGCTGTCAATAATATAACAGGACACTTAATATGTTGATTTCGTATTTGTTTTAAAACATCCAATCCATTTATTTTAGGAAGCATTATATCTAAAATTATCAAATCATAAATACCTGTTAACGCATTGTCCAGACCACTTTCGCCATCATAGCATGCATCAGCAAGATATTTATTTTTTATCAACATATGAATAAGAGCATCAGCAATAGCTTCTTCATCTTCAATAACAAGGATCTTCATAAATTCCCTCAATATCAGCCTTTTTTATAGATCTGGCTTTTATTTTTTTGCTTTTTGTTTTTATTAACATTTCTAATATCTTTTTTCATATCTACTTTTTTTACAATGACCCTATTTCCGTTAATTTTACTGTTTTTCATAGACTTCACAATATAGTCTATTTTATTAATTGGTACATCAACGGTAGTAAAGTTATCATGGATATTGATTTTTCCAAAACTTTTACCGGAAATTCCAGTAGCATCAACTAAAGCGCCTAAAATATAATTAGGATTTATTTTTTGATTTTTTCCTAAATTAATATTGACTTTAGCAGTTCTTTTATTAATATTTTTATTATCTGGTAAATAAAAATTATTATATTTAATTACCTTAACATCAGGAATATTTTGCAGTTTTGCCCCAAACAAGTAATTTAATAAATAAACTGAAATGTTCTCATAAGTCCAGCCCTTTTCCAAAAGGCTATTAATAAGATCATATGATTCTTTATAAATTTTTTTATCAGCAAGATGTGAAATAAATTTTTCATAATTTTCAATTTCAATATCAACTAATTCAGACTTATTTGGTAATTCACTTTCTTTTATTACAGATTTAGTATTTTTAGCAATCATATTTAAATCGCTAACTTGTTTACGGTTACATACTAATGTATATGCTGTTCCGGATTTGCCGGCACGTCCCGTTCGGCCGATACGATGAATATAATATTCATTATCCTGTGGTAAATCAAAATTAAAAACAGCATCAATTCCATTAACGTCAATACCTCGGGCAGCAACATCTGTAGCAACTAAAATAGAAGTTTTACCGGATTTAAAAGAATTCATAACTGAAGTTCGCTGTAATTGTTTCATATCTCCATGAATTCCTGCGGCCTTATATCCTTTTGAAACCAGTATATTTGTTAATTCATCAACCATTTTTTTTGTATTACAAAAAATCATAGAAGATTTTGGCTGATTTTTTATTAATAGCAAATCTAAAGCGTCAAATTTTTTTCCCATTGGCACTATATAATAGTATTGTTCGATAGATTCAACGGTTTTACTTTTAGTATTTGTTTTAATTAAAATAGGATTATTTTGATATTTATGTGTGATAGCCAAAATTTCAGGAGGCATTGTTGCGGAAAAAAGTATAGTTTGGCGTTCTTTAGGAATATATTGCAAAATATTTTCAATATCTTCACGAAATCCCATTTGCAGCATTTCATCGGCTTCGTCAAGTACTATAGTTTTTAAATTTTGCAATTTTAATGTATGTCGATTTATATGATCAATAATTCTGCCCGGAGTACCTATAATAATATTAACTCCTCGTTTCAATTGATATATCTGTTTATCAATTGAAACGCCTCCGAAAATAGCTAATGGTTTAACCCAATTTTTATATTTACTGAATTTTTTTATTTCTTCACATGCTTGCTGAGCCAGTTCACGCGTTGGACATAAAATAAGTGTTTGAATAAAATCCGAATCATTTTGTAATATTTTTTCTATAACAGGAATACCAAAAGCAGCAGTTTTTCCAGTTCCTGTATTTGAACGGCCAATTATGTCCAAACCTTTCATAATTACTGGAATACTTTTTTCCTGTATTTCAGTCATTTCGTCAAATCCCATAGATTTTACGGCAGATAATAATTCATCTGATAATCCTAATTCTTTAAATTGCATTTGTTTGTTCCTTTCAATCTTATACTTAATTAATCATATCATAATTTTTAAAAAAAGTCAAATAGTACCTTGAAAATTCTGTAAAAAATATGATATAATAAAATTGAATTTTAATTTAAAAACTGGTAGGAAAGAAGAAAAATAAAATTTTATTTATTTCGCTAAATACAAATTTAGCGAAATTAGAGGTGCAAAAAAATGAAAAAAATTAATTTAAAAGAATTTCCGGATTTTATTAATGATTACTGGTTTCATTTAACACTAGTAAAAGCAAAATCTGAACGAACAGCTGAAGGATATCTGATAGATATAAGAGTTTTTTTTAGATATCTGATATATATGAATTCATCCGAAGATATAGATTTTAATAAAATTGATATACAAAATTTTGATTTAAAAGTTCTTGAAAATGTAAATCTTCATAAAATATATGAATACATTTATTTTTTAAGAGATGAACGTAAAAACAACGACAAAACTATCGCAAGAAAAATTTCTTCTATTAAAAGTTTATTTAAGTATCTTACTAAGCAAGCATGTATATTAAAAAACGATCCTACCGTAAATCTTGAGCTTCCAAGTCTAAAAAAATCCTTACCAAAATATTTAACACTTGAAGAAAGTCAGGAGCTTCTTGAAAATGCTGCCAATAATAAATTTAATTCATTGCGTGATTACTGTATGATTACTCTTTTTTTAAATTGTGGTATGCGTTTAAGTGAATTAGTTGGAATCAATATATCTGATATTAATTTTAAGGAACGAAAAATTAAATTATTGGGTAAAGGCAATAAAGAACGTATGATCTACCTCAATGACGCATGCATACAATCGCTTCAGGACTACATAGAATCACGTGAAAATTCAATATTAGAACCTGACGCATTATTTTTAAGTAAAAAAGGCAGACGTATCAGCCGCAGACGTGTTGAACAAATTGTAGAAGAAACTTTACAAGCAACGGGATTATCTGGAAAAGGAATTTCAGTACATAAATTAAGACATACTGCTGCAACATTGATGTATCAATACGGAAATGTTGACACGTTAACTCTAAAAGAAATACTTGGACATAAAAGTATTGCAACGACAGAGATATATACTCATTTGTCGAACGATATACTAAAAAATGCCGCAGACAGTTCACCTCTTGCAAATATTAAAAATAAGAAAAAATAAATTTATTCACTAATTTTAATTTCTCTGTTTGGAACAGGTGTTGAAAAAACAATTTGTGTCGATGTATTTCCAAAGTGCTGAAGTTTCCCTATAAATATATCTAATTCTTGTGTACTGGGAAACGCCACTTTAATTAACATAGAAAAACTGCCCGTAACACAGTTACATTCCAGAACATTTGGACAACTATGTATAAACGGATAAAATTCAGCCTTTTGATTTGGCGTCATTTCAAGATTTATAAATGCTGTTATGTGATATCCTAATTTTTGTTTGTCAATAACAGTATTGTATCCCAATATTATACCCTGCTTTTCCAGTTTGTTGATTCTTGATGAAACTGCAGGAGCAGACAAGAAAACTTGTGAAGCTAGAAATTTTAGAGGATATCTGGCATTTTCCTGTAATAATGTTATTAATTTGATATCTATTTTATCCATAAAAATCCACCTTAAAAAAAGAGACGTATCATAAAATGATTCGCCTCTTTGCGTATTTATCTAATTATTCTTGATAAAGTATCAATTTATCGTCTGTCTTCTCGAATTTTAGATTTTTGTTTTTTAACATCCTGTAATGCAATACTCATGAATTTTTCAGTATTATTCATTAAGTTATCAACATATCCATTAGCTGATTTTTTTATTTCCTTGGCATTATTCTGTGCTTTTGTGAGAAGTTCCACAGCTTTTTTCTTAGCTTCCTTAACTATTGCATCCTGAGAAACCATTGTGGCAGCTCTTTTTTCAGCCTGACTTATAATTGATTCTGCCTTTGCCTTAGCTTCATTTAATATTCTTTCTCTATCAAAAGCAACAAGCCTTGCATCTTTTATTTCATGAGGCATATTCAATCTAACATCATTAACAAGTTCTCGCATTCTATCTGCATCAACGAGAAACTTATTTCCAGCAAAGGGAAACGGTTTAGCTTTATCAAGAACCTCATCCATTTCATCAAGTATCTCATCAATTTTATTATTCATAAAATTACTCCTTTATAAGCCTTTTTCTTATAAAATCAAGCACGTTTTCAGGTACGAAATGACTTATGTCACCGCCAAAATAAGCAATTTGCTTAACAACGCTTGAACTTAAGTACATATTTTCCGTTGAAGTTGTTAGAAATACTGTTTCAGCGCCATTGTATAGTTTTTTATTTGCAAGAGCCATCTGAAATTCATATTCAAAGTCACTAACAGCTCTAAGACCTTTAACAATTGCAACTGCGCCAATTTTCTTTACATAATCAGCTAAAAGACCATCCAGAACGTCAATAACAACATTACCAAATTCACTAGTATTTTTTTTTATCATCATCATACGTTCCGATTCAGTAAAACTGGGTGATTTAACTGTATTGACTGAAATTAAAACAACAACTTCATCAAATAGCTGTGATGCTCTTTTAATTATATCAATATGTCCAAAAGTTATAGGATCAAAACTTCCCGGACAAACAGCTATTCTTTTCAATTTATTCATCCTCTCCATAACGACAAAACATTGATATATTTATTTTACCATATTTATAATTTTTTTTCAATATTAAATCTACAATTTTTTCAGGTAAAATCAAATTTTGTTCATATTCACAGATAATCTTACCATTATAATTTAATTTATCAGACAATAATGGCAATATTTCAGTTAATATTCCTTTATTATATGGGGGATCCAGAAAAATAAAATCAAATTTTTTATTTGTTTGTTTAAGAAAATCATAACTATTCATTTGAAATATCTGAGCTTGTTTAATAAGTTTTGTTTTTTCAAGATTTTTTTTGACAAGTTCAATGGATTTTTTAGAATTATCAATAAATACTGCCGACTGTGCTCCCCTGCTTAGCGCTTCAATTCCCAACTGGCCGCTGCCGGCAAATAAATCCAGAACATCTGAATTATATAATTCAAACTGAATTGATGAAAATATAGCTTCTTTAACCTTATCAGTTGTGGGACGTACATCCAAACCTTCCATAGTTTCCAGTCTTATACCTTTTGCTATTCCTGTGATAACTCTCATCATTTCACCTACTTTATAAATTTTGAATCAGGTTGTATAACTCTTCGGCAATGTTACTATTTACACCTGCTATTTTAGATAATTCCTCTGGACTAGCTTTTTTTAAATTTTCCTTAGTTTTAAACTCCAAAATAAGTTTTTGAGCTTTTTTTGATCCTATGCCTTTTACTTTTGTTAATTCAAAACTGAAACTATTTTTTGTATGTTTCGTTTTCATATATGATATTGCAAATCTGTGAACTTCATCCTGAATTTTTGTCATCAAAATAAACGCTTGAGATTTTTTCGAGACAGATATTTCACTGCCGCCTGTAGCTATAGCTCGCGTTCTGTGTTTATTGTCCTTAACAAGACCATATATCGGAATATCTAAATTAAATTTTTTTATTGTCTGTAATACTGCATTAACATGTCCTTTGCCACCGTCAAGTAAAATTAAATCTGGTAGTGTAATGAACCCACTGTCATTTCCATGCAAATATTCATTAAATCGCCTTTCGATAACTTCCTGCATACATGCATAGTCGTTTTGAATAAGGTTGTCTTTTATGGCAAATCGCTTATATGCTTTTTTAAATGGACGTCCATTTTTAAACACAACCATTCCTGCAACCATTGAAGATGATGATAAATTAGAAATATCATATGCTTCTATGTATTCAGGAGGTTTTTTCAAACCTAAAATTTTGGATAATTCTTCAAGTGCTGATATTTCTTTTCTGGTTCTCCCATTTTGGACAGATAAATACTCTTCAGCATTTGATTTTGCCATCATAATATATTTTAATAAGTTACCTTTTTGAGGAAATGAAAATTTAATGTTATGATTACATTTATCACATAGCACTTTTTTTATTAATTCTACATTTTCAATTTTTTCCTCAAGAACTATATTTTTAGGAATATTATCCTGAGAAGTATAGTACATTATCAAAAATGATTCTAAATAATTTTCATCGCACTCTTCATTACAATATGAAAAAATCAATTTATCAAAAAGACGCCCATTTCTATAAATTAATAAAGAAATGCAAATTCCATTGGAACTTTGGGATGAAGCAATAAAATCACAGCTTTTTAGATCTATATCAAATATTTTTTGTTTTTGATTAGATTTTGTAATAGCATTGATTCTATCTCTTATTCTTGCTGCTTTTTCAAAGTCCAAGTTTTCAGATGCTTTATCCATTTGCAATTGAAGCTTCTTTATTGATAAATTATTTCCATTTTGAATATATGATTTAGCTTGATTAATAATTTCATTAAATTCTTCTGGAGTAATATCATTATGACAAAGACCTATGCATTGATTTATATGATAATTTAGACAAGGTCTCATAGGTTTTCTTTTTTCATTAAATTTGTATTTACAGGTTGGTAATTTAAATACTTTATTGACTTCATCTACAGTTTGAGTAGCAATAAAAGAACTTGTATATGGACCAAAGAATTCACCAGTTTTATCTACATTTTTTTCAGCAGTAATTTTCGGGTACAAATCATTCGAAATTTTAATATAAAAGTATCCTTTATCATCCTTAAGCAATATATTATACTTAGGTTTATGCTGTTTAATTAAACTGCATTCCAAAATCAATGCTTCATATTCACTGTCAGTTACAATAAAATCGTAATCATAAACATTTTCAACCATGTGTAAAACCTTTGGTGTATGACTCGAATTATGTCTAAAGTAACTGCTTACTCGGTTTTTTAAATTTTTAGCTTTACCTATATATATAATATCGTTATTTTTATTCTTCATTAAATAAACACCCGGCGAAATTGTCAATTTGGACGTCTTTTGCTGAAGAAAAGGCAATCGTTCATTCATAAATTCCTCCGGGTTTTTATCATTTGCTATTATCCTGCATTCTAATTTCTTTACGTTTTATTTTGCCGCCAATAGTTTTTGGCAATTCATTAACATATTCAATAATTCTTGGATATTTATAAGGCGCTGTAGTACGCTTTACATGTTCTTGTAATTCTTTAGTTAGTTCTTCGCTAGGAGTATATTCTTTAGCTAACACAACTGTTGCTTTTACTACTTGACCGCGAATCGGATCCGGAGCAGAAGTTATTGCACATTCGACTACCGATGGATGTTCTATCATTGCGCTTTCTACTTCAAATGGACCTATGCGGTAACCGGAACATTTTATTACATCATCATTTCTGCCCATAAACCAATAATATCCGTTTTCATCACGCACAGCCATATCGCCGGTGTCATAATATTCCCCGCCAAGAGCTTTATCAGTTAGTTCAGGATTATGATAATAACCTGTAAATAATCCTATAGGAAGCTTTTTATTGACCCCATAAATTACAATTGTTCCTTCTTCACCCGGTTTGCAGTCATTTCCATCATTGTTAATAAGCCGTATATCATACAAAGGTGATGGTTTTCCGGTAGAACCTGCCGATGGTTCCATCCATTTAAAATTAGCAATTAAAACAGTTCCTTCCGTTTGACCGAAACCTTCACGAAGTTTTAATCCGGTTAATTTATACCAATCATTGAATACCTGCGGATTTAAAGGTTCGCCTGCAATACAGCATGTTTTTATATTTGATAAATCAAACTTTGAAACATCTTCCTGTAACATAAATCTAAACATAGTAGGAGGAGCACAAAAAGTAGTAACTTTATATTCGGTTATTTTTTCAAGCAGTTTAAGCGGAATAAATTTATCCATATCATAACAAAAAATTACTGCTCCGCAAATCCATTGTCCATATATTTTTCCCCAGCCAAATTTTGCCCAACCTGAGTCCGAAACACTCATATGAAGTTTATTTTCCTGTACTTGCTGCCAATATTTTGCAGTTACTATATGACCTAAAGGATGCGCAAAGTTATGTTTAACCATTTTAGGCATACCAGTAGTACCGGAAGTAAAATAAATAAGCATTGTATCGTCCCATTTATTTGCTTCTTCATTAACAGGACGTTCAAATATATCTGAGAATTTCTGAATTTCATCTTCAAAATAATCCCATGTACTATATTTTTCTCCTACAACAATTTTATGCTTTAACGACGGTATATCACAGTCAGCAGATTCTATTTGATTAATTACAAAATCATCATTTATACTGACTATAGCAGTAATTTCAGCAGCGTTTCCTCTGTATACTATATCTTTAGCTGTAAGCTGTAAAGAACCAGGTATAACTATTGCACCTATTTTATGAAGAGCAACAGCACATATCCAATATTCCCATCTTCTGCGTAAAATAAGCATTACAACGGAACCCTTGCTTATACCTATACTTTTGAAATAGTTTGCCGCTTTATTTGACAATTTAGATATATCAGTAAATGTAAATTTATATTCCTCATTATGATCATTACACCATACTAAAGCTAATTTTTCCGGTTCCTGTTTAGCCCATTCATCAACAATATCATAACCAAAATTAAAATTTTCAGGTACATTTACTTTATAGTTTTCTTTAAAATCTTCATAATTATCAAATTCTATTCTAGGTAAAAATCTATTTAGTAACATATTAATTCTTCCTGTATTTTATTTGATTTTAATGCTTTCTGACCAATATCTTTTCTATAGTGCATTTTATCAAAATGTATTTTAGAAACAGAATTATATGCAATATCAAGTGCGACATTCAGCTTATCTGATATCGCAGTAACTCCTAATACTCTTCCGCCGGATGTATAAAATTTTTGATTTTCAAGCTTTGTACCTGCATGAAAAACCAAAGAATTATTTAATTGTCCCTTTTCGTCCAAACCGGTTATTTCAACTCCTGTTTCATATTTTTTAGGATATCCCCCGCTTGCCATAATAATACATGCGGCAGATTGATTTTTCCATTTAATATCTAATTGATCTAATGTTTCATTTATAACAGCATTAATTATATCAACTAAATCGGTGTCAAGTAAAGGAAGAACAACCTGAGTTTCCGGATCTCCAAAACGGCAATTATATTCAATTACCTTTGGACCGTTTTCTGTTATCATTAAACCAAAATAAAGACAGCCTTTAAATGTTCTGTTTTCTTTTGACATTGCTTTAATTGTAGGGATAAAAATTGACTTCATACACACATCAGCAATGTTTTTTGTATAATATGGATTTGGTGCAACAGTTCCCATTCCGCCGGTATTTAATCCTTCATCATTATCCAGTGCACGTTTATGATCCATAGAAGATACCATAGGTGAAATTGTCTTACCGTCTGTAAAACACAATACAGATACTTCCGGACCTGTTAAAAATTCTTCTATAACAATATTAGAACCGCTTTTTCCAAAAATCTGATCTTCCATAATAGATATTACAGCGTCTTTTGCCTCATCAAAATTCTGAGCAATTATGACTCCCTTACCTAAGGCCAATCCATCTGCTTTAATAACAGCAGGATATTTATTTTCATTTTTTAAATATTCTATTGCCGCAGCTGAATTTGAAAAAATTTCATATTTAGCTGTAGGTATACCATATTTTTTCATAAGATCTTTTGAAAAAACTTTACTGCCTTCAATAATAGCTGCTGCTTTATTAGGTCCGAAAGCTTTAATGCCTTCGGCTTTTAATGCATCAACCATACCGAGAACTAGTGGATCGTCCGGAGCAACAACAACCATATCAACAGATAATTCTTTAGCAAGCTTTACAACACCGTCTATATCGGTTGCATTAACTGAAAAGCATTGTGCATATTTCTTTATACCACCGTTTCCCGGGGTACAGTATAATTTATTAATTTTTTGACTTTCAGCAAGTTTCATTATAATTGCATGTTCCCTGCCGCCGCCGCCGACAACCAATACGTTCATATTTTATCTCCTTAACATATTAATTATATAACTTAAAAAAATTAATGATGGAAAAGACGTATTCCTGTAAAAGCCATAGCCATATTATATTTATTGCAGGTTTCAATTACATTGTCGTCTCTTATAGAACCTCCTGGTTCTGCAATATATAATACACCGCTTTTTTTAGCTCGTTCAATATTATCGCCGAATGGGAAAAATGCATCGGAACCAAGGCATACATCAGTATTTTTTTCAAGCCATTCTTTTTGTTCGCCCTTAGTAAATACCGGTGGTTTTTCCTTAAAAATATTTTGCCATGCACCGTCAGCTAAAACATCCATATATTCATCGGAAATATAAACATCAATAGCATTGTCGCGATCAGGTCTTCTGATATTATCAACAAATTTCAGATTCAAAACCTGTGGAGACTGACGCAGCCACCATATATCTGCTTTATTGCCTGCCAATCTGGTACAATGAATTCTTGACTGTTGACCGGCACCGATACCGATTGCCTGTCCGTTCTTTACGTAACAAACTGAATTAGACTGTGTATATTTTAATGTGATTAGCGATATAAGCAAATCACGTTTTTTATCTTCAGGAATCTCTTTATTATCGGTAACAATATTTTGAAGAAGTTCATTATTAATTTTTAAATTATTTCTTCCCTGTTCAAATGTTATTCCGAAAACCTGTTTAGTTTCAATTTCTTCCGGAACATAATTAGGATCAATTTTTATTATATTATATGTGCCTTTTCTCTTGGACTTTAAAATTTCTAATGCTTCATCTGTATAATCAGGAGCAATAATGCCGTCAGAGACTTCTCGCTGAAGCATTTTAGCAGTTGGTACGTCACAGGTATCAGATAACGCAACAAAATCGCCGTATGAAGACATTCTGTCAGCGCCTCTGGCTCTTGCATAAGCACATGCCATTGGTGAAAGATCTTCAAGATCATCAACAAAATAAACTTTTTTCAGAGTTTCATCCAAAGGAATACCCACAGCTGCTCCGGCAGGAGATACATGTTTAAATGAAGTTGCGGCACATAATCCGGTTGCTTCTTTAAGTTCTTTTACCAATTGCCAGCCATTAAAAGCGTCCAATAAATTAATATATCCCGGATTACCGTTTAATACCGTTATAGGTAATTCACCATTATTTATATAAATTTTAGAAGGCTTCTGATTTGGATTACATCCATACTTTAAAAACATTTCAGCAGACATAAAACTTCTCCTAACAATTTTTATTAATTATTTTTGATTCATATTTTCCGGTTTCTAAATTTATAAATCTGATAAATAACGAAACTTTATTATCAGAATTTAAGTTATTCCATAGTAATTGAGAAAATTCTTCTATACTATCAGGAATTGAAATAAGCTTTGGTTCTCCTTCAAAACTCGGAAGAGGATTACCATCACTCATATATGTATGGATAAAGTGTCCTTCACCATTTATTGGATTATTATATGAGAATGTAAATCTGCTGCAGGATTCCGGATTTCCGTCAGCACTTTTTAAAATTGAAAGCGCATAGTTGAAAGTTTTATTTGGTTCAACCTTTATTATACCCGAAATTCTTGGAGTATAGTTTGGAGCGTCAGGTTCAAACTCTCTTGTTCGCAAAGCCTGTTCAAAAGTAAGCTGATTATTCATTAAATCATAAATGGTATCTGTTTGATCACCGTTTGTTACTATGGTTTTATTTCCCAATACTCTTACAGGAGAATAAATTATAAGACTAGGATCAGACAATTTTTCCGGATCAAATGCCTGCGTCCTAATACCTTCGCCATCTTCTACAAATACTCTGTTACGGCTGTTTTCACTGCGTCCCATTATAAAATATGCTGTAACCGCATTTTTACCATTTTCAGATTTTCCGATTATGATTCCTCTCCCCGGGTAAGAATTACCGGTGAGTTCCATTGCAATATCAATTTTATTCATAATATTCCCTTCTTTGTTATTTCAAAATAAATGTATATATAATTTGCTTTAAGTACAGAAATATTGTTTTTTAACTTAATCTTCCTTTATGTATGCTTTGCCATTATTAATTTCAATTCTATCCTGACAAAATAACGAAACAGTTTCAGGAAGAATTTTCCATTCTGCTTCCTGCATAATACGCTTTTGAAGTTTTTCCGGAGTATCATCATTTTTAACAGCAACTGCTTTCTGCATAATGATAGCGCCTGCGTCTGCAATTTCATTTACAAAATGCACAGTAGCTCCGCTTATTTTAACTCCATATTTTAATGCTTCTTCATGTACTTTTAAACCATAAAATCCTTGACCGCAGAATGATGGTATCAAAGCAGGATGAACATTTATTATTTTATAAGGATAAGCCTTAACGATACTTTTATCAAGAATAGTCATAAATCCTGCAAGAACAATTAAATCAGCATATTCTTCATAGAGGGCTTCCAAGACTGCCTCGCTGTAGCTTTTATTATCTTTATATGATTTTCTTGGAATTATTCTGGTAGGAATACCGTTTTCTTTTGCTCTTACCAATGCGTATGCATTGGGATTTGATGAAATTACACACGATATTTTGCCGCCGATAATTTGTCCATTATTCTGAGCGTCAATAAGCGCCTGTAAATTAGTTCCTCCTCCGGAAACTAAAACAATAATATTTTTCAAGGGCTTATCTGATATATTCATAATTTACCTCGCTTAATTAATAATAACACCTTCATCGCTATTAACCAGTTCGCCTAAAATATATGCTTCAACACCTGAATTATTTAAAATTTCAACCGCTTTATCAGCATTATTTTTATCAACAGATACAGTCATTCCCACACCCATATTAAACGTATTAAACATGTCTCTTTCCGGAATATGACCTGTTCTTGCAATCAAGTCGAATATAGGAAGAATCTGAACATTATTTCTGCAGATTTGTGCAGATATACCTTTTGGCAGTGAACGGGGAATATTTTCATAAAATCCTCCGCCTGTAATATGAGAAATTGCTTTAACATTAACTTGTTCAAGTAATGAAAGAATTGGTTTTACATAAATTTTTGTAGGCGTGAGTAAAGAATCGCCAAGTGTTGTTCCAAGATCAGAGAAATGTCTTGCCAGAGTTTGTTCATTGACCGTAAAAACTTTTCTTATTAATGAAAAACCATTAGAATGTACTCCGCTGGATTTTATTGCAATCAATATATCCCCAGCTTTTTGAGTTTCCGGCTTCAGTATTTTTTCCTTGTCTACAACCCCTACTGCAAATCCTGCTACATCATACTCATCAACAGGATAAAAACCCGGCATTTCAGCTGTTTCGCCGCCGATAAGCGCACATCCTGACTGTACACATCCGTCTGCGATGCCGGATACTATTTCTGCTACCTTTTCAGGATAATTTTTACCGACAGCAATATAATCAAGGAAAAACTGAGGTTTTGCACCACAGCAAATTATATCGTTGACGCACATAGCAACACAATCAATACCAATTGTATCATGCTTGTCCATTAAAAAAGCAATTTTTAATTTGGTGCCGACGCCGTCTGTACCTGAAACAAATACAGGTTTTTTTATACCTGTCAGGTCAGGCTCAAATAAGCCTCCAAAACCACCGATACCGGATATAACGCCGTCTGTAATAGTTTTTTGAACATGAACTTTCATCAGTTCAACAGCTTTGTAACCAGCTGTAACATCAACACCGGCCTTTTTATAACTTTCAGAAAAGCTTTTCATTAAATGATCCTCCAAAAATTTATTTATTCGTCAATTTTACGTTCAAATTTATCTTTGGGCATTTCTTTAGGAACTCTTATAGGATATTCTCCCGTAAAGCATCCTGTACAGAAATTACATTTTGCATTTTCAGCAATATTTTTAACCCCTTCAATACTTAGATATCCCAATGAATCGGCGCCTATTTCTTTTGCAATTTCCTCAATACTCATCTGACAGGCAATTAAATTTTCTTTACTGTCGATGTCAATGCCAAAGTAACATGGATTTGTAAACGGCGGACTGGATATACGCATATGAACTTCTGTTGCTCCGGCTTCACGTATAAGATTAACTATTCTTGCACTTGTTGTGCCGCGTACAATACTATCATCAATCAATACTACCCTTTTTCCTTTGACAACATCTTTAATTACATTCAGTTTTATTCTAACCGAATTAGACCGCTGAGACTGGCTAGGCTGAATAAAAGTTCTGCCGACATACCGATTTTTTATAAATCCAACGCCGTATGGTATTCCGGACGCCATTGAAAATCCCAAAGCAGCGTCAAGACCACTGTCCGGAACACCCACAACAACATCCGCTTCTACCGGAGATTCCTGCCATAATTTTTTTCCTGCGTTTAATCTTGCCTGGTGTACGCTCGAACCTTCAATAACAGAGTCGGGACGTGCAATATACACATATTCAAATACACACATGGAGGTTTTTTGACCACAATGGGTTTTTAAAGAATGCGCTCCGTTTTTATCAACAATGATAATCTCTCCCGGTTCAACATCTCTGATAAATCGTGCACCAATGCTGTCCAAAGCACAGCTTTCAGAAGCAAAAACAATAGCGCCCGTTTCCGTTTCACCCATACAAAGCGGTCTGAATCCCTGAGGATCTCTTGCAGCTATGAGTTTTTTAGGAGACATGATAACAAGAGAATATGCTCCCTTAAACTTATACATAGCCTGTTCAACTGCTTTTTCAATAGACGGCTGAATTAACCTTTGTTCTGTTATTGCATATGAAATTACTTCAGTATCATTTGTATTGTGAAATATTCCGCCGTTTAATTCATATTTTTCACGTAAATCTCTTGCATTGACAAGATTTCCATTGTGAGCTATAGCCATAGGTCCTTTTATGTGCCTGACAACTAAAGGCTGAGCATTTGATCGATTGGATTTACCCGTAGTAGAATATCTTACATGTCCTATAGCTATGTTACCCATACCAAGTTTTCTCAGATTCCCTTCATTAAAAACATCAGGAACAAGACCAAGATCTTTATGATATGACAAAATACCTTTGTCATTTACAACAATTCCGCAGCTTTCCTGTCCTCGGTGTTGTAAAGCATATAATGCAAAGTATGTCTGAGATGCGACATCCATAGTATCTTTACTGTATATACCGAATACGCCGCATTCTTCTTTTATTTGATCAAACATAAATTTTACTCCATTCAGATGAAAAAATTATTCTCCCAGAAGTCTTTTCATAATTTCTTTATATGCGTCTTCCTCGCCGCCCATATTTCTTCTGAATCTGTCCTTATCAAGCTTTTCATGAGTAACGCTGTCCCAGAAACGGCATGTGTCAGGAGAAATTTCATCTGCCAGTACAATAGTGCCGTCAGATGTCTTGCCGAATTCCAGCTTAAAATCAATTAATTCAATATTAAGATCCTTTAAATATTCAGAGAGTATATCATTAATTTTAAGTGCGTAAGATGCAATCAAATCCAATTCATCTTTTGTACACCATTCCATTGCCATTATATGATATTCATTTACCATTGGATCTCCAAGATCATCATCTTTATAACAGTATTCTAAAACTGTTTTGTTTAGTTTTATACCCTCGTCTAAACCTATTCTTTTGGACAGTGAGCCTGCGGCTATATTTCTTACTATTACTTCGAGAGGTACGATTGTTACACGTTTTACAATTGTTTCACGGTCTGAAATTTCTTCGACAAGATGAGTAGGTATACCATTTTTTTCTAGAAGTTTCATAAGATGATTAGTCACCCTATTATTAATGACCCCTTTATTATTTATGGTACCTTTTTTTTCACCGTTGAATGCTGTAGCATCATCTTTGTAATCGACAATAACATAGTTGTCATTATTTGTTGCAAAAACCTTTTTGGCTTTGCCTTCATAAAGCTGTTCTGTTCTAACAATATTTTCCATTTAACTTTCCTCCAAATTAAATTAAATTATTTATTTCCTGAGAAATTTTTTTATCTTTAGCTTTAACTGATTCTGACATTTGTTTTTTCATATCAACAAGTTTATCTGATAATTCTTTATCAGATAATGCAAGAATCTGTACAGCAAGAATCGCAGCGTTTACCGCACCGTCAATTGCCACAGTTGCTACAGGTATGCCGCTTGGCATCTGAACAGTTGAAAGTAAAGCGTCAAGACCGTCTAAGGTTGATGATTTTATTGGAATTCCAATTACAGGAAGCGTTGTATGAGCTGCTAAAACTCCCCCCAAATGCGCTGCTTTACCGGCTGCGGATATTATTACTCCAAAACCGTTTTCCTGAGCATGCTTGGAAAATTCAGCCGCATCTTCAGGAGTACGGTGTGCTGACATTACATGCACTTCAAACGGAACATTAAATTCCTTAAGTTTTTGAACAGCTTGTTTAACAACGGGAAGATCGCTGTCGCTCCCCATAATAACAGCAACTTTTTTACTCATAATTTAATCACCTTTTCCATTTTATAATTCTTCTTTATTAATACTTTTTAATATCATTGAATCGCCGTCTTTAATAACCATCAGCGACAATAAAGATTTTAAATTTTTTATATTTTTTTCATGATTCTTATAATCATAAATTACTTCTACAGATAAGATATATGTATATTCTTCCGAAATAAACTTTTCAATTTTTACATTTGATATATTTTTAATTTCACAATTATTAAAAAAATTATTTAGTGAAAGAGACGAATAGTATTGATCATTGGTTATCTTTTTAATTTCCTCCATATTATTTGAGGTAAGAGCCTCAAAATATGTGCACATGATATTAAAAATATCAAATAAATCATCTGAATTTGTCTGCTCTATTAATTCAGCATTATTAACATCAAATGTAATATTAATTTCTGATTTTATTTTTCGTGAGAATTTAATTTCCGAACATATTATTTTATTATTATCATTTAAGAAAATATAGTCTCCAGAATCATTTGATAAAGTTAATTTTTTATTGTCTTTATCATATTGATATTTCAACCATTTTTTATCAGTAATTAAGTTACCGCATGTATCAAACACAGAAAAGCCCGTTTCATTTTCAAAATAACCTATTAAATAATCGTTATCGACAGAAATAAATTTGGTATAAATAAATGGAGTAATATAATTTTCATCACTATCGATTATACCCATTTTAAGAACGTCATTTATCTTTTTTTGAACGGCAAATCGATTTGAATTCAGAATATAAATGTTATCCCATTGCGGCTCAATAACCGACCTGCCTTCACTATCAACAATACCCAACATACCATCGTCATTTCTAATAATTTTATAGTTAGTTTTATCAGTACTGAGATCAGTAATAATATTTGAATCCAGATAAGCCTGATTATTTTCTTTATTAACATCATAATAAAATTTAATTAATGCCGCTAACATAACAACTAAAGTACAGAACAAAAAAATAAACATTAATTTTATATGCCAGTTCATTTTATTGTTTTTGTCACTGATATTTATTTTATTAATCTTTTTCATTTTTATCTTTTACAAATTGTTCAGTTTCCTTTATCAAATACACTGGTCTTTGCTTAGTTTCAAGATAAGTTTTAGATAAATATTGTCCAAGAATACCTATACAAAAAAGCTGTAAACCGCCCACAAAGAAAATTGCACAAACAATAGTCGGGTACCCCTGAACATCTTCTCCAAATACAAGCGTTTTAATAACAATGGCAATAATTATTATAAATGCAATCAGACAGCTTAATATGCCGAGAAGAGAAGCCAAAGCAAGCGGCGCAGTTGAAAAAGCAAAAATACCTTCAAGTGAATATGAGAATAACTTACTGAATGACCAGGCTGTAGTACCCGCAGCTCTTTCAACATTTTCATATTCTATATACTTGACATTAAATCCTACCCAGCTGAAAATTCCCTTTGAAAAGCGATTATATTCTTTCATAGACAATATTGAATCAACCATCTGACGCGTCATAAATCTAAAATCCTGAGCGCCGTCTACTATTTCAGTCTGGGAAATTTTATTCATGATTTTATAGAATTTTCTTGCAAACCATGAACGTATTTTAGATTCGCCTTTTCTGTTTATTCTGCGTGTAGTAGCACAGTCATATCCATGATTTTTAACATAATCATACATTTTGGGAATATATGCAGGAGGATGCTGCAAGTCAGCGTCCATAATAACCACATAATCACCTTTTGAATTTTCAAGACCGGCATACATTCCTGCTTCTTTGCCAAAATTTCGGGAAAAAGAAATATAACGGACATGTTTATCCTTATAAGCTAATTCCCTAAGCATATTTAAAGTATTATCTTTTGAACCGTCATTTATAAATAACAATTCAAAATCCAGCTGAGAATTACCAACTTTCATGTCATTCATAGTTTTTGTAATCTCATCGTAGAACATCGGAAGAACTTCCTGTTCATTATAACAAGGGACAATAATTGAAATCAATTCCATGTAAAAGCTCCTAACACCTAACAATACTATAATATAATACAACAATTTTCACAAAATTGCAAGAGGATTTTTGCTTTTATCTAAATATTATAATTAATTAAAACAACAAACAATAAAGAATATTTTTTATTTTTTTTGAAAATATAATTTTATGACTTTATAAAAACAGGATTTTAAAATGAATAAGAATAAATGTATTTGCATATCTGCGTTGTCTGGACTAATATCAGCATTGTCATTTAATATTAATTGTTTATGGTTTGCCATATTTTTTTCTATTTCACCGGTTTTTTATGTAATTTTAAAATATAAATGCCATACGAAATTAATTTTGTTTAATTTTACATTTATATTTTATTGTATTTCAGACATATGGATTTTATCAATTGGAGTTAATTATTTTGAAAATAAGTATTTAGGAATTATTATATCAGTTATTTTACTATTAATTATTTCAATTTTATTATCAATAATATTTATACTTCCATTTACTATTTATAAAAATACAAATTATATATTTACAGATATTTTAATTTTAAGTTTTTTATATATATTTGGAGAATGGCTGCAAGGACAATTCGTCCCATTTGCATTTCCCTGGAACAGACTATGCAATATTGTTGTTAAAGATATAAAATTTATACAAACTGCAAGTATTCTAGGCGGATTATTTATTACTTTCCTAATATTATTAATTAATTTTATGATTGCTTGTTTTTTTATTTATAAAAAGAAAAAATCATATATATTTTTAATTTTTGCATTAAATATATATTTGTTAAATACTATTGCTGGAGAAATAATTATTCAAGGTACACAAAATAACAGTGAAGCTGAAAATGTTTTATTGGTACAGGGTAATTTTTCAAAAAAAGAAAAATGGAATACAGCGCCGGAAGACATTTTAGATAAATATTTAAAATTGACGGATAAAAATTTAGATAATAACACTAAATTAGTTATTTATCCTGAAACTGCATTATCAAGAGGTATATTTGAAAATAATTTATTAAAACAAAAGCTTTTTGAATTTTGTAATGAAAAAAATATAACTATATTATTCGGCGCTCAGTACAATAAAGGAGAATACCAATATAATGCCTGTGCGGCAGCGTACCCCAATAAACAATATTCAAAAATATATTTTAAACAAATTTTAGTACCGTTCGGAGAATATAATCCATTTTTTACTGAAAGTAATATTCAATTTATATCAAATCCATTTACTAAAGGAGATGAATCAATTTTAATTGAAACAGAAATAGGTAAATTAGGATGCGGTATTTGTTTTGAATCAATATTTCCGGATCATATATCTAAAAATTCGGCTCTAGGCGCTGAAGCAATTGTTATACTGACAAACGATTCTTGGCTTGGAAGAAAGATACCTCTTTACCAACACCATTCACATTCAATTTTAAGAGCAGTTGAAAATAAAAAATATGTAATTAACTGTACAAATACAGGGGTATCTTCTGTCATATCTGCAAATGGCGAAGTAATTGAAAAAACAAATATAAATTGTTCTGACACTGTTTCAGCTGATATTTATACAAATAGTAATATAACATTTTATACTAAATATGGAGATATAATAATTATTCCAGCGTGCTTTATAGTCTTATGGTTATGTTTAAAAACAATATATATAAAAATTGCAGAGATTATTTTATTTGTTAAATTTAAAAAATCTTTAAAATTATACAAATAAAAGTTAATTTTTTCTTGCATATTGTTTTTATTTAGGTTATAATATATATGATTATTGAATTTATTAAGAGGTATCCAATATGAAACATGGTTTTGTTAAAATTGCATGCGCTACTCCGGATTTAAAAGTTGCAGATTGTGAATATAATGCAGGTTGTATTATAAATATGATAAAAGATGCACATGAAGCCGGGGTTATGCTGTGTTCTTTTCCGGAACTTTCTATAACCGGATATACCTGCGGTGATTTGTTTTTTCAAAAAGCTTTACTTGATTCAGCCGCTCTTTCTTTAAATAAAATTATAAACGATACCGCTGATTACGATATGATAAATATTGTCGGTCTTCCTTATTCTTTTGAAGGTAAAATTTATAATTGCGCTGCTGTTTTTCAAAAGGGAAAGTTGTTAGCTTTAATTACTAAAAAAAATATTCCAAACTATTCTGAATTTTATGAAGCAAGACATTTTACTCCGGGTATAAAAAATTCTCAAACTATATTTTATGGTAAGTCTGTTCCTATAGGAACAAACTATATTTTTAATTGTAAGAATATGCCTGAATTTATTTTTGGAATTGAAATCTGTGAAGATTTGTGGGTTACAGATTCTCCTTCCATTATGCTCGCTAAAGAAGGCGCTAACATTATTGTAAATTTATCTGCGAGTAATGATATAATCGGAAAATCAGATTACAGAAGAATTATAGTTAAAGCACAATCAGGAAGTTTACTGTGCACTTATATGTATGCCAATGCTGGTATAGGCGAATCAACAACAGACATGGTTTATTCAGGACATAGTATTATATCGGAAAATGGAGCATTATCAGTTGAATCAGAAAGATTTTCCAATGGAATAATTATTTTTGATACAGATCTTCAAAAAATTGAATCAGAAAGAAAACGTTCAAATACATTTCAGAAATCATCATTAATGGAGAACGAAAAATATATTAAAATTCCATTTGACATTAAAATGCATGATGTACAAATAAATAATAAAATCTCTCCTACCCCATTTGTTCCGTTATCTGTCGAAGATATTCACTCTAGATGTAAAGAGATATCGGCTATGCAGTCAATCGGTCTTGCTAAGAGAATTAAACATACTAATTGTAATAATGCAATTATAGGATTATCCGGCGGACTTGACTCAACTCTTGCCCTTATTGTAACCGTAAACGCATTTAAACACCTTAATTTAAATCCAAAGGATATTATTGCTGTGACAATGCCTTGTTTCGGTACTACAGATCGAACTTACAGCAATGCATGCAAGCTTGCTGAACAATACGGAGCAACACTTAAAGAGATAAATATTAGAAACAGCGTAATTCAACATTTTTCAGATATTGGTCACGACATTAATAATCATGATGTTACCTATGAAAATTCTCAGGCAAGAGAAAGAACACAGATATTAATGGATATTGCCAATCAAAATAATGGATTGGTCATCGGGACAGGCGATTTATCTGAACTTGCACTTGGCTGGTCAACATACAATGGCGATCATATGTCAATGTATGCGGTGAATGCATCTATTCCTAAAACCCTAGTTAGATATCTGGTCAAGTATGAAGCGGATTGTTCCGAAAACGAATTAAAAAACACTCTATATGACATTTTGGATACCCCGGTAAGTCCTGAATTGCTTCCGCCTGATGAAAATGGTATTATTTCTCAAAAAACTGAAGATCTGGTAGGACCTTATGAATTACATGATTTTTTTCTTTATTACATGGTCAGATTCGGGTTTTCACCTGAAAAAATATTTAGAATCGCTCTTTTGGCATTTAAGGGACAATACGATGAAAATACCATATTAAAATGGGAAAAAATATTTTATAAACGTTTCTTTTCACAGCAATTTAAACGTTCTTGTCTTCCGGATGGTCCAAAGATAGGAAGCGTTGCCTTATCGCCCAGAAGTGATTTCAGAATGCCAAGTGACGCATCAGTTAATGTTTGGCTGTCAGAACTTGAAAATATTAATTAATACGGTAATTACCGTATTAATTATACATAAATGGAGGACTAAATATGAATTACAAAGAAAGCTTTATTAAATTTATGGTAGAAAGCGGAGTTCTTACTTTTGGCGATTTTACTCTTAAAAGCGGAAGAAAAGCTCCGTATTTTGTAAATACCGGAAACTATAACACCGGTGCGCAGCTGGCACGTCTTGGAGAATATTATGCTCAATGTATTAAAGAAAATAATGTTCAGGTTGATACACTTTTTGGACCTGCATATAAGGGTATTCCCCTTGCAACTGCATGCAGTATTGCTTTGTTTAATAAATACGGTATTGATGTAAATTATGCTTTTGACAGAAAAGAAGCTAAAGACCATGGTGAAGGCGGCGTCATTGTTGGACGTAAAATGGAAGATGGTGAAAAAATCGCAATAATTGAAGATGTAATTACCGCAGGCACTGCTATAAGAACTGTTTTACCCCTTCTTAAAGAACAAGCTGATGTGGATATTACAGCATTAATAATTTCGGTTGACAGAATGGAAAAAGGAAAGGGCGAATTATCGGCAGTTCAGGAAGTTAAGAAGGATTTTGGTATAAATGTATACTCTATTGTTACAATGGAAGATATCATTGACGCTATAAAAAATGATATAATTCCGGGTAAAGAATATCTTGATAAAATGATAGAATATAGAAATATATACGGTGTCTGAGTAAAAAATATTTTTTGTTATCTTGACAATATCTGTTTTATATGCTAACATAATAAAAAAGTAATGATGGGAATAGTAGTCTTTATCTATGATTTTCAGAGAATCCTTGGTTGGTGAAAAAGGATATTCATAAACTGACGAATACGCCCCTGAACTGATAATCTGAAATAAAAGTAGGATTATTCGGGTACGCCCGTTAAAGCGTTTTAAGGTCGGGTTTTTATTCGATAAACTGAGGTGGTACCACGGTAAAAAATTATCGTCCTCTGATGAGTATATGCTCATTGGAGGACTTATTTTATTATTGAAAGGATTTAGAAAAAATGACATTATTTGAAGAACTTAAAAGAAGAGGTCTTTTAGCGCAGCTTACTGACGAAGACGAAATCAAAGAACTTATAAACAATGGAAAAGCAACATTCTATATTGGTTTTGATCCTACTGCCGATTCTCTTCATGTTGGACATTTTATGGCTCTGTGCCTTATGAAAAGACTTCAAATGGCAGGAAATAAACCTATCGCTCTTCTTGGAGGCGGTACTGCAATGATAGGTGATCCGTCAGGAAAAACTGATATGAGAAAAATGATGACAAAAGAAACAATAAATCATAACGTTGAATGTTTTAAAAAACAAATGAGCAGATTTATTGACTTTTCAGACGGAAAGGCTTTAGTTGTAAATAACGGTGACTGGCTTCTTGATCTAAATTATGTTGATATTTTGCGTGAAGTTGGAGCACATTTTAGTGTTAATAAAATGCTTACATTTGAGTGTTATAAGCAAAGAATGGAAAGAGGTCTTACTTTCCTTGAATTTAATTATATGATTATGCAAAGCTATGACTTTTATAAGCTCTATACAGATTACGGTTGTAATATGCAGTTCGGCGGTGACGATCAGTGGGCTAATATGCTTGGCGGAACGGAGCTTATCAGAAAGAAACTTGGTAAGGACGCCTATGCAATGACTATTACTCTTCTGCTTAATTCTGAAGGTAAAAAAATGGGTAAAACAGAAAAAGGCGCTGTATGGCTTGATCCTGAAAAAACTTCACCTTATGATTTCTTCCAGTACTGGAGAAATGTTGATGACAACGATGTTATTAAGTGTCTTAAAATGCTGACCTTTGTACCTATTGAAGAAATTGAAAATATGGAAAGAACAATGAAAGGTGCAGAGCTTAATAAGGCTAAAGAAATATTGGCTTATGAGTTGACCAAATTAGTCCATGGCAGCGAAGAAGCCGATAAGTGTATTAAAGCCGCAAGAGATGTTTTTTCCGGTGCAGGAAACAGTGAAAATATGCCTACTACCAGTATTAATGCAGATGAGCTGGAAAACAATGAGATTGGAATACTGACTTTACTTGTAAAAACAGGACTTGCATCTTCTAACGGGGAAGGAAGAAGACTTGTTCAGCAGGGAGGAATTTCTGTTAATGATACTAAAATAATTGATCCCACTGTAAAAATTGATTTGTCAAATGAGATAATTATAAGAAAAGGTAAAAAAGTATTTCATAAAGCTGTTAAGGCATAAATTATGATAAAAATAAATAGAAAATACTTAGGGATATTTTATATAATTGTATCTGCATTTTGTTTTGCGCTAATGAACACTTTTGTACGTCTTTCCGGCGATATACCTACAGTTCAGAAAAGTTTTTTTAGAAATCTTATTGCATTGATGTTTGCTTTTGTTCTTTTAAAGAAAAATAAAGTAGAAATCAAGTGGCATAAGGGAAATCTTAAATTTCATTTTATCCGTTCAATTGCAGGAACTATAGGAATATTATGTAATTTTTATGCAGTTGACCACATGGTTTTGTCTGATGCGTCTATGTTAAATAAAATGTCACCATTCTTTGCAATAATTTTTTCTTTAATATTTTTAAAAGAAAAGGTTTCATTGACTCAGGTAATAATTGTAATCTCTGCTTTTTTAGGAAGTTTATTTATTATTAAACCAACATTTATAGGTATGGAATTTTTTCCGGCCGTTATCGGTTTTTTAGGCGGTATGGGAGCGGGTGCTGCATATACTACGGTTAGGTATCTTGGTCAAAACGGTGAAAATGGAACGTTTATTGTATTCTTTTTTTCTTTATTTTCATGTTTAGTGACACTTCCCTATTTATTAATAAATTTTCATTCTATGACTATAGTACAAATGATTTATCTAATATGTGCAGGATTGACGGCTGCCGCAGGTCAGTTTTCAATTACTGCTGCATATCGCTGTTCACCAGCAAAAGAAATATCGGTATATGATTACACTCAGATCATTTTTTCAGCAATACTAGGTCTGATTATTTTTCAGCAAATTCCTGATATGTATAGTATTATAGGCTATATTATTATAATTATATCAGCAGTAATAATGTTTGTTTTAAATAACAGGAATCGAGATAATTATAACTAAAACCGAATATATTTATATGAAATGGATATGATATATTTGAGGTGATAAAATATGTCAAAACAAGGAATGAAACGTCCTGAAAGAACACATATAAAAAAACACAATGATGTTTCACCTGTACCGGAAATTCAAGGTAAAGCTAAACACGGTAAAACACATGTTAACCCTATCATAGCCGGAACATCATCACCATCACTTAAAGTATATCACTCCAGACCAACTTCCTTAAAAAATATTAAATCCGATCATGAAAAACCTATATCGCCAATTTATCCGGTTATTGATAATGATCTTGCTAGAGATAATATTGAAAATGATATTCCGGCTGCAGATTTACAAGATCTATAGTAACTAAATGCCCTTTGAATCAATCAGATTCAAAGGGCATTAAAAATATAATGTTAATATTTATTCTTCAATACCATCAATTGTATAAATGAATTTTACTTTACCATCCATGTTGTTTTCAATTCCTGAGAAGTTATTATACTCTTTTGAAAGATCTGTAAGCTTTTTAATTCTATCAATAAGTTCTTTTACATCATCATTATATACATGTGATATTTTATCTACTCCTTCTTTTTTAAACTTTTCCATTCCCTCTTTCAATTCCTTTGAACCGCTTTCAAGCTTTTTAGTTCCATCAGAGAATTCCGAAACTCCGCTTTTAAGTGAATACATACCATCCATAAGACTTCCGCTGCCTTCATATACTGCTGCTGCACCGCTTGTTAAAGCTCCAATGGAATTATAAAGCGTATCAGTACCGTTTTTTAAATTTTTTCCGCCTTCCTTAAGCTGAGAAAGACCACTTTTCAGTGAATCAGCGCCGGCATAAAGCGAATCAGCACCATCTTGTGCAAGTTTAACTCCTGATTTTAAATCCTCAGTACCGTCTTTTAAAGAATTATTAGCAGATGTAAGATTGCTAGTTCCATTAGTTAAATCTGATGCACCTTTATTTACCTTAATTACAGAATTATATAGTGTGTCGCTGCCTTTACTAATTTGTGTACTTCCCTCTTTTAAACTTGATAAAGCCTCATCAATGTCATTTACACCTTCAGCAAGCGCTGATGATCCTTCCTCTAAATTACCAATACCATCACTTAATGCAAAGGCTCCGTCAATAAGTTGAGTCGTACCATCTTTTAAAGCGCCCCCGTCTTTCATAGAAGCTGAAATTTCTTCCTGTCCGGCAATAGTCTGCTCCATAATACCTATCATTTGACCGACACTTTCATCTTGTGTCTGCTCATATACCGCTTTTAGCCCTTCGAGAACCTGTCTATTATAGCTTATAGTTTCGTCAAGACTAATACTTGCCTGATCAATTCCATCCGAAAGATTTCCAAGACCGCCTGACAAACTTTCTGCACCGCTGTTTAACTGATCAATACCGCCCAGGGCGTCTTCCATTCCTGATTTAAGCTGTTCAACGCCGTTTTGTACTGCGGATACGCCATCATCTAATTTTGATGCTGATTCAGATAATGTTTTTGAACCATTTTCCAACTGAGATGTTCCCTCCGACAAGCTTTTAGCTCCTGATTCTACTTGTTTAGAACCTTCCAGAACTGCTTCAACACCGTCATTCAAAGCTGAAGCACCATCCAATATAGGTGAAAATCCCTCAGATAAACTCTTAGCTCCTTCCGCAAGATTTTCTGAACCAGTTTTTGCAGAATTTATTCCTTCATACAACGCTGCTGCTCCATCAGATACCGAACCTACGCCGTTTTCAAGTATTTCAGAACCGTATGCAAGCTCCCCAGCACCGTCGTTAAGCTCAGAAGTTCCGCTGTAAAGCTGAGATATACCGTCTTCCAGTGTTCCAGTACCATCCATTAGAGATTTGATACCATCATAAAGCTCTGAGGAACCGTCTGTAAGCTTCTCGGCCGCATCGGTCATTTCACTTATTTTTTTATCTAAATCATCAATATCATTAACATCATCCATATCTATACCAGAAAATAATTCGTTAGTTGCAACGGTAAATGAAGTTGAAATAGAAAAATCAGTTACATCAGCAGAAAATTCAAAATAATCCGGAATATTTATATCACTATCCTTTTGCTTATCCAATCCAAGACTTTCTGATAATCCGGGAACTGCCATACCTGTAATAATAAATCTTTCACCGTCAGAAATATACTGTCCGTTTGTTACTTCAATATTGCTGAATTTATCACTGTCAAGTATGGATGCTGATATCATAAGAAACGGTACATACATATCCGTATTTTTGCCTTTATATTTTACCGTTACTTTTTGATTATTTTCATAATCATAACGAACTGTAACTCTGCCGCTTTTTCCTAAAAGTTCATCAGATGATATTTCATTTCCGTCAAGATAATAAGTCAGTTTTACTGAAACCGGCAGCTCTTTATCTGTAGTTCCCTGATAATAAATATCTTCTCCCTGTGCATTCCATTCAACTTCACCATTGTTTATATGGAAACTTTCATCGCCTTTAACATTTTCAATATTGCTAAGCTCGGATTTATCTTTAATGCTGGAAAGACCGCTTTTGTTATCTAACCAGTCGCTAACGATAACATTTTTTTTATTACCTTGTGAATCAGCTACCACGTATACCGTTTCTTCTTTTATTACGTCGCTGCTTTTTTCTTCGGAATTCTGTGAAACAGAAACAGTTTCCTTTTGTGCTTTCGCAGCTGTTACTGCAAAAACGCCTGTTGAACCTGCTGATATAAGAATTGCCATTACTGCGGCAAGAACCCTTGTTAATTTTTTCATTGTAAGTACCTCCTTATGATTTTTTAGGCTTAAATCCCATTGATGTTTTACATATAAGTTTATCAAATAACATAAACATTGACGGTAAAACTAAAATTACTGTAAACATACTAATAATTGCACCTCTGGACATTAATATACAAAGGGAAGAAATCATATCCATTTTTGAATATAAACCCACTCCGATCGTTGCAGCAAAGAATCCTAATGCACTGACGATAATTGATTTCATAGATGTTGAAAGTGCGATGTAAACTGCTTCTTTTTTGTCCTTGCCTCTTGACCTTTCCTTCTTGTATCTTGTGGTCATTAAAATTGCATAGTCTACAGTAGCTCCTAATTGAATCGTTCCGATTACTATAGATGCAATAAACGGTAATACAGTACCAGTATATGCCGGAATACCCATATTTACAAAAATTGCAAATTCTATTACTGCGACCAATATAACTGGAAGTGAAATAGATTTTAAAACCAATGCAATTAAAATAAATATAACGCCAATTGAAGCAGCACTTACGACATTAAAATCATGATCCATAATTTTAATTAGATCTTTAGTAGCGGGAGCTTCACCAATAAGCATACCGTCCTTATCATATTTTTTTACTATGTTATTTAATTCTTGTATCTGATTGTTTACCTCATCAGATGCTGTTTTATATTCAGAACCAATCAGCATAAGCTGCCAGTCATCACTTTTTAGCATAGATTTTATAGAATCAGGAATTACATCCTGAGGAATTGCAGATCCTACAAGCGTATCCATTCCAAGCGCAAAGCTTATACCGTCAATATTCTTCATTTCACTCAGCATTTTATTTACATCTTTGGACTTCATATCAGAATCAACTAAAAGCATGTGAGTTGAATTCATATTAAATTCTTCAGATAGCTTTGTATTTGCTACTATACTGTCTGTATCTTCAGGAAGCATCGTATCAAAGTTATAATAAACATTGTAGTGTGTGTAACCATAAATTGCTGGCGCTAAAGCTACTGCAAAAATTATAAGGAAAACCCACCAGCGTTTTACTATTAATGTAGCTATTTTATCTAAAGAAGGAATAATATCTCTGTGCCTTGTTTTTTCGATTGCTTTATCAAAAGTAAGAATAAATGAAGGAAGTATAGTAACGCAGCTTATAACTCCGAATACGACTCCTTTTGCCATAACAATACCCAAATCCAATCCAAGTGTAAAGCTCATAAAACACATTGCAAGGAATCCGGCTACAGTTGTAAGTGAACTTCCCACAACCGAAGAAATTGTATTTGAAATTGCATGCCCCATCGCACGTTCTTTATCACCAGGAAATCTCTTCTGATTCTCCTGATAACTATGCCACAGAAAAATTGAAAAATCCATGGTAACGCCTAGTTGAAGTACTGCGCTTAACGATTTGGTAATAAATGAAATCTCGCCCAGAAAGAAATTTGTACCTAAATTATAAATAATAGCCATTCCTATACTAAGCATAAAGAAAACGGGTATTAAAAATGAGTCCATTGTAATTGCCAGAACTATACTTACCAGCAAAACAGCAATTACAACATACATTACAGATTCCTCGTTGGAAAGGTTTTTTATATCTGTAACAACTGCTGACATTCCGCTGACAAAACACTGATTTCCGGCAATTTTACGTATTTCTTCAACAGCTGCCATTGTTCCGTCGCCCGATGACGCATCGTCAAAAAATACCGCCATAAGTGTAGAATCTTCAGAATTAAAAAAATCATAAAGATTATCCGGAAGTATTTCCTTCGGTATGCTTATATCAGCAATTGTATCATACCATACTACATCGGCAACGTGATCTACTGCCTCGATCTTCTTTTTGGTTTCCACAACATCTTTATCGGACATACCTTCTATCATAACCATGGAAAATCCACCTTTTCCAAAATCCTCCATAAGTATGTCCTGTCCCTTCATGGTTTCAATATCTTTAGGCAGATAAGACAAAATATCATAGTTAACTCTTGTTGTTATAAAACCGATTGCAGAAGGTATTAATAAAATAATACCTATAATGATAATAAGTATTCTATGCTTTGCAATCCATTTTCCAAATTTAACCACAATACCGCTCCTTTCAAATATGACCATTGGTCATTTAGTAATAATATTATAATACGGTCAGATTATAAAGTCAATAGAAGAATCTCAAAATAATGACCAGCAGTCATTATTTTGTAGTCTTGCACAATCACAGCTTTTCCAAAATAATGACTATTGGTCATTTTGTTAAATTGACATTTTATCAAAGTTATAATATAATTAATATAAATAAGGAAAAAGGATGTCTTTCTATGGGAAAATTGGATATAAATAAAAAGAAAAAACGTGAATCGTTATTAAACACTGCTTTTAATATGTTTACAACAAAAGGCGTTAGTCAAACGTCCATATCTGAAATAGTAAAAAAAGCAGGCGTTGCCAAGGGTACGTTTTACCTTTACTTCAAAGATAAATATGATATTAAAAACAAGTTGATTTCTCATAAGTCCAGTCAGTTATTTAAAACAGCAATTGAAGAAATGAACAAACATACTGAATTAAGCTTTGAAGATGAAATAATTTTTATAATCGATAATATAATAAATCAATTAAACGATAATAAATCCCTTCTAACATTTATATCAAAAAATCTTAGTTGGGGAATATTTAAAAATGCTTTAATATCTCCGGAAAATGAAGATGATTATAATTTTAAAATTGTTTATGAAACCATGATAAATGCTTCTCCTAAGAAATTAAAGGATCCGGAAATTATGCTTTTTATGATAGTTGAACTAGTAAGCTCTACCATTTACTCATCTATTCTTTATAATGAACCTGTTGAGCTTGAAATTTTAAAGCCTTATCTTTACAGCACTGTACGAACTATTATCAGTAAACATGAAATGGAATAAAAACATTAAACGCCATGTAAATCAATTACATGGCGTTTAATTATGATAATATTTTATATACTTCCTACAGAAATAATATTTCCGCTAAGGTCGTCATAATAACCGGCATTTCCGCTTGAAAGCATACTGCTTTCAGCACAATCAGTATCGATAATAAATTCAACTACGTTACCGGAATTATCGCCTCTTGGAACATAACAATTAGTAGCATCAGTATGCGCATCTGATTTTACATCTGCAACTATTGCTGTAAAACTGTAACCGCTGTCTAAAGTTATAAGAAATCTTTCACCGCATCCATCAGTTATACCAGTTCCAAGAGCCACACAGTAATCATCTCCTATTCTTCTGAATCCTCTTTCATCAGTATAGGCCTGCTGCTGCATTTCATATTGAACTGATGAAGTATCAGTAATACAACGATAGTCCATATATGCCTTGAATGAACTGTCAAATCCTTCATAAAATAATCCGTCATCATACTCTGTGTTGTCATAAGTTTCCTCAGATTCAAACTGATCATTTTCATCATATTCGTCACACTCAGTAGTATCGTCGATAGGTTCGATAACTTCTTCAATTTCGTTATTTTCTAAATTTTCAATTTCTTCATCCTCAATATTAACCTCGTGTATTATTTCTTGATTTCCATGCATTCCCGGATAATATTGTATTCCTTCTGGTTTAGTACTTGGAGAAATCACCATCATTGATGAAAGAATTCCCAAACAAAAATTATAAGCAAATAAAATAAGAATCGCCTCCGATAATTTATATATTGGCATATATTTCTTATTTTATTCAACTTTTTTTGAAAATATTACAATTTGATTAAATTTTGATTAATAATTGTAATAATTTATGGATAGAAAAATTTAACCTCTGATTTTATAATATAATTATAATGCTCCGGTAATATTTCCGGAGCATCAGATAAATATATTATTCAGCTGCATTAAATGTTACTTCACCATTATAAATTGTCAGCAGAACATCATCTTGATTTTCATCACTTAAAATATTAAGAGTTATATTTGCTGTTGAATCAATCTGACGAATTGGATCAGTCATCTGACCAACTGCTGAAACAAGAGTATCAATCATAGTATTCCAAGCGTCTGCCGCTGCTTCATTTGCCAAATTTGCAGCTAATCCGTCCTGCCAGATAGAAACCACATAATTCTGAGTATCTTCTTCATAATCTACCAACATATTTTCACCAAAGGAAGATTCAAATCCCATTTGCAGAATATTTAAAATTAATTCCTGAGGATCTTCGCTATTTAAATCAAAATCAGAATCCGAATCAGCATCAATGTCACTATCAGCAGCGGATTCTGAATCTGATTCAATATCAGCTTCTGTTACTACCTCGGTTGTTTCTTCAGTTGTTTCCTTTTTACTGTCATCATCTGATGAGTCGTTACAAGCTGAAAGGCATGCAAGCATTGCGGCTGAACATACAATCGCAAGTATTCTTTTAATTTTCATAATAATTTCTCCTTCTTAATAATTAACAATATTATTTTATCACTAAAAAGGAAATAATTCAATTAACAATATGCAACAAGTTTATCAAAAAATAAGTACAATTTTTTATATTTACAGCAAGCAATTATGATTAATAATTAAACTAACGCCATTTTACTCAACATATTTGGCTTTTCTGAAGAATAGCTGTTTTGTAAATGGATCATATAAAATATCATTATTTCCAGAACTCATTATTTCATACTCAGATTTATAAAAAATCGGTATAAAGTTAAAATCATTGAGTATAATTTTTTCAGCTTCTAAATATTTTTCAATTCCATTATTATAATTATCCAAATTTCTCAGTTCGTTTATCAGACTATCAAGCTCAGAATTAGAATAACCAATATCATTAGATCTAGACATAAAATTTTCTAAAAAAGAAACAGGACTATTAAAATTACTCGTCATAGGATATATAGCCATGATATAGTCTTTTTCTTTAATTCGTTGATAATATTCATCTTCTGCTACTTCCTCAATACCTATATAAAAACCAAATAAAGTCTGCCAACTTTGTGTTACCAAATGAAGATAATCAGTATCCATCAAGTTTTCAGGAACAAGTATCTTTATATTTTCTAAAGATTGTAAATTCATAATATCCATTCCCTGTTCATAGTAGGAAACAGCAAGCTCAGGGTTATAATCAATATTTGAACCATCAAATGAAACTGAAGCAACCTTTTCAGAATTTAATTCACGATAACTTTTATTAAGAAATGAAACACCCGGAGGAATTATTCCGTAGGCAGTTTTCAGATCGTCAGAAAGCTGTCCTTCAAAGCTTGACTTATCAATACCATAAGCTAAAGCTTTTCGTATATTGGGATTATTGTATCTTGGATTTTCAGGATTTATAATTATTCCTAATGTATAATTTTCATATTTATTTACATTACAATTTTTATATTTATTTTTATTATACATAAATGAAAGCAATACATCTGATTCGTTGTCTGCAAAGCTATTTTCAGATTCTTCATAAGTATCTTTTATATAAAAATTAAGTGACGTTGGATAAATTTTGTCATACTTATTATTTGCCAAATTACGTTGCATATAAACAAAATTATCATGTCCATAAGGATCATAGAACCATTGTCTTATAAAGAATGCTCCATTTGATATTATAGATTTATCATCAAGACCATAGCGCCCTTTTGTATTGTAAAAAAATTCTTTGTTGCAGGGCATTGCCGCTGAGCTTGCCAGTGAACTAAGAAATCCGGCGCTTGGATAATCCAGTTCAAAAACAAGTTCAGTATCGCTTGCTGCTGTAACTCCAATGGAATTATAATCAGCCGAGTTTTTAATAATACTCTCTGCATTTTTCAGACACAAAAATGTTTCTCTATGCGGCGAACATGTTTCCGGATTAAAAATTCTCTGAAATGCAAAAACAAAATCATGAGCGGTTACAGGAAAATACTCATTTTCATCTACTGATTCATTTTCGTTTTCGTCATAAAACCAATAACAGTCTTTGCGAATTTTGAATGTATAAGTAAGTCCGTCATCGGATATAGAATAATCTTCAGCAACTCCATTTGACAAAATTCCGTTGTCGTCCATAGTAACAAGACCTGTAAATAGATTACCAATAACTGTCATAGAACTTGTATCTGAAGCATATTGAGGATCAAGACTTTCCGGATTTCCTACCATTGCATAATCAAATATATAATCGGCACCATCTGATTGTGTCTCTGAACATCCTCCTAAAAGTATAGATGATGACGCTAAAAACAATGCTAATAAAACTGAAAATATTTTTTTCAAGTTATCCTCCCTTATTACTGTTCTACATTTTTCTTTTTATATAAAATAATTATATCATTTTTTATAACAGCAATCAAGGGATTAAAAAAATAAATTTTTAAATTACGGTATGCAAAAATAAAATTTACATATTATGTATACTGTAATTGTCTTTTAGCTATATCTTTTCTAAATAACAATTTAAATAATTTTCGTATAAACGGCTGAATAAAGAAAAGCTGTGAAAATAAAGCAAACGGAAAATTATAGCATACTAATTTTATCCAATTAGCCAGTAAAGTGATTATATTAAAACCATCATAATATGGATAATACAGCCATGCAGCAACAAAGCTCATTGCCGGACACATCAATGAAACGGTAGCACTTATAATTGCAGTTTCAAAAAGTACAGGCTTAGTTTTCTGAGGATCAAATATTTTTATAACAAGCTTAAACGAACATGGACTTCCCATCACAAGTTCAAGTAAAAAGGCAAAACAAAATTCAATAATAACAACAGTCCATATTGGCACAAATTGCCCGAACATATAAACTCCGCCTTGTGTATTTATTGCATTGATCACATCCGTTGCTCCGGTGCTTTCCATAAGAATGCTGCCATTAATTACATATAAACTGTAAAATACATAGGCATGTACAGTTACAATAACTGTCATAAGTGCAAATATAGTTCTCTGAAATAAATTTCTTGGCATAAAAAATTCTCCTTTTCTGTTTAAAAAAACAAAAAACACACATTATACCTAAATAAATCTGAATTGGACTTAGTTCCGTAATCAGATTTACATACCAAAAGGTACAACATGTGTCGTTTTCTTAATATTAAATTACAATAAAATTATATCATAATTTCTTTTTAAAGTCAAGCTGAAATAAAATAATTTTTATACTGATAAATTTATTTTTTCTTTAACTTCAAAATAACTTCACAAATTTTATCTACATCTTCCATGCTCAAATCCGCATAAAGTGGAAGAGTAAGAACTCTTTTACTTATATGTAAAGCAACAGGAGTAAGTGATGCGTCATACTTACCATGAAAGCAATCAAACGTATTTGTCAGAGGATAGAAATATTTTCTTGCGCCAATACCATTTTCTGCTAATGCATCAAATACTTCATTTCTGCTAACCCCAAATACCTTTTCATCAAACACAACCGGAAAATATGCATAATTGGACTGTACATCCTTCTGAACAGGACTAAGCTGTAAACCGTCTACACATTCAAGATGACTCCTATAGCGTTTAACAACAGCTTTTCTTTTAGCGATTTCACTATCAATATTTCTCAGATTGCATAACCCCATAGCTGCACAAAATTCATTCATTTTAGCATTTGCACCAACACCGTCAACAGTTTCAGGACCCCTGATGCCAAAATTTTTTAAGCGATAAAGATTAAGACCAAATTCTTTATCTTTAAAGCATACGGCCCCGCCTTCTATACTATTAAAAACTTTTGTAGCATGGAAACTAAAACATGAAGCATTGCCAAATGAACCAATACCTTTACCTTTATATTTTACTCCAAAAGTATGTGCAGCGTCATAGATAACTTTTAAACCATATTTATCAGCAATATGCTCAATTTCTTCTATTTTACATATGTTTCCATAAACATGAACAGGAACTATAGCACAAGTTTTATCGGTAATCAAATCTTCAATTTTTGTAACATCAATTGTAAAATCTTCAGCATTAACATCACAAAATACTGGCTCAAGACCGTTTCTAACTATAGCATGCGTTGTTGATGCAAATGTAAATGGTGTTGTAATTACTTCTCCCTGCAAATTCATTGCCTGCATGGAAAGTTCCAATGCCATATGACCATTTGTAAATAGATCTATTTTATCAACATCCAAATACTTTATCAGTTCTGCCTGAAGTTGCTTATGTTTAACTCCCATATTTGTAAGCCAGTGACTTTCCCATAATTCTTTTATTTCTTTACAATATTCCTCATATGACGGCATTGAGGAACGGGTTACTAGTATAGACATAGCATTCTCCTTTTATTTAAAGCAATCATACCTTAAAATTGTTCCATACTTTAGCAATTCATTATATACTTCATTCATTTCTTTATAAGCATTTCCTTTATATGAATCAGAACAATCCAATAATATTCCATTTACAATTTTAGGATGGGTAAATATTTCATATACATCATTATCCGATTTATTACAGTCAATAAATTCTTCACAATTGCTGGAATAATTATTAACATGATATTTACTTAATTTAAAAATAAAATTCATTATATTATAATAAATTCTTAGTTTTTTTCGTCCTGTTTTCATTAAGTTTGGCCGTATTGGCCTTATACTGCGAAACTTATATTTTTTTAATAATGGATGCAATGCGATCCATACAGGTAAATGAAGATGAATCCAATTGTGAGAATCAATATGCTTTTGCGTAAAACCGTAATCCAAATATTTCTTTATCTGTGCCTCACATTCTTCTCTTATGGCTAAAATATCTTTTAACCGCATATTATGTTTTAATGTTTTTAGCACTTCATTTACACAATTAAACTTAAAAAAGCCATTTTTATCACATAATGATGTTCCTGTTATTTTTTTTGATAAAGGTTTTCCTAATGTCAAGTTTAAATGAAGACAAACTTTATCTTGATAACCGTTATCTTTTGATAATTTTACGGCTTCATCTGTAAAATCATTCATATTTACCATTATTGAAGCCTGTGAGCAATATCCGTTAATCATAGAGTAATTTATAGCAGTATTTCTTGAATCTTCTCTGCCAAAATCGTCTGCATTGATAATTATTCTCATTATATATTCTCCGTAAAAATTCTATTTATATAAATCGGAAAACCTATTTAGCTCCATTTCTTTTTTAAAATCTTTCAAGTAATCAATATAACTGTAAATTGGTTTATAATCCAAATCGTCAACTGCTTTGGTTATATCCATGTGATAAGTACGTGCATTTGGCTTTTCCGGACAATATATTATCTCCGACTTATTATCCTTGGGAGAAAATACTTCAATAATACCTTCAATTTGTTCTTGTAAAGTAACTGGTATGCCTGTTCCGACATGGTATATGCCGCCTTTACAATCTGCAGTTATTGCCTTATACAACATTTGACAAAAATCCTTTACATAAACGACATCATGAGACTTTTCAGGATCCCCCCACAATTCTATAGGTTCACCCTTCATAGCTTTTTCCATAAATAATCTATATGCTTTTTTTCTTGGTTTTCCGTCTACGTAAAATATATCTCCTTTTCCATATGAATAAATGGTCGGCAATCTAAAGATAAACTTTTTTAAACCATACTCCTGACAATAGTGCTCAATAAGATCAACAGCGGCATTTTTGGATATAACGTATACGGCATGATCGCCTTTAAATGAGAATTTTCTCGGAAGATCAGGCGATAAAATTGTATCCGTATTAATATACTCGCCAATTTCTCTGATTGTCTGTGTATAAATAATACGATCTACAGCATTTTTACGGCAAAATTCCAGAACATTAAGTGCGCCAATTGTATTTATTTGAAGGTATTGTTCAGGTTTATAACCCTCCATTGAAGCCGGTAATATCCCAGCTTCAAAAATTACTGCATGTACATTGTCTTTTGGAAGAATCTCTAAAGACTCTTTTTTTGAAATATCTATAGAAAAATATTTTATACCATATCTATCAAAAAAATTTGTCTTTTTACGGCCGGCAGCAATAATTTCAAATTCATTTTTATCTATATTTTCAAATAAATAATCAATTAAATATGCGCCAGTATTTCCTGTTGCACCTAAAACAATAATTTTTTTCATAATTATAACCTCTCTTTTTAAACTTAAAGTTTTATTTTAATAAAATCCTGATATGATTATCTATATTTTGTAGAATGCGGTTCATTGAACCAGCTGAATCAAATTTAAAAAATATTATTCCTAATGCTTTGGAAGCATTATCAAAATATTCTACCTTATCACCTTTTTTCTTATAAATACATTTTTTTATAATAAAATGCTCAGCTTCTTCTGAAAAAATTATTTTATCAAAAATTCCATTTTTATCAGAATGTAAATTATGAGTAGCATAAAACGGAACCGGTTTATATTTACTTATATCCGGAGCGTCACCCATAGCAACTTTTATGGACATTTCAACAACATTTATATTAAATATATAACCTAATAAATCAGGAATCATATTTCCGCCGTTTCTCGGTCCTACATCAATAAGCCACACATCATCATTCTTGTCAACTATAAGTTCTACATTCATGGCGCCGTCTTTTATATAGAGTTTGTTTACCAGATCCTGTAAAGTATCTTTTACTTTATTAATATCACTATTTTCAAGCTCAAGCGGATAACTCTTTCCAATTGGTACCAATGAATTTACTTTGTTATCACGATGGCAATTCATTAAACCCCAAAGCGTCACATTTCCATTTAACACAAATATATCTCCGCCGATAAGAAATTTATGTTTTTTTTCAATAAATTCTTCTATAATAATACGATTGCATCTTGAAAAAGAAAATGCTGCTTCTACAGCATCCTTTAAACATTCCCACGAATAAAGAACAGTTGCTCCTTTACTACCCGAAGAATCCACCGGCTTTACAATTACTGGAAGTTTATATCTCTGAATATCGTTTAACACATCTGTAATATTCATGTAACCATTAGCAACGGGAGTATTAAATCCATTTTTAGATAAAAAATTTCTAAACTTATCCTTGTTGCATAAGATTTCAACGGATTCATAAGGATTACCGGGCAATCCCATTTTTTGGGAAATATAAGCTGCAGTTGGTGCAGCCGGATCTGAAGCATACGCTAAAACACCATCTACTTTTTCAGATAATGCTACATTTAAAACAGTTTCTTTATCGGTAGTACTCACCAAATAAAATTTATCAGCAACATATTGACCTGGATTATCGGTCAGAAAATCACAAAGCACAGTATAATAACCTAATTTCTTTGCTGTTTCAATTGCAATTACTTGCTGTGCTGAACCGCCAAGCAACAATATCTTCTTCAATTTATTAAGCCTTCTTTCTGTTCTTTAAGAAACCTAAAATAATATTTTTTAAATAAATAAAACATTCTAGTTTAAAAATCCAAGCTAATCCTACATAAATAATAATTCCAAGTAAAACTTGAATAATCAGCTTCAGTAATGATGGAAGTGCTAAAAATGATATGCCATAAACAATAATTCCCATTATTGCAGCTATTCCCATTGATGGAAATAGATCCTTCATTTGCTCTAAATAACTATAATTAAGAAGCTTTTTATTCGGCGATGCATTAACAAAGCATGATATTAAACTTGATACTGCTCCACCTAAAGCAATGGCTAAAGGCGTTTTAAAGCAAAATACTGTTATTAATAATATTAATATACCGTAACATTTTTTTATTATTTCCAATTTTAAAAACTGATCGCTTCTACCCTGTGCATTTAAGGCTTGAAGATTAGCAGTATTTATAGGATAAAATGCAAAAATAAAACAATATACTCTTAAATAAGGTACACATGGAAGCCATTTATCAGTAAGTACTAAAGAAATAAGCGGTTCAGCAACAGCTGCAAGACCAGCCATCAATGGAAAAATAACAAATGAACTTGTTACAATTGAACGTCGCATCATTGATTTCACACGTTCTTTATTATCTTGTTCTTTTGATAATGCCGGCAGCATTACACTTTGTATAGAACCGTCAATATTATTTACGATAAGCGTTGGAAATTGTTTTCCTCTATTGTAATAGCCCAATGTAGCTGAATTATATTTTTTCCCTATAACAAGACTTCTCAATTCATTATAAATATTACTCATAAGATTTGAGCATAATAGTTTCCATCCAAATGAAAACAAAACTTTAACTCTCTTGATTTCAAAAATAAGCATCGGACGCCATTTTACAACGATCATCATTATTATGCAGATAGATACCTGATTGGAAAGCTGCTGACCAACAAGTGCCCATACTCCATAACCCAAATAAGCCATTACTATTCCGACTGCGCCGGATATAATTACAGAACCTAATGTACAATACATCAGTTCTTTGAACTTCATTTCTTTTGCAATTTTTGCATTTTGAATAGAATTAAAAGCTCCTGGAATCAAAATAATCGCTAAAACTCTCAATACATTTTTTAATTGAGGCATATTGTAAAAATCTGCAATAAACGGCGCTGAAAAAAACAAAATTACATATAGTATTAAAGCTATACTCAGACTTAAATAAAATACAGATGAATAATCCTTTTCAGTTACATCTTTTCTTTGTATCAAAGCCGTATTAAACCCACTTTGCACAAATACTTGTGATATTGTAATAAATATTGTCAACAGTGTTAAAACACCATAATCTGTAGGATCAAGAAGTCGAGCAAGAACAATTTGTACAATAAACGACACGCCTTGACAACCGCAGCGTTCTAAAAATTTATATATTAACGAAAGTATAACACTCTTTTTTGAACTTTCCATATTTTTTCACCTGATTATCTGTATACACTTAATTTGTATTAAAATATTTTTCGCAAACTTTAATAAATTCTTTTGCACTGGTTTCGGAATCAGCATTAGATTTTAAATACATTTCATAAATTTTATGACGTGTATTTTTAGCAAACTCAATTTCTTCAGGTTCAAAACTCCAAGCCTTACCCCAGTTGTTAACACCGGGAATTATATAATCTTCTTTTGTTTTCCCGGGTTCCGGAATAACAACAGAAATACATCCACAAAGTGAAGCTATTGTGCTATAAGCCGTAAACGTATCATAACATATACAATATTCACATTCATTAAATACTTTTACTTTTTCTTTTTCAGGTAAATCATCGACAACAATTCCATCAAAAGTTTCGGGTAAATCTTCTCTATGTTGTCTATCTTTTGCTTTTCTAATAATATAGCATTTACCTTTTCTTTTGCCAAAATTTGTTTGTTTATATAAATCCAGATTAAAATACGGCGTTCGTAATATTCGTTTTTCCGGATTTAAATCGCTATCATTAAATTTTTCACCATAACAAAAAAACAAATCATCCTTACCATATGCATCTATTTGTCCATGTAGCGGATTATAATATAAAAACCATCTTACTACCTTTTTGGCATTTAAGGGATTTCCATAAGTAACTTCTGGATAAATAACAATGGTATTTTTATCAACCAAAGGCAGATATTTTCTCTTCCACCCTTTAACAGGATAATCTAAATATACTTTAAGACCCGGATATTTTTTTACTGAATTAGGATAAATTTTAGATACTATAATTTTTATAGTATCTTTACATATATATTTAATCCATCTCATAAAAAACAAGAATTTTTTATCCGGTCTGTAACCATAAACACCTGAGAAAAGTACTCTTGCGTCATATCCATTATCTCTAAGCAAAGAACATAATCTATGTCTGACTATTGCACCGCCCGAATTGTTTCTAGGTGTTAAAATAACAAATTTTAATTTTTTCAAAATGTAAGACTCCTCTTTAAAAATATCCATCATAATTTTTTGCATCAGCCATATGTCATTCTTCATAATTTAGATTTATCAAAAAACATTTTTTTGCACTTATTAACAACTCAGGTTAAATACCTCTAATCGTACGTATATATTTAGTTTGTTTTCAGACATTATTGCTATACTCCTTTATCAATAACATCTAAAAGAATTTTAGCAGAATCCAAAAGATGTTTATTTAAAAATTTACTTTTATTCAAATTATCTTTGAACTTTACTTTTTTATTAATTTTTAATGATTCATCGGTTGAAACATCTTCTAAATGATTAACCCTTAATATTGGGTCATATATCATAGAATAATTTTTTTTAATGCAATTATAGTGCAAAATTTCTTCTTCATGATATAGAAAAGTTCGAGAATCAAAGGCTTCTTTTTCAAGTTCTAAATATCTACGAGAAAATATATAACATGCGCCGTGTAAGACAGGATTATACATTTTTTTTAAATACATATTATTATCTGTTTTTCCAAATACTTTTTTTAATCTAGTTCTGATTCTAATTGTTGATTTTATCTTATTTATTATGTAATAAATAAAAGGATTTTTTAGTGCTTTTTCCAATGATTCTATTTCTTTTACAACTTGTTCTTTAGTGACATTTTCTTTTCGAGCAGGATTCTGATGTTTATTATTTCTTTTTGATATTATATCCGGACCTAAAATATAAAAATTATTTTCCTGATATACCGTATCAATCTTATCTAAAAAAGCTTTATCATCAATTAACACATCATTATTCATAATAATCATAAAATCCGGATCATATTTTTCTTTAGCATAAGTATATCCAACATTATTTCCTCTTGCAAAGCCCATATTTTCATCATTTAAAATAACATCACAATATTTATTGTCTTTATAAAATTGTTTAAGTCTTGCACCGCTTCCATTACTTGATGCGTTATCAACAATTACAATTCTGATCCTGTTCATATCCAAATGATTTTGAATATACTTTACGCATTCTTTAGTCATATCTTCCGCTAAGTAATGTAATATTATGAATACAAACACTATTCATTCTCCTCAATAAAAATAAATATACTTTAAAACTTAAAAGTATCTTCAATACCGCACCACAACTGATCTTTTTCACTCAAATTAAGCGGAGTACCATCAGAAAGACTATAACCTTCTGCACTTGCCGTACCGTTATATTCACCTACGATTTCCATCCAATCAATACCAATCTTCGGATCATTCCATGCCAATCCGCCCTCATCATTAGGATGATAAAAATCATCACACTTATAACAAAACTCCGCAATATCACTCAGTACCAAAAAACCATGAGCAAACCCCTTTGGTATTAGAAATTGCTTTTTGTTTTCCTCAGTAAGTTCCACTCCATACCACTTGCCATATGTATTTGAATCAAGACGCAAATCAACGGCAACATCAAATACTTTACCCTTAATAGTTCTTACAATTTTAGTCTGAGGGTGCTGTTTCTGAAAATGAAGTCCTCTGAGTACGCCTTTTGCTGAACATGACTGATTATCCTGTACAAAAACAATGTCAAGACCTGCTTCATGCATATCCTTTTGATTATAAGTTTCCATAAAATACCCGCGGTTATCGCCATGTACCGCAGGTTCTATAACACAAAGACCTTCTATGCCTCCAACATTTTTTTCAACCTTAATTTGTCCCATTAAAAGTCTATCTCCTTTAAATATCTTTCAAGTGCATCCTGCCATACTGGTAAAGGTTTAAAACCATTTTCAGTCAGCTTACTTTTATCAAGTCTGCTGTTAAAAGGTCTTGCGGCTTTTGAAAGACCGTATTCTTCAGTAGTTACAGGTACAACCTTAGTATCATATCCTACCTGTTTAAATATTTCACAGGTAAAATCATACCAACTTATATAACCGCCTTCATTAGTTACATGATAATAGCCATATTTATCAGTTTCAGCCATATCAACAAGCAATCTTGCAAGATCATAGGTATAAGTTGGTGTGCCTATCTGGTCATTTACTACACGCACTGTATCAAACTTTTTCCCGACATTGAGCATTGTTTTAATAAAATTATTTCCATTCTTACCGAAAACCCATGCTATTCTAACAATAAAGTACTTGTCAAGAGTTTGCGACACTGCAAGTTCCCCTTCAAGCTTTGTCTGTCCGTAAACGCATAATGGATCATAATCTCTGCAATCTGCCTGCCAAGGTTCAGTTCCCAGACCGTTAAACACATAATCTGTAGATATATATATCATTTTACAATTTATATTTTTGCATACATCAGCAATATTTTGGGTACCTGATACATTTATCGCTCTAACCTTAGGAATATTCTCCTCGTCCTCTGCTGCGTCAACAGCTGTCCATGCGGCGCAATGTACCACTACATCAGGATTTACATCAGTGATTACTTCAGTAACTTTCTCAGCATCAGTAATATCCATTTCATTAATATCAACGCCTACAGCATCATAGCCTCTTTTTTTTAGTTCCTTTACAACGTCAAATCCCAACTGACCCTTTACGCCTGTAACCAAAACTTTCATTTATGTTCTTCCTTTTTCCTTGTACATCTTATCAAAATAATTTTGGTATTCACCAGAAATAATATCCTGCCACCAACTTTTATTATTAAGATACCACTGAATTGTCTTTTTTATACCGTCCTCGAACTTAGTTTCAGGTAACCAACCCAGTTCACTATGAATCTTAGTCGGGTCAATAGCGTATCTCATGTCATGTCCAGGACGGTCAGTTACATATGTTATAAGACTTTCCGGTTTGCCGAGTTCCTTTAAGATTATTTTAACAACTTCAAGATTTGTCTTTTCATTGTGACCGCCGATATTATAAACTTCACCCACTCTGCCTTTACGCATAACAAGGTCAATAGCCTTACAATGATCCTTTACAAATAACCAGTCACGAATATTTTCACCCTTACCGTAAACAGGAAGACTTTCATCATCAAGCGCACGGCTTATCATAAGAGGAATAAGCTTTTCAGGAAAATGAAACGGTCCATAGTTATTTGAACATCTTGTAATTGACACAGGAAGACCAAAAGTTCTGTAATATGAAAGAACAAGAAGATCTGCGCCAGCCTTTGACGAGCTGTACGGACTGCTTGTATGAATTGGTGTTTCTTCAGTAAAAAAGAGATCAGGTCTGTCAAGAGGAAGGTCACCGTAAACCTCGTCAGTTGATACCTGATGATAACGTTTAATTCCATACTTTCGGCAGGCGTCCATTAATACTTGTGTTCCCATTATATTAGTTTTTATAAAGAGACCCGGATCTTCAATCGAACGGTCAACATGAGACTCAGCCGCAAAATTTACAATTATATCAGGTTTTTCTTCTTCAAAAAGTCTTTCAACCGATTCTTTATCAGAAATATCAGCCTTGACAAATCTGAAATTAGGATTTTTCATTGCTTTTTCAAGTGTTGAAAGATTTCCGGCATATGTAAGCTTGTCCAGACAAATAATTCTGTCTTCAGGGTGTTCCTCCAACTGTAAGTATATAAAATTTGCGCCGATAAAACCTGCGCCGCCTGTTACAATAATAGTCATATAAAAATTAACCCCCGTATCAGTAAAGTGTATCTAAGTATTTTCCGCTTAATACATCCATAAGGTATTGTCCGTATTGATTTTTTTTCAATACCTTATACGCTTCCAGTATATCATCCTTAGAGATCCAGCCATTTAAATAGGCAATTTCTTCCAGGCATGCGATTTTTCTATGCTGATGGTCTTCAATAGTTTTTATGAAATTAGATGCTTCAACAAGACTTTCATGCGTTCCTGTATCAAGCCATGTAAATCCTTGACCAAGTAGCTCAACATTTAAATCGCCGTTTTCAAGATAAATTTTATTAAGATCAGTAATTTCCAACTCTCCTCTTGCCGACGGAGACAATTTTTTTACATAATCAACTACTCTATTGTCATAAAAATAAAGTCCGGTCACACAATAATTTGACTTGGGTTTTTTAGGTTTTTCTTCAATAGAAACAGCTCTGCCGTCTTTATCAAATTCAACTATGCCAAATCTTTCCGGATCATCTACATAATAACCAAATATTGTTGCAAGATTATATTTTTCCGCCTTTTCAACAGCTTGTAAAAGTCTTTTTTTTAGCCCATGTCCGGCAAAAATATTGTCTCCAAGCACCATTGCCGCACAATCATCACCAATAAACTCTTCTCCAATAATAAATGCTTGGGCAAGTCCGTCAGGCGAAGGCTGAACCTTATATGAAAGGTTAATGCCGAATTGATGCCCATCACCAAGAAGTTCTTCAAATCTAGGTGTGTCCTGAGGTGTTGAAATAATCAAAATATCTCTGATACCTGCATTCATAAGCACAGACATAGGATAATAAATCATCGGTTTATCATATACGGGTAACAGCTGCTTTGACGTCACCTTTGTTAATGGATATAAACGTGTGCCGGAACCTCCGGCAAGAATTATTCCTTTCATATAAAACCTCCGATTATATAACTGTTAATAAGTATAAACACCCTATTACAACTATCACATTATACCACCCTTATCCCTAAAAATCAAGTATTTTCGCATATTTATCATAATTTCACTGCTCTTCCAAAATATATTTATAATTTCTCAGATTGCCAATATTTACGATAAAAATATTAATATTTTCTGCTGATCATCCCATAAAAAATAAATAAATTACACTATTTCCATTTTACTTTTTTTAAGCGCAGATGCAATAACAGCATCCATATCATAGTACTTATACTCGCCAAGTCTGCCTCCAAAAATAATATTTTTTTCAGACTCTGCAAGCTTCTTGTACTCAGCATAAAGCTTACTATTTTTTTCATCATTCACAGGATAATACGGTTCATCTCCAAGCTTCCATTCAGAACTGTATTCACGGCTTATAACCGTCTTATGAATATCCTTTCCATTTTCATCCTTACCGAATTCAAACCATTTGTGTTCAATAATTCTTGTCCAAGGAGTTTCTACATCAGTATAATTTACTGCTGCATTTCCTTGGAAATTAGAAATATTCAAAATTTCATTTTCAAATTTTACACTTCGGTATTCAAGCGTACCAAGCTTATAGTTAAAATAAGCGTCAATTGCGCCGGTATACACAATTTTATCAGCAATTTTATCAAGTTCTTTATTATTTTGAAGATAATCTACGCCAAGCTTTACTTCAATTCCGTCAAGCATATTTTCAACCATTTTTGTATACCCTCCAATAGGTATACCTTGATACAGCGCATTAAAATAATTGTTGTCAAATGTCAGACGTACTGGCAAGCGTTTAATAATAAAAGCTGGCAGTTTTTTACATTCTCTTCCCCATTGCTTTTCAGTATATCCCTTTACAAGTTTTTCATAAATATCTCTTCCAACCAGACTTATTGCCTGTTCTTCCAGATTTTTAGGTTCACCTTTAATTTCTTTACGCTGTTCATCAATTTTTGCAGCAGCTTCCTCGGGAGTTACCACACCCCACATTTTATTAAATGTATACATGTTGAACGGCAGCGAGTAAAGCTCGCCCTTATAGTTTGCAACAGGTGAATTTGTAAACCTATTAAATTCTGTAAATCTATTCACATAATCCCATACCTTCTTATTGTTTGTATGGAAAATATGTGCGCCATATTTATGAACGTTGATTCCTTCTATCCGTTCAGTATAAACATTACCTGCAACATTAGGACGCTTATCAATTACAAGCACTGATTTTCCAGCTTCTTTCACCTGCTGTGCAAAGACCGCTCCATATAAACCGGATCCGACTATTAAATAATCATATTTCAAAAACCCATCTCCCTTGGTACGCTAATTTATAAGCATTAGTCTCTCTTAAATATATCCCTTGTATAAACTTTATCTGCAACATCATCAAGACATTTATCATAACGGTTTGCAATTATAGAATCACATATTGATTTAAATTTGTTTAAATCATTAACAACTCTGCTTCCGAAGAATGTTACTCCGTCTTTCAGCGTAGGTTCATAAATAACAACTATTGCCCCTTTTGCTTTTATACGCTTCATAACTCCCTGAATTGAACTTTGGCGGAAATTATCGCTGTTTGATTTCATCGTTAAACGATATACGCCAATTATAACCTGCTTTTCTTTACTAATATCATACGTATTGTTTTTATCATAACTATAATAACCGGCTTTCTGAAGAACTCTGTCAGCAATAAAATCTTTACGAGTTCTGTTAGATTCAACAATAGCCTCGATCATATTTTCCGGAACGTCCTCATAATTTGCCAGAAGCTGCTTTGTATCCTTAGGCAGACAATATCCACCGTACCCAAAGCTTGGATTATTATAATGATTGCCAATACGAGGATCTAGACATACGCCTTCTATAATTTGCTGTGTATTCAAACCTTTAAGTTCAGCATAAGTATCAAGTTCATTAAAGTATGATACTCTAAGAGCCAGATACGTATTTGCAAAAAGCTTTACAGCTTCTGCCTCAGTAAAACCCATAATCAAAGTATCTATATTTTCTTTTATAGCAGCCTCCTGAAGAAGTTCTGTAAAAACTTTTGCTTTTTCAACAAGACGCTCATCTTCCATATCTGTGCCCACTATAATTCTGCTTGGGTACAAATTATCATAAAGCGCTTTACTTTCACGAAGAAACTCCGGACTGAATATTATATTTTTACTTCCGGTCTTTTCACGAATCGACTTAGTGTATCCAACAGGAATTGTTGATTTAATAACCATTATAGCTTCAGGATTATATTCCATAACAAGATTAATTACCGTTTCAACAGCCGATGTATCAAAAAAATTCTTTTTACTGTCATAATTTGTAGGAGTTGCTATAATAACAAAATCAGAATTGCCATACGCCTCTTTTGCGTCAAGAGTAGCTGTCAAATCAAGATTTTTTTCTGAAAGATATTTTTCAATATAATCATCCTGTATCGGAGACTTTCTGTTATTTATCATTTCAACCTTTTCAGGTATAATATCAATCGCATATACTTTGTGATTCTGTGCTAGTAAAGTTGCAATTGAAAGACCGACATAACCTGTTCCGGCTACTGTAATAATCATATTTTTACCTTCCTTTTAGTTAGTATTCAAATTTATTTTTCTTCAAGTCAAGAAATATTAAAAACTTTTTTTAATACTTTTGGAATCACTGATAAATTTTTTACTGATAACGGTTTTATTATAAATGCTTTTTTCAAATATTGAAGTCCTAGTTTTAAGCAATGGTTTCCAAAAAATACATTAGAAATAAAAATATATCTGTAATGTAATATTTCAGGATTATTATTATACTCATTCTTAAATTCATTAAGTATATAGTTGAATCCTTGTATTTTTTTATCAATTGACCGAGTAATTGCAATATCAGTAAAGTAATACTTTACCAATGGTTCATTAATATATGAAATTTCATACTTTTGAGCAATTCTCATCCATAATTCATGATCCTGAGAAGATTGTAAATCTTTATTAAATCCTCCCACACTTTTCAATACGCTGGTCTTTATCAACGGAAAAGAAGTTGAACCAATAAAATTACAGCAAAGCAATCTATCAAAATCATTACTGCCTGGAAGATTTTGTTTATCTGACTTTCTGATATTCATTTTTCCATTTTTATCTATATAATAATAATCACAATAAACAAGAGCCGAATGATCTGATAAAATTTTTTTAAGTTGTTTTTCTAACTTTTCTTTTTCCCATTCATCGTCATCATCTAAAAAAGCAATGTACTCACCGTTAGAATTTTTAATTCCCGTATTTCTAGCTTCACATGCTCCTTTATTACTTTCGTGTACTATATAATTTATGGGAAAATCATATTCGGATAACATTTTATATAATCTATTTGAAAGTTCTGAATCTTCAGGAGCGTCATTTACAACAATAATTTCTATATCTTTATAAGATTGTGACAATATACTATCCACAGCTTTTTTTAGAACTTCAGGTTCTCGTTTATACGTAGTTATTACACAGCTTATCATGTAATCAGCCTTTCTTTTTAAATAAATAAAAATTTTTATTATTAACTTTAATTATCATATTTCCATTATATATTTTAGATAACCCAGCTGCGATCGGAATAAACAGATAAAATAATGAAAAATCCAACGTATCAACCAAAGCTGCCAACATTACAGATACAACACCGGCAACCATAACACAATAAATACCTTTTTCCTTAATTTTGTCTATATCACACATAGTTATAAAAACTATTAAAATAAAAACTATCAGCGCAATAAATCCTCCATGATAAGCAACATTTAAAAAATGATTATGCGGATGATTTACAGCTGTTCCGCCGACAAATCCAGAACTTTCATAAAAAAATTTTTCATCAAATTCATTTGATTGCACTCCTAAGCCAAATAATGGTTTTTTATTTAATACTTCAATTACTGTCTGCCATAAATATATTCTGCCTGATAAAGTTATACTTTTTTTAAGATACTTTACAATAATTACAGATAAAATCTCCAACAATTTTCCACTCAAAAGTATATAGTTTATTATTAAAAATAAGATATATATTAATTTAGCATTAATTAAACGAATTATTTTTATATTTTTATCTTTTAAATAAAAAATCAAACCGAAAACGACCGGAAATATTATAATAGATACCAATGCTCCTACAGACCATTTTAATAATAAGCTTCCGATACATAAAATATATTTTATCCAAACACTTAATTTAATTTTATTAAATTCAATATATGAATTTAAAAACGATATAATAATCCAAGGCAATAATACATATATCCATCGATTATCTATGCCCAAGAGAGTTGCATGTGAAAAGAAACTTACTCCTACCATTCTCAATACAACAGTAAATAAATTTAAAATAAATAAGAATGTAAGATATTTTTCAATGTATTTAAGAAATAATACCCATTTGCCTGCAAAAGCCATTTCTCCAAGCATAATCATTACAACGGAAATCATAGCTGGTCCCAAATATCTGGTCAAAGAACCATGATTTAAATATGTTCCTATAAATGTTGCAGCTTGAACTATAGACATCAAAATAACGTACTTTGTAATTTTAAATTTAAATCTTACAAGGTATTCTAAAACAATAAAAGCTGAAGCTATTAATTTTAAACATAAAAACAGCTTATCCACTAATTCAAATCCATGCGTTTTAAAAAGCTGAGGTTCAATAAACGGAATTAAAAGAATCAGATACCAAGTAGATAATTTATTTAATTTCATATTCGCCTCATTTCCTGTTTTTTATAGTACGAACCATAAAACGTATGGGCAGATAAAAATAACAGACGAGCAGCATTAAAATTTTTCTTTTAATCTGCATAGGACTTTTCAATAAAATACCTATATTAGTTTTTAATCGTTTATTTATATTTTTCCTTTCAATTGAGAATATATTATCGGTTTCTTTATCACCATAAAGAATCATATCAACTAATATAGTAAAATCTGATCTAATGAGATTATACTTGACATAATCAACATATTCCGGCGCAGAATTCTGAGATATTTCCAAAATTCTTTCCCATACATGATGCAGAGATAGAAAATTTTCGCCAAATTTTTTTCTGCTTATACTTTCTGAATTTTCATAATAAAAATATCCGATTTTATTAGTTTCCGCTATTTTTTCAGACTTTAAAACAGCCTTGAACATTCCTTCAACATCTTCATTTAACATACCTACAGGATAATGTTCATTTTTTTCAATTACATCTTTTTTATAAAGTTTACCCCATGCATAATGTATACATCTATTGCTGTTAACTCTCAATATGATTTTCATGAATTCATCTTTTGAATACAGCTTCTCTTCATCTTTAGTATTTTTCTTATATATTGCATTGCCATCGGTTACAATAAAATTACATATAGAAATATCAGCATTTTTTTCTTTTATCAAATTAATTAAATCTTCAAACATTGTATTTGAAATCCAATCATCGCTATCAATAAAAGTAAGGTAATTTCCTTTAGCAATTTTTATTCCTGAATTTCTTGCTGCGCTTAATCCTTGATTTTCTTGATGAATTACTTTTATTCTTGAGTCCTTTTCTGATAGTTCATCACACATTTGAGAACAGTTATCAGGAGAACCGTCATCAATTAATATTAATTCAAAATTTTCATAAGTCTGCTTAAGGATAGAATCAACACATCTATATAAATATTTTTCGACATTATAAACCGGAACAATAGCACTTATTAAATCCATACTTCACCTTAATTAAATACTTTTCTTTTAACAAAATTAATTCCTTTAATAAACCAATTTTGCTTTTCCATAAAGATATACGGTTGATTTGTATATGAAATATTATTTGTATTAATCCATACATCAAGAAGTCTTTCACTTACAAAACCAAAAACCCTTGCATCATTTGTATTATAATTTGAAATATCAAGTCTTTTTTCAAGTTCAAATAATATATCAAAAAGCCATTCACAATATGCGTCAAACTTATCTCTTTTCATAATAAACATATTAAATCTATGACCCGAAGTTTCCTGCATACTGTCATCATACGCTTTTATATACTCAGGATATTTTTCAGATATTATTTCTCTGGTTTTATCTAAATCAACAGCATGGTGGGCGTGTGCATATTGACTGTAATTTGTCTCTATATAATAATTTCTTGGAACTGGCAGTATAACGTCATTTTTATTTAAAATTTCGCTTAGTTCCTTGTATCCTATAATTCTTTGAAATTTATCACCTTTGGCTTTTTTATAAGTAAAATGCCTTCGATAATGTACTAATCCGATATAATCTGCATTTAAATTCTTCCAAGCCCAATACAGTCCGGTCAATTCACAATAGTTAGCATTTTTAAGACTGATATTATCACCGGTATTGTCACCCTGATAACCCAAGTCACTTTTTCCTTCACGACCTACATGTAAAGGCATATAAATTTTATCGTCCGGCATTTTATATTTTTTATGTGTAGCTACTATAATTTTAATATTCAAAATCAATACTCCTCTAGTTCAAACGTTCCTTAATACAGTTCTCACAACAGTATTTATTATACCTCAACAGTTCAAACTATACCACATTATTATATCATCTTCAATTACAAAAATCAAGTGATTTCGACCTTTTCTTACAAAAGGCAAATTCCATACTACTTTATAGACATAAAATTCATAGTTTGATATATGATAAACTCCTAAGCTCTGCAAGATTAATTAAACTAATAAAAGTATATCATAATTTCTATACACTGTCAATTGAGCAAAAAATTTGCCTTTTTTTCATGTCAGTGATATAATAAAGAAAATAAAAAACGGAGGACAATAAAAAAATGGAAAAAATTCATGTTTATGAAAGAGACGCATATTATTATGAAACAGATAAAATGAGCGTAGTACATCATTCTAATTATATTCGCTGGTTTGAAGAAGCAAGAGTAAATTTTATGAAAAAGGTCGGATACCCATATGATTTTATGGAATCGCAGGGTATTATGATGCCTGTTCTATCTGCACAGTGCAGCTATAAAAATTCCGTACACTTTGGAGATACCGTATTAATTTATGCTTCAATAAGTAAATTCAACGGATTTAAAATGGAAGTACAATATAAAATCTGCGATAAAAAAACAGGTGAGCTCCGTGCAACCGGAAGCACCACCCATTGTTTTACGGATATGTCAATGAAACCCCTGAGAATCAAAAAAAATCATCCAGAAATTTTTAAAATATTTGATGAGGTTTCACCAACTGAATTATTTTAAATAACTTTTAAGATATTTCCCAGTATATGACTGTGGACATTCTGCTACTTCTTCCGGAGTGCCGCATGCAACGACAGTTCCACCGCCTGTACCTCCCTCTGGTCCAAGATCAATAATATGGTCGGCAACCTTTATAACATTAAGGTTATGTTCAATAACCAATACTGTATTTCCGGTGTCTGCAAGCTTTTGAAGTACTTCGATAAGCTTGTGGACATCAGCTGTATGCAGCCCTGTTGTAGGTTCGTCAAGAATATAAATTGTTTTACCGGTAGCTCTTTTAGAAAGTTCAGTTGACAGTTTAACTCTTTGTGCTTCGCCGCCTGAAAGCGTTGTTGCAGGCTGACCGATTTTTATATATCCAAGTCCGACTTCCTGCAATGTTTTTAGTTTACGGAGAATTTTAGGATGGTTTTCAAAAAATTTTACTCCTTCGTCAACAGTCATTTCAAGAACATCATAAATGGATCTGCCCTTATATAAAATTTCAAGTGTTTCTCTATTGTATCTTTTTCCTTTGCAGACTTCGCACGGAACATAAATATCCGGCAAAAAGTGCATCTCAATTTTCTTGATACCGTCGCCTTCGCATGCCTCGCAGCGTCCACCCTTGATATTAAAAGAAAATCTTCCTGCACCGTATCCATGAGTTTTGGCGTCGCTTGTCTGTGCAAAAAGCTCGCGTATATCAGTAAATACTCCCGTATATGTTGCCGGATTTGATCTGGGCGTTCTGCCGATTGGCGACTGGTCAATACATATTACCTTGTCAAGATTTTCTAATCCTTCAATGGATTTGAATTTCCCTGCTCTTATTTTTGCACGATTAAGCTTTGCAGCAAGATGCTTATATAGTATTTCATTTACAAGAGATGATTTTCCTGATCCTGAAACGCCTGTAACGCAAATCAGTTCGCCCAGGGGTATTTTTACATTGATCTTCTTAAGATTATTTTCTGCCGCACCCTTTATAATAAGATAATTACCGTTTCCTTTTCTTCGTTTTTCGGGAAGAGGAATTTTTTTCTTACCGCTTAAGTATTGTCCTGTAACGGAATTTTCAGACTTTAGTAATTCATCTACTGTTCCCGAAAATATTACTTCTCCCCCATTTACTCCGGCTCCGGGTCCGATATCTACGATATGATCAGCCGCAAGCATCGTATCATCATCATGCTCAACTACTATAAGTGTATTACCAATATCGCGAAGATGCTTAAGCGTTTCAATAAGCTTGTCATTATCACGCTGATGCAAGCCTATACTAGGTTCATCAAGAATATACAATACTCCCATAAGAGACGAACCTATTTGAGTAGCAAGACGTATACGCTGGCTTTCACCGCCTGAAAGCGTACCTGAGGAACGGGACAAGGTAAGATATTCAAGTCCGACGCTTTTTAAAAATCCAAGTCTTTCCCGTATTTCCTTTAAGATCCTTTCGGCAATCATCATTTCACGTTCAGTCAGTTTAAGATTATTTATAAAATCAAGAGCCTCTGATATAGAAAACTTAGTAAAATCAATAATATTAATTCCGCCTACCGTTACAGAAAGACTTTCCTTTTTTAGTCTTTCACCCCTACATTCCGGACAGTTTATTTCATTCATACAATCCGCAATTTCACTTTTAGAATATTCGCTGCTTGATTCTTTATACCGCCTTTCAAGATTGTTAATAATACCCTCGAATTTACTGTATCTTACACCGCCTCCGAATGAATCGATTATCTGAAGTTCAAGCCTGTCTTTTGTTCCATATAAAAAAGCGTCAGCCGCTTCCTTAGGCAAATCTTTGAAAGGAGTATCCAGACTGATATTATATTTTTTTGCGATTCCGTTATAGTACATCATTGCAATAGATCCTTCTGTAAGCGTATTCCATCCGCTTGCCTTTATAGCTCCTTGTCTGATACTCAAATCTTTATTGGGTACTATCAGATCAGGATCTATTCTTGAAAAAGTTCCCAGACCGGTACACTTCGGACATGCACCAAAAGGATTATTAAATGAAAACATTCGTGGATTCAGTTCTTCAATACTGATATTATGCTCCGGACATGCATAGCTCTGTGAAAACAGCATTTCTTCTCCGCCTATTACATCAACTGCAAGCATTCCGCCGGAAAGAGACATTACCGTTTCGATACTGTCTGTAAGACGTGACTTTATTCCGTCCTTTATCACCAGACGGTCTACTACAATTTCTATATTATGTTTCTTATTTTTGTCAAGAATTATTTCCTCGGAAAGATCATACATATTTCCGTCAATTCTTACACGAACATAGCCGGAACGCCGTGCGTTGTCCAATTCCTTGGCATAAGTTCCTTTTCTTCCTCTTGCTATAGGCGCTAACAGCTGGATTTTAGTTCCTTCTTCCAATTCAAACAATTTATCGACTATCTGGTCAACGGTCTGCTGTTTTATTTCCCTTCCGCATACCGGACAGTGTGGTATTCCTATTCTGGCATAAAGCAGACGCAGATAATCGTATATTTCCGTGACAGTACCCACAGTAGAACGAGGATTTTTTGATGTAGTTTTCTGATCGATTGATATTGCAGGAGACAGCCCTTCGATACTGTCAACGTCAGGTTTTTCCATTTGTCCTAAAAACATTCTTGCATATGACGAGAGACTTTCCATGTATCTTCTCTGACCGTCTGCATAAATAGTATCGAATGCGAGAGATGATTTTCCTGAACCTGAAAGACCAGTCATAACGATAAGCTTATTTCTTGGTATTTCCAGATCAATATTTTTCAGATTATGTTCTCGGGCGCCTTTTATAATTATTTTATCTGTCATTTGTTTCCCTCTAATTCCTTAATTTTATCTCTAAGATAAGCTGCATGCTCAAATTCAAGCATTTTAGCCGCTTCTTTCATTTCAACTTTAAGCTTTGAAATAAGCTCTGCCTTTTCGGCTTTGGAAAGCTTCTTACCTGTTGTTTTTTCAACTGTTTCTTTGGAAGATATTTCAAGTACTTTTCTTATTTCTTTCTTTATCGTTTTGGGAACAATACCATGCTTTTCATTATATGCCATCTGAATGGATCGGCGTCTTTCAGTTTCGGTTATTGCTTTTTCCATAGAATTCGTAACCGAATCAGCATACATGATAACTTGTCCCTTTGCATTTCTTGCAGCTCGTCCAATAGTTTGTACAAGAGAAGTTTCACTTCTTAAAAATCCTTCTTTATCTGCGTCAAGGATCGCAACAAGAGATACTTCTGGTATATCAAGACCTTCTCTTAAAAGATTAATTCCTACGAGTACGTCAAATTCTCCCTCACGAAGATCCTTTATAATTTCCATACGCTCAATAGTATCTATATCATGGTGAAGATATCTGACTCTTACTCCTGCATCGTCTAAAAAAGAAGTAAGATCCTCCGCCATTTTTTTGGTAAGAGTAGTTATTAAAACTCGTTCATTGATCTCTGTACGTTTATTAATTTCAGAAAGAAGATCCTCAATTTGTCCCTGAACCGGCTTTACAATAATCTCCGGATCTACAAGACCGGTAGGACGTATAACCTGTTCAACTATTTGCTGTGATTTTTCTCTTTCAAATTTATTAGGAGTAGCGCTGACAAAGATGACCTGATTTACATGGTCATAAAATTCATCAAAATTAAGCGGTCTGTTGTCAAAAGCGCTGGGCAGACGGAATCCGAATTCCACAAGGGTATTTTTTCTTGCTCTGTCTCCGGCATACATTCCCCCTACCTGTGGTATTGTTACATGGCTTTCGTCTATAAGCATAAGAAAATCTTTAGGGAAATGATCCAAAAGCGTCATAGGAGTGCTTCCTGGAGGACGTCCAGATAAAATTCTGGAATAATTTTCTATACCGCTGCAAAAACCGATTTCCTGCAGCATTTCCATATCATAATGAGTGCGCTGAGCTATTCTCTGCGCTTCAATAAGTTTATTTTCCGATTGAAAATATTCTATTCTTTCCGCCAACTCTCTGTCGATTTCCTTTATAGCGTCGCTCATTTTAGCTCCGCTTACAATATAGTGGCTGGCAGGAAAAATCGCAGCATGCTTGAGTATCGATAAAACCTCTCCGGTCAGTACGTTAATTTCCGTTATACGGTCAATTTCATCTCCGAAAAATTCTACTCTTATTGCTTTTTCATTTGATGAAGCCGGAAAAATTTCTACAACGTCTCCTCTGACGCGAAATTTATTTCTGACAAAATTAACATCATTTCTTTCATACTGAATCGCTACAAGCTCGCTTAAAAGCTGATCTCTTGATTTCTCCATTCCCTGCCTTACAGAAACGACCATTGAACGGTAATCTTCCGGACTTCCCAAAGAATATATGCAGGACACACTGGATACAATTATTACATCATTTCTTTCTGAAAGAGCCGTTGTGGCAGAATGACGCATTTTATCGATTTCATCATTGACCGAAGAATCCTTTTCAATATAAGTATCCGTACCCGGAATATATGCTTCCGGCTGATAATAGTCGTAATAACTGACAAAATATTCAACTGCATTATTAGGAAAAAACTCTTTGAATTCCGAACATAACTGCGCTGCAAGTATTTTATTATGTGCCAGAACAAGAGTAGGCTTATTTACATTTGCTATAACATTCGCCATTGTAAAAGTTTTTCCCGAACCGGTTACACCTAAAAGAGTCTGTTCTCTGTACCCTTTATTAATACCGTCTGTCAGCTTGCTTATTGCCTCGGGCTGATCGCCGGATGGTTTATAATCCGTTACCAGTTCAAACTTGCGTTCTTTCATAATTTCTCCTTATTTCAAAAGCGTAAATGCGCCGGATTCTTTTAACGATATTGCCTGTCCTCCGGCAACTATAATATGATCTAGAAGCATTATGCCCACAGGTTTTAATGTTCTGAACAAATCTGACGTAGCTTTTATATCTTCATCAGAAGGAATCAGATCGCCGTTAGGATGATTATGCGCAATAATTATGCTTTCACATTTATTTTTATATGTAAATTCTACTATTTTACGTATATTTACAGCGACTGTTCCCGGCGTACCCTCAGAAATTACTGCACAGTCAACAAGCCGGAGCTTATCATCTACACAAGCTATCCTAACCTTTTCTACATTTTCGCCAAGAAATTGATTTTTAAAATATTCACATGCAGTTTTATAATTTCCCATTGAGGTCAATGAAATTTTTGAATTAACATATTCCTTTGAAAGTGCAGGAATCATTTTTAATAGTACTGCTGTAGCTTCGTCAACTCCATCGACTTCTTTAAGCATATCAAAATCCGCATCAAAAACGCCTCCTATAGTTTTAAACTTATCAATAAGATTATGCGCTATCGCATTTGTATCTATTCTGGGACGTGAATAAAATAGAAGCAGTTCCAATTTTTCATGATCGGCAAAACCTGTAAATCCGGTTTTTATAAATTTCTTCCTTACTCTTTCTCTGTGTCCCTTATGCACGTTATCAGCCATGTTACCTCCAAATTGTATTTATGTAATATTACCTACTATATAGTATAATCCTTTTTTCTAAAAAATAAAAGTACTTTTAAAAAATTATATAATTTTACCTTTTTCAGTTTCAATTTTAAAAATAATATGCTATAATACAAATAAAAAGTTAATTAAACGAGGTTAAATATGAAAGAATTTAAAATAAACAAAAATGACAGCGGTCAGAGAGTCGATAAATTTATACTAAAAACAGTACCAAAACTACCAAAATCACTTTTATATAAGTACATAAGATTAAAAAGAATTAAAGTTAATAAAAAAAGATGTGAAATTTCTCAGGTACTAGCAGAAAACGATATGGTAGAAATGTATATAAATGATGAATTTTTTGATATCAAAAAAAATACTGAATTTTTAACTATTAATTCAAGTCTTAATATAATATATGAAGATGAAAATATTTTAATAGTAAATAAACCTGCCGGAACAGACGTACATAGAGGTTCAGAAAATAATAAAGAAACACTTATTGACATTATTAAATCTTATTTGTATCAAAAAAACGAGTATAATCCAGATGAAGAAAATTCTTTTTCTCCTGCAATTTGCAACAGACTGGATCGAAATACGACCGGACTTGTCATTGCTGCCAAAAATGCTCAGTCTTTAAGGGAAATCAACGAAAGAATACGTTCAAGGGAAATTGTAAAAAAATATTTGTGTATTTGCTGTGGGATCATTTCAAAGAATGAGTTTATTAAAACTGATTATCTGAAAAAATGTCAGCATAACCGTGTAGAAATAATTTCAAATCCAGTCCAAGGATATAAAAAAATAATTACAGGCTGTAAGGTTATAAGCCGGAAAAATAACTTTACTCTTGCTGAAATAAACCTTATTACCGGAAGAACTCACCAGATCCGCGCACATTTAGCCTATCTGGGATATCCAATTCTCGGAGACGGAAAATACGGCAGCGTTACTGTAAATAAACGAATGGGTATTTTTCATCAGCAATTATGTGCATACTCTTTGGAATTCAAATTAAATTCCGGCGGAATACTTAATTATCTGAACGGCAAAATTTTTAAAGTTCCTGATACAGGATTTTCGTTAAATATTTTTTGACAAAATATCAGCCCTTTTATATAAAAGGGCTGTAAGTATTATTGCTTTGAAAGAAGAGCTTTAATTTTTTCATGAGGATCAATAACAGTGCCTATTGATACGTCATGATTAATTGACGCAATAAAATATGAAATATATTTTGAAACGTCAACCTCATGAAACCACGGTCTCTGAAGAAGCTCAGGAGAACGATATGTCAGATTTGTTCCGAATACGCCTGAAATATATCCTTCCTCATAAGCTTTATCAAATTTTTCAAGACCGTTTGTAAACAATGCATAAGTACAGTAAGCAAAAAATCTTCTTGCATTTTTATTTTTCAGTGCATAAGCTATATCCAAAACTGATTCTCCTGACGAAATAATATCGTCAGCGACGAATACGTCTTTGCCCTCAACAGAATTTCCAAGATATTCATGAGCCACAATAGGGTTACGTCCGTCAATAATTCTGGAATAATCGCGCCTTTTATAAAACATTCCCATATCAACACCCAGAACAGAAGCATAATACATATTCCTGTTCAGTGCGCCTTCATCAGGACTTACTACCATAAACTCGTCTTTATTGATTACAAGATTATCTACATTTTTAAACAATGCTTTCAGTACCTGATATGAAGGAATAACATTGTCAAATCCCATAAGAGGAATCGCATTATGCACTCTCGGGTCATGAGCATCAAAAGTTACAATATTTGCCACACCCATTGACTGAAGTTCCTGTAATGCACATGCACAGTCAAGAGATTCACGGTAGCTTCTTCTGTGCTGACGTCCGCCGTAAAGAATAGGCATAATGACATTGATCCTATGAGCTTTACCGGAAATTGCCTGTATTATTCTCTTAAGATCCTGATAATGATCATCCGGAGACATAGAATTTTCTTTACCAAACATTTTATATGTACAGCTGTAATTTCCTACATCAACTACAATAAAAATATCCTTTCCTCTAACGGTTGATTCTATAATTCCCTTACCGTCCCCCGACGCAAATCTGGGGCACTGATTTTTAATTAGCAGCGTATCAACGTTATACCCGCCTTTTCTTGCCCATTCAACAAGATAACCGTCAATCTTGCCGCCTAGCTCTGCCGCACCCTCAAGGGCAATAATGCCTAAAGGTGCTACGCTTGCTTCTGAATTAAATAAAACTTCACTTGCTTTTACAGTCATTTCCAATTTTTCCTTTCTGTTATTATTTACAGAATTTATTAATATAATGCTCAATATCATCGGCGATTATAGATTTCGCACTTTCAGCATTTTCAATTTCGTCTACAGCCGTAGTCTTATTTTCCAATTCTTTATATACCTTGAAAAAATGAATCATTTCATCAAATATATGTTTAGGAAGTTCGTCAATATCCTTGTAGGTATTATAAGTAGGATCGTCAAAAGGTATTGCAATTATTTTATCATCATGGCGTCCGCTGTCAATCATTCTTATAACTCCTATTGGATAGCATCTGACTAGAGTCATCGGATACAACGTTTCAGAACAAAGCAGAAGTACATCGAGAGGATCACCGTCATCTGCATATGTTCTTGGTATCAAACCGTAATTTGCCGGATAATGGGTAGAAGTATATAAAATTCTGTCAAGCTTTATCAAGCCTGTTTCCTTATCCAGTTCATATTTTATTTTACTGCCTTTAGGTATTTCGATTACGGCAACGAAATCCTCCGCACTGATTCTTTTTGGACTTATATTATGCCAGATATTCACATTAACCGCCTTTCAAATATTTATTTTTTAACAAATCCGTACATATTTTTTCATTAATTAGTATATCCATTTTTATTCATTTTGTCAATAAGGATTAAAATTTTCATCACAAATTATAAAAAATATTTAAAATACTATTTAATTTTTCACATTATTCTGTATATTTTTTTATTCATAAAAAAACATTTGTAATTATCATAAAAAAATGATATAATATTTAATGTTATAAGGAAAGGAAATACAAAAATGAATGTTAATAGTAATTTATCTGCCGTTTCAAAAAAAATAAATGAAATTATAGGCGAAATAAATAAAGCAGTTATTGGTAAAAGTGACATTATAGTCAAAGTGTTAATGACTATAATATCAAACGGTCATATTCTTATTGAAGATATGCCAGGCGTTGGTAAGACCACAATGGCGCTGGCTTTTTCCAAAGCACTTTCACTGGAATACAAGCGAATGCAATTTACACCTGACGTATTGCCTACGGATATAGTGGGTTTTTCTGTTTATAATCCGGAAAATAAAAAATTTGAATATAAAACGGGAGCAGCCGTATGTAATTTATTTTTGGCTGATGAAATTAACAGAACGTCAAGCAAAACACAATCCGCTTTACTCGAAGTCATGGAAGAACGCCGAATCACAATTGAAGGAAACAGCTTTGAACTCCCTAAACCGTATATTGTAATAGCAACTCAAAATCCAATAGGCTCAATAGGAACTCAAATGCTCCCGGAATCTCAGCTTGACAGGTTTACAGTAAAATTAAGCATGGGATATCCCGAAATAAAAGATGAGATCAATATATTAAAAAGCAAAAATACAGATGCATTAAAAAGTATTTCTACAGTCGCTAACGGCAACGATATTATTCTATGTCAGAAAATTGCAAATAAAATATATGTAGATAACAGTATTTATTCATATATTGTTTTACTGGCAGACGCAACAAGAAAACATCCCATGGTAAAATTAGGTCTTAGTCCAAGAGGTACAATCAGCTTAACTTCAATGGCAAAAGCCTGTGCTTTGATGTCAGGAAGAAGTTATGTTATACCGGATGATATTTTATATATTTTCAAAGATGTTGTCGGACACCGTATCATACTGGAACATAAAGCAAAATTAAACGGTTTGTCAGTTAACGATATATTAAATGAAATTTTAAGAAATGTTCCGATTCCTAAAATCAATTATAAGGTTTAATTATATGATTATAACAAAAATTATTTATTTTATTTTAATTATAATTTCAATATTATTTTATATGCTGTTTATAGGTGATTTTTCACTATATCTTATGGTTTTCATTCTTTCAATTCCTATTTTATTTGGAATAATTATTGTTATTGCTAAATTTAATATAAAATTGGAAATTAATTCTGCTTCCCTTACATCAACTAAAAATGAAAAATGCAAATTTATACTTACAATTAAAAATAATACTATTTTCCCTTTTTCAAATAGCCGTATACAGATAGTATATAAAAATAAACTTTCGGGTATTGAAAATTGTATGGAAATATCGGTCCCGATACACCCATTAACTGAAGAAAAACTATATTTTTATCTTTCATCAGATTATTGCGGAATATTAAACGTAAAAGTAAAATCAATTAAAATATACGACTATATAAAATTATTCTCATGCAAGATAAATTCAAATAAAACATCCAGCGTTTATATTATGCCCGATATAAATCTTGATTATTTCGATTATTATTCAAAATCAATTGAAAATGATGACAGTGAAACATATTCTAACAGTAAAAGCGGTGATGATCCTTCTGAAATTTTTGAACTGAAAGAATATATTTCCGGTGATAATTTTAACCGTATTCACTGGAAGCTGAGTTTAATACACGACAAATTTATTACAAAACATTTCAGTCAGCCTACAGATTCTGCAATTGTTGTCATACCTGATTTAATATTAAAAGGATCCATATGTTCCATAGACACTGCCATTGAAATTTTCTATGCTGTTTCTCTGAACTTACTCCACAATAGTATGCCTTTTGAAATATGCTGTTATAATAAAAAAATTAAAGAAATAGAATTTATAGATATAATAAATTTTGATTCTCTTATTTCAACGTTTATTATGCTTATGGATAATCTTTTAGATGATGATTTTTACTCATTAACAAATAAAATTGAAGAAATTTGTTTAAACAAATCTGAAGTATTTTTTATTACAAATAATAATGTAAGTTTTAATTATCAAAACTTATTTGATGATAATTCTGTAAAAAACTTTATATTTGTTAATGATTCGTTTTCCAAAAGTCAATTTAAGTACTTTAATAATCTGAATATAGCCGAAATCCCTTCCGGAAAATTTCATGAAAATATTGAAAAAATTTTAAAGTAATCAAGGATAAATTTTATGAAACTTAATACGAATTCATATAATGGTATAAGAATTATTGACAGTATGAATCTGTCAGTACCTAAAAACAGAAAATTTTTAAACATAATTCCGCTTTTAATTATATCCTTTTTAGGAATATGGGGTACTGTTTTTTCTTACATTACCATGTTTGATATAACTATCAATTCAACGTTAATAAATTTTTGTACAATTTTATTTTTTGTAATTTTATCTATTATATTTATACTTCCACGAATATTTCATTTTTCTTTATTGCCAATATTGATAATTTATATAGTTATCTTGTATAAAAAATGGACAAATTTCATAGACGGATTTAAAATTATTTTTAATCAGACATATTTATCTATATATCCTGAAAAAAGCAGTTATTTCCGTATGGAAATCGTTAATATAGAGGACGCTGAACTTTTTTTAGCTTTCTCTATATTTATTTTAGCATTTATTATTTGTTATGCAACATTAATACATCCGAATTTTTTTCTGGGATTTTTATGCACATTTCCTTTTATTGAATGCGGATTATACTTCGGAAAAAATCCTGATATGCTACCGGTATTGACAATAATTATTTATTGGACATGTCTGTTGTCAATACAATACTCAGGATACAATCAGTATTCAGGAAAAAAAACATCAGGATTTCTGCGGAAAAAAAATTTATTCTATGCTAAACCTGAAATAAAATTCCGTACGGCAGGCTTATCAAGTATTTTAATAATAGCCGTATGCTGTATTGTATTCATAATGACGTATATTTTAACACAATGTTTTAGTTATTCCCGTCCTGAGAAAATAAATCAAATACGTTCAGACATGAAAATAGCAGCCAGTGAATTTTCTTTTGAAGATCTTGGAACCAGTCTGGAACGTTTTTCAGCATCATTAGGCATTGGTAATCTTAAAATGTATAATCATAAGCTCGGCGCACTAAATTCCGTTTCTTTTTCAGAATCTACCGATCTGATCATAGAAACAAATGAAGCAATTAATGAAAATATATATCTTAAAGGTTATACAGGTACAGAATATAACAACAACAGCTGGAACGATTTTTCTGATTCAATATATAAAGCTTACAACAACATGTTTGATAATTTTTATGATAACAAATCTTTTCCACAAGATATGTTAACTAATTATATTATTTCTCGTTATAAAGTTAATCTTACAGAAATTAAAATCAAATCACAATATATTAATGAAAAATATAATTATATACCATATCTTTCTATTCCATCCGGCGATATTACTTACGTTAATGATACGTCTGTTAAATTGGAAAATTTGAAAGAATATTCATTTATGGTAAGTACTGATCAAATAAATGAAAACAATTTTATTAATATGCTGGATGATATTGATTATGAAATAAATTCTTCTTTTGATCAATATAATGATTTTGTATATGAAAATTATTGTAATGTACCCGATACAAAATCAATGAATAAACTTTATGAACAATTTATTGAAAATTCAGATATTTTAAACCAGGATATATATCAAAAATTACAGTCCATAAAAAATATCTTATCTGAAAATGCAGAATATACTTTAAATCCCGGAAAAACTCCTAAATCTGAAGATTTTGTATCTTATTTCTTAACTGAGAATCACAAAGGATATTGTGTACATTTTGCAACTTCAGGTGTTATTCTAGCCAGAATGGCCGGAATTCCTGCTAGATATTCAGAGGGATATGTACTATTAAAAGATGATTTTAATAATAAAAATCTAACTGATAAAAAAACCTATAAAATAGAAATTAAAGATAATCGTGCTCATGCATGGGCAGAAATTTATATTGACGGTTTAGGCTGGATTCCCTATGAGTTTACTCCTTCAGGAGCAGCCGCTTTTAATGATAATGCCGAGGAAGTTCATACGTCCATATCTCAGAATACTGAGTTATCTTCAACAATTAATACTACTGTTTCTGCTTCATTGTCAGAAACTGATACATCAAGTACAAATTCCAATTTTTCTTCTTCTGAATCAAAATTATCTGAATCCGATTCAAACAGCATAGTAAATATAAATACTCACGTAAAACAGTCAACAAATAGTATTAGTTTGACAGTTAAACTTATAATTAGTGCTATATGTACGATAATATTTATTATTATACTTATATTAGTAAAGCATATAGTTATCAGTAATAAAAGAGAAAAAAAATTATCTGATTCGGATAATGCTAAAACTGTCTTATATGCATATGATTATATAATTAAATTACTTGAGTATATTAATATAAACAATAATAATATTACACATATTAAATTTGCCGAAAAAATTCAAAAGGAAAATCCGTGGATTTTTTATGAAAATGAATTTGTAAATGCTACTCAGACTGCACTTAAAGCTAAATTAAGTATGGAACCAATAACAGATACAGAAGCTAATAATATTTCAGAACTAAGCAAAAGAACTGCAGTAAAAATATATAAAAATATTAATATGGTTAAAAAGATCCATATGAAATTTATTAAAAATCTTATTTAATAATACTGCTTTTGAAAATTTGTACAAATTGATTGACATCTTGAACTTATTATGATAAAATATAGTAAGTAAATATAAAAATGGAGGGTGTATTAATGCGTAAAAAAATTCTTGCCGGATTGATGAGTACAGCTTTGCTATGTTCTTTAATTCCTGCTTCATACTCTTTAATTAATAATGAGTCTTCATCTTTTTTCTCTGTTGACGGTGCAGAAACTGTTTCAACTGTCGTTTATTCTACTGGCTTTGAAGATGGTATTAATGATTTTACTGGCAGAGGAGGCGTTGAAACATTACAAATTGTAAATACGGATTCATATAGCGGTACAAGCTGTCTGGAATGCAGTAACAGGGGAAAAGGCTGGCATGGTCCATGGTTGGCGCTTGAAGGTCTTTTGGAACCGGGAATTGAGTACATGGTAAGTGCAAAAGCAAAAGCACAATGGTATAACAATATTAACTTAAAATTGGATTATACCGACTCATCCGGGCAAAGACACTATGTAGATATTCTGTCAGCAGTGTCTCAGGGTGATTGGGTAGAAATGAATGACGGTAAGTTCATTATACCTAATAATGTAACAAATGTATATTTATATTTTGAATGTAATGATACAGCAAATATGTATATAGATGATTTTGAAATAAAAACTGCTCCGGTTTACGAAATTCAACAGGATATCCCATCCCTTAAAGATATTTATTCCTCTTATTTTAAAATCGGAGGCGCTGTTACAACAACAGAACTTGCCTCTAAAACAGCACAGGATTTAATTAAAAAACATTATAATAGCCTTACTCCCGGAAATGAACTCAAACCAGAGTCAATTCTTGATCAGGCAGCTACCATTGCTTCTGGAAGTGAAACAAATCCTGTAGTTAATATCGCAAGTGCAAGAGAAATTTTAGATTTCTGCCGTGACAATAATATTTCAGTAAGAGGACATGTACTTGTATGGCATAGCCAGACTCCTGATTGGTTCTTTAAAGAAGGATTTACGGACAGCGGAGACTGGGTTTCAAAAGAGATCATGCTTCAGCGTATGGAAAATTACATCAAAAATGTTTTTGAAGCTCTTGAAACTGAATATCCGACTGTTGACTTCTATGCCTGGGACGTTGTAAATGAAGCTTGGCTGGACGATGGTACTCCAAGAAAAGGCGGCGGACAATCTGAAAATCCTAATTATTCCGGTTGGGTAAAGGTTTTCGGTGACAATTCGTTCATTGAGCCTGCTTTTGAATATGCGAGAAAATATGCTCCGGAAGGATGTAAGCTCTATTATAACGATTTTAATGAATATATGCCTGACAAAACCAATGCTATTGTTAATATGGCAAATGAACTAAAAGAAAAAGGACTTATTGACGGTATAGGTATGCAATCTCACCTTGATGTTGGTTTCCCTTCTGCTTCAGCATATAAAAAGGCTTTAAAGGCATTTGTAGATACCGGTCTTGACATTCAGGTTACGGAACTTGACATAACTACTACTGATTTAACTGAATCAGGTTTTGAAAAACAAGCTCAAATATACAATGAAATCATGGATGCATGCGAAGAATATTCAGACAGTATTTCTGCCGTTGTATTTTGGGGAACAACTGATGACAAAAGCTGGCGTGCCGCAAAGTGTCCGCTTCTGTTTAATGAAGATTTCACTGCTAAGCCTGCCTATTATTCAATTATTGAAGGGTTAACCCCTAAGCCAACTGAAACACCATCAACTGATATAACAGAATACAGTAAAGGCGATATTGATAAGGATAAATTGCTGACAACTGCCGATATAGTTCTGATGCAAAAATATCTTCTTAAAATATATACTTTTGATGAATCACAGTATTCTTTGGCTGATATGAATTCTGACGACAAGGTTAATATATTTGATTGTATCCTATTAAAACGTATAATTATTGACTTAGAAACACCTAATAATTAAACATTTATAAATCATTTAAGCTGTTGATGATTATTACATCAACAGCTTTTTTTACTCCCTATTTTCAAAAATTTAATTGTGCTTTGAAATATACCAAAGTACAATTATTTAAATAAAATTAAAGTCCCGGTTCCCATTCCCAATTTAATAAATCAAGTTCTGTAATATCATATGGTGTAGATTGATAAATACAATAATTTAACCAATTAGAAAACATTAAATTTGCATGACATTTCCAATTTAAAAGCGGAATATTGTCAGGATCGTTATTAGGAAAATAATTATATGGAAGTACAGTTTCCATTCCTTTATTTTTATCCCGAAAATATTCTTCAGATAATGTTTCACGACTATATTCTGCATGTCCCATAATAAAATACTGTCTTCCATTTTTATTGGCAACAATATGTATACCGGCTAGTTCAGAAGATGCAAGGATCTGAAGTTTATCTATTTTTTCAATGTCTTCCCTTCTGATTTCAGTGTGACGTGAATGCGGTACCATAAATTCATCATCAAATCCATTTAACAATTTAGCATTATGATACTCAATTTTATGCGGAAAAATACCAAATATTTTTTTAGAAAGAGAATATTTAGGAATACCAAAATGATAATATAAACCTGCCTGCGCTCCCCAGCAAATATGCATGGTAGAAAAAACATTTTTCTTTGACCATTCCATTATTGCAGTAATTTCTTTCCAATAATCTACTTCCTCAAATTCAAGCTGCTCAACAGGTGCACCGGTAATAATCATACCATCATATTTATTATTTTTTATCTGTTCAAAGGTTGTATAAAAATTACTGAGATGACTTACAGGTGTATTTTTTGAAATATGAGATTCCAAATAAAGCAATTCAATATCAACCTGTAATGGAGTATTACTGAGAAGTCTTAATATCTGGGTTTCAGTTTCTATTTTTTTTGGCATTATATTAAGAATAATAATTTTTAATGGCCTGATATCCTGATGTTCCGCCCTGCTTTTGGACATTACAAAAATATTTTCATCTTGCAGTTTTTTATATGCCGGTAATTCATGCGGTATTTTTATAGGCATTTTAGTACCTCCTTACGCTAATATAACTTAGAAGGCGAACAAAAGTCCGCCTTCTAAAATAAACAAATTGTAATTAAACCGGATGAATCTGTTTTTCAGAATCTGAATGAGCGCCGTCAATACCAAATTTAGCATTTCTGCGGTTTTCAAAGAATTTAACGGCAACCTGTCCGAACTGAGCATAGCTGAGAACATCTTCTTCCTGTTCTGTCCATTCTGCACATTCTTTTTTGAGTTTATCAAGTTCAGGTTCAAGAAGGTCAGCAGGACGACAGTCAATAGGAGTATCGTCACCAATAATCTTTTTTCTGAATTCAGGGTCAATAGGCACCGGAGTTCTGCCGTATTCTCCTCTAACAATGCCCTTGAATTCCTTAGTAACCATTTTATAGCGTTCACCCATTATTACATTAAACACAGCCTGTGTACCAACTATCTGTGATGAAGGCGTAACCAGCGGAGGATAACCCGCATCTTTTCTTACCCTAGGAACTTCTTTCAGTACTTCTTCCAGCTTATCTTCTTTTCCTGCTTGCTTCAGCTGTGAAAGCAGATTAGAAAGCATTCCGCCAGGTACCTGATAAATCAAAGCATTAGCATCAACTGCAAGCATTTTAGGATCAAGGAGACCGCTGTCGATATATTTCTTTCTTAATTTCATGAAATAATCTCTGATTTCTGTCAAAAGAACTAAATCAAGACCAGTATCATATTCAGTACCTTGGAGAGCCGCTACCATTGATTCAGTAGGTGCATGGGACGTACCAAGCGCCAATGGTGACATTGCCGTATCAATTACGTCAACGCCTGCTTCAATACCCTTAAGCAAGCACATTGATGCTAGACCGGACGTGTAATGAGTATGTAGCTGAATCGGAATTTTTACTGCTGATTTCAAAGCTTTAACAAGCTTTTCAGTTTCATAAGGAGTAAGCAACGCTGCCATGTCCTTGATGCAGATAGAATCTGCCCCAGAATTTTCAATACGTTTTGCATAATCAACATAATAATCAGTTGTAAATACATCGCCTAATGTATAAGAAATAGCAACCTGAGTATGCGCACCTTCTTTTTTGGCGGCTTTAATAGCTGTTTCAAGATTTCTGATATCATTCAAAGCATCAAAGATTCTGATTATGTCAATACCGTTTGCTACTGATTTCTGGACAAAATACTCCAGTACATCATCTGCATAGTGACGGTATCCAAGCATATTCTGACCACGGAAAAGCATCTGAAGCTTTGTATTAGGAAGATTTTTTTTCAGTGTTCTAAGTCTTTCCCACGGATCTTCATTTAAAAATCTCAGACAAGCGTCAAATGTTGCACCGCCCCAACATTCTACAGAGTGGTATCCCACTTTATCCATGAGAGGCAGAATTGGAAGCATTTCATCCATAGTCATACGTGTTGCAATAAGTGACTGGTGCGCATCACGCAATACGGTTTCAGTAATTTTTACCTTACCCATAATTATACCCATGTTTTGCAGTTATCCGCAAAACTTCCTTTCTCAAAATTTATGATTTTAAATTAGCCTATTGTTGCAAGAGCGTCTCCAGAATTAACGGTATCACCTTTCTTAGCAAGAACGCTAGTAATTTTGCCGTCACATGAAGCAACAATATCATTTTCCATTTTCATAGCTTCGAGAATCATAATAACTTGTCCCTTTGATACAGTATCGCCGACGTTTACTTTTACGTCAAGAACCGTACCAGGCATTGGCGCATTAACCTTTTCGCCGGATCCTGCAACAGGAGCAGAAGCCGCCGGAGCTGCTGCCTGAACAGGAGCTGAAACCGGTGCAGAAGCAACCGGAGCTGCTGAACTGTCCAATTCTTCAACTGCAACATCATATGCTTTGCCATTTACTGTAATATTAAATCTTTTCATAATTTTAACCACCTATTCTTATATTAATCAAAATTGAATATTATTGTGCTTTTTAGGAAGCTTCTGTACACGCTTGCCTGAAAGGATATCCAATGCTGAAACAAGGACATTTCTTGTCTGTGAAGGATCAATAATATCATCAATAAAATTATTTTCCGCAGCTGTTTCAGCTGATGCGAGAGTTTTTTCATATTCAGAAATAAGTTCATTTCTTGCACTTTCAAGATTGTCTGTACCCTTAAGCTTATCATGCCACATAAATTCTACTGCCGCCGCAGATGAAACAGGCGCAATAACAGCGTCTGGATAAGCATATGTAAAATCTGAATTTGAGCTGTTACCTGCAACTGCCGCAAAAACAGGACCTACCGCTTTGCCCGTAACAACGGCAATTTTAACAGTCGTAGCTTCTGAATAGCTGTTTGCAAGAGTAGTCATAGCTTTTATTGACGATACTGCATCCGCATCTTCAAAACCTTCTGAATTTACAAATGTTACAACCGGTATTGAAAATGCATCGCAAGTTCTCATAAAGCGTGCAAGCTTTGCACAATCGTCTGAATTAAGCTTACTTCCTTCTTTTCCGGCTGCGGCAATACCTGCTGTTGCTCCGCCTATGGTTACAAAACCTGTGTAAGAAGCATTACCAAATTCTGCACTGATCTCAATTTCACTGTCTGCATCCGCAGCAGAATTTATAATGGATTTTAAATCTGTTCCTGATACCGGCGAATTTTCGGCAAATTCAAACATTGGAACAGGCGCAAGATTATTAACAGGCAAAATATTAACAAGGTCTCTTGCTTTTTCAATAGCAGCTTTATCATCATCGCATACGGCTGATGCTATACCGGATTTAGCTGCCGCTTCAGCAGAGCCTGAGCTGCTGTTAGGAGCCATAAAAAATTCGCTTTCCTTTGTCATAATTACAAAGTCAGATGAACACGCAAGCATAGCGGCAGTACCTGCACATGTTCCGGCAATAACAGAAATCTGCGGAACAACTCCTGAAATTACGGAAGACGCACCAAGCATTTTTCCGTAAGCAGCAAGAGACGCAGCCGTACCGTCCATAAAAGCACCGTTTGAATCATGAATCCCAACAATAGGAGTACCTGTTTTTGCCGCAAGTTCATAAAGCTTTGCGATTTTGTCAGCCTGTGCAGCGCCTACAGCGCCGCTGTTTAATGACTTATCCTGTGAAAATGCATAAACAGCATTTCCGTTTACATAGCCGTAAGCTGAAATAACGCCGGTAAGAGCATCCTTTTCTTTTACCATTGAATTAATTTCGCTGTAAATACCATCGTCAAAAAGCAAAGAAAGTCTTTCTCTTGCCTGACTGTTCGTATTCTTATCAATCTGCATATTATCGTTCCTTCCTGTACGGATTTTTTCCGCTTATCATTTAGACGGGCATCTATACAAATATTCCGGCATTTGCGCACAATTGTGTAAATAAGAATATTTTTTTCAATGCCAAATCAATATACCTTAATATTATACTATATTTTTTGAATTAAAGCAAGTATTTATTGCAATTCTTTACATTTTTTACAATTAATCATAAAATTTGAAATATCATTAATACATTGTTCATGTTCCATTACAAATCCGAGTTTTGTTAAATTATGTATTTTATTTTCATCTTTTATTTCAAATATGCATTCATTTATACCGCTGAGCATTGCTTTAAAAAGTATAGTGCGAATAATTCCGTCAGTAACATTCATATCTGAACTGTCAAAATCATAAATCGTAACTCCGTTTTCATCAACAGAATATATTCCATATCCATTTACACTGTCCCCGTTTATTGATTCAACAATATGCAGATATTGGCAATCAATATTTTGAATTATATTTTCATAACCGTCTGTATTTTTCTTTTCATGTATTTCAAGCATTATTTTACATCCTTACCTATTGCATTTCTGATAGCTCTTAGTTCATCTGCCGTCAGTTCCCTGTACGTACCGGGTTTAAGCATACCAAGCTTCAAAGGTCCTATACTTATTCTTCTGAGCCTTGCTACTTCCAGTCCCACTGCCTCGCACATTCTTCTTATCTGACGGTTTCTTCCTTCTTTTATAGTTATTAATAGCACTACTCTGCCCTGTTCTTTATCTTTAACAACAACATTTGCAGGCAAGGTTTTTCTACCGTCAAGTTCAATACCGTCGGACAGCGCTACAAGCTGTTCGTCCGTTATATTCGGGCGAACCGTTACCCGATATGTTTTACTTATTTGTTTCGCCGGATGCATAATATTATTTGCAAAATTACCGTCATTTGTAAATAAAAGAAGTCCTTCCGAATTTTTATCCAGTCTGCCTACAGGATAAACTCTTTCATTTACATCGTCCAGCAATTCAGTTACGCATTTTCTACCCATCTCATCACTCATAGTCGTTACATAGCCTCTCGGCTTGTTTAGCATAATATATATATTATTTTTCTTTTTAGGCCTGTAAATTCTTTCACCGTCAATAGTAATGATATCACGTAATGACGCTTTGTCTCCGGGTTTAACCGGATGACCGTTTAATTTTACTCTGCCCGCCGACATCAGTTCCTCTGCCTTTCGGCGAGAACAATAACCGCAGTCAGAAATAATTTTTTGTATTCTTGTCTTTTCCAACTTATTACTCCTTTAATTATTAAATAAAAATTTTTTAATTTTTTCAAAAAAATTTTTATCAGTCTTTTTTTCAGTTTCTTTATATTCAGTATTTTTCATAGCATTTAATGATATGCTATCAATATATCTTCCGTCATAATAATATTTTATTTCGCCTATTTTATCACCCGTCTTTATACCGGAGTAAACAAAAGGCGGAAGTATTATACTTGAAGATATTCTATTCGCAGTTTTTCCGTCGTCACCTATTAAAATCTGTTCTTCAGCTCTGACTGGAATCGTATTTTCAGTTCCTCCTGCAACAGGTACTGCAAATATTTCGTCAGTGGACAGCTCAAGCGGCTGAAGTACAGAATATCCGTAATCATACATATTTATATGATCCTGCCAATCGTTTTTGTCATTTAAAGTCACGCATATAAGCGAGATTCCTTCACGCTCACAGGCAGAAACAAGACATCTGCCTGCCTCATCAGTAAATCCGGTTTTTACGCCCTTCACTCCCTGATACATGTCAAGAAGTTTATTTGAATTCGTCAGCCATCTTTCATACGGAGGATTTCCAAATTCTACTTTAGCCTTTTTCTGCGAACATATTTCAGCAAAATCAGGATTGCGAAGAGCTTCTCTTGCCAGCAAAGCCATGTCATAAGCCGATGAACCGTGTCCCTCTCCCTCAAGACCAGAAGGAGTTACGAAGCATGTTCTGGTCATTCCTATTTTCTCAGCACGCTCGTTCATCATATCCGCAAAATTTTCAATGTTTCCGCCTAGTTTTACTGCCGTAGCATTAGCGGCGTCGTTTCCAGAAGGCAGCATCATCCCATAACACAAGGCACGCTTGGTTACGACGTCTCCCTCAGTCAGCCCCATTGACGATCCTTCAACCTTAATTGCTTCGCCGTCTACAACAAACTGATCGTCAAGACCTCCGCTTTCAAGGCACAAGAGAGTTGTCATAATTTTAGTAGTACTTGCCATCGGAAGCTTTTCCGACGAATTTTTTTCAAATAAAATTTTACCGGTTTTTTCTTCAATCAATACGCAGGCTTTTGCAGAAACCTCCGGCACTTTGCTTTCAGCAGAAACCGTATAAGGATATACCAGAATCAAAACTACCGTTAAAATAACAGAAAAAATTTTTTTCATAAAAACCTCCATAAGCTTTTTTATTATTTTATGAAGGAAAGAAAAAAAATAGGACATCTGTTCAACTCAAGAATTTAATTTTCTGAATTTTTTTTATCTTTTCCAATTAAATCAGATATTTTATCAACTACATCAGGAATTAAATTTACCAATGCATTTGGAGTAGACGCATTTACCGACATCTGCATAAGCTTAGCCTCTCCTTTGTAAACCACCATAAAAGCCAGAGGCTGAATGGATACTCCTGCGCCTGAGCCTCCGCCAAAAAGGTCTTTTACATTTTTACTTGGAAGATCAGAACCTCCCGAAGCAAATCCAAAAGAAACCTTTGATATAGGAATAATGGCAGTTCCGTCCTGGAGCTGAATAGGATCTCCTATAATCGTATTTACGTCTACCATTTCCTTAAGCTTATCCATAGTAATTCCCATAATATTTCCGATTGTATGATTCTCGCCCATGACACTCTCCATTCTGCCGCCTTATAACTGCGGCTCATATTTATTTTGATTCTTTATACTTTTATTATTTACCAAAAATGTAAAAATAAATACAATCATTGCTGAAATACCTGCAGCTGGTGAAATTTTTATCATAAAACTCAAGTTATAGCTGCATTCAGGCTGATTATATATACATTTTATATCAATACTTTTCTTTTTCAGCTTTATAAAGCAATTCAAATAAGCTATAATATTGTACACGGCAATGTTTGTTTTACCGAATTTCAAAGCACAGTCATATGCGTCCAGATCCGATATAATAAAATCCAAATCAATATTTTTAACACAAATATGTTTTGTTATATGTTTAAAGGTTTTTCCGGTAGATTTTAAAATATTAAGGACGAATTCTGTTTTTTCTTTATTATCTTCCGGAATAATATTTCTAAATTTAGATTTTTTTTGTCTGTTTTCGTCCCTGTTATGCTCCTCACTCTTAGATTTCTTTAAATTTTTTTTTCGTTTCCTTATCTGATTGACATTTTTTTTAATAAACAGATATTTTATAATAATACTTGTTTTTCCGTTTTGATAATTAACAAATATTTTTACAGGAGAAAATATCAATGTAAGTATTATCAGCAATATTACAGCAAGAACAATCCACACCATATATTCTCTTCCCTTTCTGTCATATTATCTATTCATCATATTGATTATTGTCATTTTTTTCATCAAATAAACTTGTCTGAGAATCTTTATCTTCTCTTACAAGCGGAGGCAGATCCTCAAGCGAAGAAAGACCGAAGCTTCTCAGAAAAACGTCAGTGGTTTTATATGCTACCGGACGTCCCGGAACTTCAAGTCTGCCGTCTTCTTCAAGGAGTCCCTTATCTACAAGGGAATTGATAACAGACGAACTGTCAATACCTCTTACATTTTCCACAAAGCTTTTTGTCACCGGCTGATTATATGCAATAACCGTCAATGCTTCCATTGCTGCATTTGAAAGAGGAGTTTGTTTTTTATACTCCAAAGCCGCTTTTATATATTCGGCATACTCTTTTTTGGTACACATCTGATAACTGTTTCCGATATGTATTATATTAATCGCACTCTGATTGTCACTATACCGATTGTTAAGGGTTTTAATCATACTGCTGACAATGCTTTTATCAATTCCTGCCGCTTCAGAAATACGGGATTCGTCAACAGGTTCTCCGGATGCAAATAAAATAGCTTCAACTGCTCCGAGCTTTTCATTAAACTGCAAGATTATCAACCTTCTTTTTAAAGTATACCATAGTATTATCATCACTTATCATTATCCTGCCTGATTTAGTCAATTCTAAAATAGCAAGAAAAGTAGCAACTCTTTCCGAACGTCCGGTCATACCGTCAAACAGTCTGTCAATATACACTTTACCGTTCGCATATAAATTTTTCAGCACATAAACGACTTTTGATATAACCGACACAACCTTTTGCTGAACAACGTCATTTATTTTCTTTTCATTAGCCTGTTTGAAATCAGTTTTTTTAATATTCATGTTCATATATGCTTCGGCAAGCTTTTGCGGCGGATGACTGAGCTTGTACACGCTGTCAAGCTTTATTTTAATAGGTTCTCTAACAAAAATATCGTTTCCTGCATATTTCTCCCGAAGCTTTGCCGCAGCCTTTTTACATAATGAATATTCAATCAGCGTCCCTTGAAGTTCTTTTTTTATTTCTTCTGCCTCCTCCGATTTGGGAAGAAGTGAGACTGTTTTAATGTAAATCAGTCTTGCCGCCATTTCAAGAAACTCGCCGGCAAGCTCCAGATCCTGTTCCTTAGCCTGTTCAATATATAAAAGGTACTGCTCCAACAGCTTTGATATTTCAATATCGTTTATATTGAGCTTATGCTTAGAAATAAGGTGCAGAAGCAAATCTAGAGGTCCTTCAAATACATCAAGTTTAAATGATATATTATCCATGCTATGCTCCCATAAGCTTAGGAATAAATCCGGTTATTAACCATAAAAATTTAATAATAATATTTCTTACCCAGCCAAGAGGACCCGAAAGTATACCAGATACTACTAAAATCAAAAATACAACATTAATAATCATATAATTTTTTTCGATCCATCTTTCTACCTTATAGCTTGTAAAATAGCTTAATATTTTTGAACCGTCCAAAGGAGGAATAGGTAAAAGGTTAAAAACAGCAAGTCCTATATTTATCAATATGAAGCATTCCAGAATATAAAGAATAAAAAACATGTAATTCATTCCATTTGCACTCAATTCAAGACTTGATGCATTAAGAGGTGTATTAAGAACATCATCTATATTACTGTACTGAGAATAAAGAATGGAAATACCGTCTCTGAAAAATTCAGACGCAGTTATAAACCGATAACCAATAAATGCAATCAACGCCACCAAAAGGTTTGACGCCGGTCCGGCAGCGGCAGTTACAGCTACTCCTAAACGCTGTTTTTTAAATTTCAGAGGATTTATCGGAACCGGCTTTGCCCAGCCAAATCCGGTAAACAGCAGACATAAAGCGCCCAAAATATCAATATGTGCCAACGGATTCATTGTAAGTCGTCCGGAATACGCAGCGGTATCGTCCCCCATTTTGTGAGCTGCCCATGCATGAGCATACTCATGAACCGGCAGAATAAGAAATATAATTATTACTTTTGTAAATATCTCAAGCAAAGTACTTGTATTCAGATTCATAATGTTTCCACCCTTTCTTTATATAAAAAACAATTAATCTTTATTATACAATATTATTAAAAAAATTTCAAGTAAAAATTAACTATAAATTCTTTCTAAAAATTTTTTTTATATTTTTTGAAAAAACACTTGATTTTTTTGGTTTTTTCTGATAAAATATATACGTTGACTTTTTGTTAAGTAAAGTTAAGGGAGGTGCAGTCAATGGCAAAATGTGAAATCTGCGGTAAAGGTGTAACATTCGGCATTAAGGTTTCTCACTCACATAGAAGAACAAATAGAACATGGAAACCAAACGTTAAGCGTGTTAAAGCTATTGTTAAGGGTACCCCTTGTCATATCTACGCATGTTCAAGATGCCTTCGTTCAGGTAAGGTTGAAAGAGCAAACTAATTGCTGACCGTTTATAAATCAGGAGTTTGTAAAACTGCTCCTGATTTATGTTTTTTGTGGTATGAGAAGAAATTTTAAGCTCACTGTTTAAGTGAGCTGTTTTTTTATTTTCTTTCTTGTTTTAAATAATTAATTTTATTATTTCTTTTAGCCGTTATATAATTATTAAAAAATATTCCGGTAATCCCTATAGCACCGGTAATTAAAAATATTATTACAGTCATGACCGGTTTTCCCTTGCTAAGTGTTGAACCCATTAATGTTAGTGAAGTAACTGCCGGTATTCTAGCAATAGTTGCCAGTAAATAGAATCTGAAGGGTTTAATATCAGTCAGGGATGTCATATAAGTTATTACATCTTTAGGCGTTCCCGGAATCATAAGAATTATAAAAACAATAAGCTCAAGTTTCTTTTCATCATGCAGAAATTTAAACTTTTTGAATTTTTCTTCTGAAACAAAAGCATTGACAAGAGGCCGTCCAAATTTTTTAACTAAATTATATATAATAACTGTCGCAAGAAAAATTCCTATTTCACATAAAACAAGACCTCCTATAGCTCCGAACAAAACTCCTCCTATCATCTCTACAGGTCCGCCCGGAATAAGAGCAAGTATTATTTGCGTTATTTCCAGCAGTATAAACAAAAGAGGGGCAAAAATGCCAAAGCTTTCAACTTTCTGCTGAATATAAATTCTTCCCTCGTCAGTTGACAGATATTTAATAAATGGAATAATTACAAACCATGTCAGAGCAAGACACAATATAATCAGGCATAATAAAATAATAATTTTAAAAACTTTCTTTCTTTTAGACATTTTACTACCTCAATTGTTTTTGTTATTTTATGGTGTTTAATGAAATTTTATATATACTAAATTTAATTATAACACTTTTTTTAAAATTTGCAATAATATTTTCCGTTTTTACACTTGCCAGTATTAAAAAATAATGATATAATGTATACATCTGGATTTTAATAAATATTATAAATATATTTAATTATAAGGAGACAAAAATGAAGTCTGGTATACTTTCAAATATCTGGACCAAGCGGATTGCTTCCGTTTTAGGTTTATTATACGCTTTTTATTTATGCGTACTTTCTTTTCGTTCAGTTTTTTATGAGGTTATAATAGAAAAACCAATTATGTTCTGTACTTATCTGTCTTCAATTTCTATTGTTGCTATGATTCTGATGATTTATTCAAGAAAACAATTTGCGACTAAGCTTGCAAGCTTTATAATGATACCTGCACTTCTTCCTATTGTACTTATGTGTCTGGGATCATGGGAAATGATTATACCTCTTGCAGTATGTGCTGTTGTAATATTTTTTGCCAGCGGAGCCAATGAAGGTACTAAAACACTTCTGGGAACAATGTTTCTTTTGATTTATATACTGGCTTCTCTTGCGTATTTTATATTTACTTCCTATCTTGCTTCACCAGCTGTGAAAAAAACTATAGAAGAAGGTATATCGCCGTCCGGCAAATACAGATATGAAGTAATAAACACAACTGACAGTTCAAACGGCAGTACTACTGTTATGCTTGAACCTAACGATATGGACATTATAAGAAAATCAGTCACATATAAAGTAAAGGGATATGACAGAAAATTGTGCGTTAAAAGACCTCTTACAGAAGTGAAAATTGAATGGAAGGATGATGATCTCTATATAAATGGAGAAAGATGGTTTACTCCGGAACAAGCAGAAAAAGGAAAATGGTTTGAAAAAGAATCTTTTTCATTTGACTTTATGTAAATCTTTTATATATGTTAAATTATGAAACGATATGGTATAAAAATGATATTTCAGTTTCTGATAGAAAATGAAAGCCGTATTTTGTACGAAGAAAGCATACGTCTTTTTCATGCTAATTCCTTTGATAATGTTTTTAAAAAAGCAGAAAATTATGCTGTAACTTTATATGATGAATATACAAATATTTATGGTCAGAAGGTTACATATAAATTACTTGATACAGTTGAATCTTTTCTTATGCATGAAGAAATAAGCTTTGAAGACGGAGCAGAAATTTTTTCATCAATTTTTGAATCGGAAGATTTGCTTAAACTGCGGTATACCAGATGTTCAGTTGAAGATATGTACATAATCCGCCGTTTATAATAACACAATAATACTAAAAGGAATGATTAATTTGAAAAAAATTAAAATTAATACACGTGCTTCATATGATATTTTTATTGAAAGAGGTCTGATAAAAAATTGCGGAAAGATAATTGCAGATACAGTTTCTACACGTAAAATAGCAGTTATTACAGATAATATTGTCGATAAGCTATATTATAAAACTATTGAACTTTCATTGAAAGAAAACGGATTTGCTCTTTCAAAATTTGTTTTTCCCGCAGGAGAAGCCTCTAAATCAAGTGAAACGCTTAATGAAATATATACATTTCTTTGCGAAAATAATATTACCCGTTCAGATTGCATTATTGCTTTAGGCGGCGGCGTTGTCGGAGATATTGCGGGATATGCCGCAGCAACTTTTCTAAGAGGACTTGACTACATTCAGATCCCTACTACCCTTTTGGCACAAATAGATTCTTCTGTCGGAGGTAAAACAGCTATTGATCTCCCCTGTGGAAAAAATCTCGTTGGAGCATTTAAACAGCCTAAATGCGTGATATGCGATTCTGACGTTCTATCTACTCTTTCAGATGAAATTATATCTGACGGTATGGCGGAAGCTATAAAATACGGTATGATTCGTGACGCTGAGCTTTTTGATTTAATCGCAACGCATACATTGGATAATGTGAACGAAATAATAGATGAAATAGTGTACAAATGTATATCTATTAAACGTAATGTTGTTGAAAACGATGAATTTGATACCGGAGAAAGAATGATCCTGAATTTTGGTCACACTCTCGGTCACGCTATCGAAAGCTATTATAATTATCAGACCTATACGCACGGAAGCGCTGTCTCTATCGGTATGTGCATGATAACAGAAAGAGGATGCGAAAAATATATTACAGACAAGCTTATTTCTTGCGTTACAGCATATAAGCTGCCTTCTTGCTGTGATGCACCGATTAATGAACTGATTAAATTATGTTCTAATGACAAAAAGTGTGAAAGCTATGATATAAATTACATTTTATGTAAAAATATAGGTCATGCTGAAATAAAAAAAGTCAGCATCAGCGAATTTGAAAAATTTATCTTAAATAAAATATAAGGGAGAATCCAATGGATATTAAAATAACTCCTTCTAAATTAATAGGAACTGTAAATATTCCGTCATCTAAAAGCATGACCCATAGAATGTTAATTTGCGCCGCACTGGCTAATGGTCAGTCCAAAATTTCAAATATTACTTTTTCAAAGGATATTTATGCAACCATTAATGCACTAACAGCTATTGGAGCGGATATTAAAATAAATGAGGACAGTGCAACTGTTCTCGGTATAAATAATGTATCGGATATAGCAGAAATAGACTGCTGTGAAAGCGGTTCTACCTTAAGGTTTTTAATTCCGATAACTGCTGCATTGGGTATTAATTCTACATATACTGGTCAAGGACGGCTTCCTGAAAGACCTATCACTCCGTATTTACGTGAGCTTACAAAACATGGAATAAAATTTGAATATAATAATACAATGCCGTTTAATATGTCCGGTAAGCTTAAATGCGGTGAATTTAAACTCGAGGGTAATATTTCTTCACAATTTATTACCGGCATGCTTTTTGCACTTCCTTTACTGAATGGCGATTCCGAAATAATAATGACATCTGCTCTTGAATCAAAGCCTTATGCTGATATGACAATAAAATGTCTTAATACTTTCGGTATTGAAATTACTGAAACTGAAAAAGGTTATTTTATAAAAGGCAATCAGAAATATAAACCTAAAAACATTGTTGTTGAAGGAGATTATTCACAAGCGGCATTTTTTTATGTAGCAAATATATTGGGGAATGATATACGCATAAATAACCTTATGGAAAATAGTCTTCAGGGCGATAAGAAAATTGTTGAAATTACAAGGAATTTATGTTATAATAAAAACAATGAGCCAAACGGTTTTTCAATAAATGCAGCTGATATACCTGATTTAGTGCCAATTCTAGGCGTATTAGGTACTTTTTGTCAAGGGAAATCTTTAATTTACGGCGCTGAAAGACTTAAAATCAAAGAAAGCGACCGGCTTGAATCTACTTCAGCTGCACTTAATGCTCTCGGAGGCAATATTACAGCAGAAAATGACGGTTTATCAATATTACATTCAGTACTTAAAGGCGGCGTGGTCGACAGCTTCGGCGACCATAGAATTGCTATGTCGGCAGCTATTGCTGCAACCGTATGTTCTGAACCCGTTATTATAAAAAATGCTGACGCCGTAGAAAAATCTTATCCGGACTTTTTTAAAGATTATCAAAAATTAGGAGGAATAATTGATGTCATCACTTTGGAATAACCGTATTTCAATTTCAATTTTCGGGGAGTCGCACGGTCCGGCAATTGGAGTAGTAATGGATAATCTTCCTCCAGGAGAATATATAAACGTTGAAGAATTGGGACGTTTCATGGCTAGACGTGCGCCTAAAAAAGACGGTACAACTACAATGCGCAGTGAAAAGGATTTGCCGCAGATAATGTCCGGAATGTATAACGACAAAACTACCGGTACACCACTATGTGCTTTTATACAAAATACTGATACAAGATCACAGGACTATTCAAATATTTCCAAGCTTGCAAGACCGGGTCATGCCGATTATACCGGCGCTGTAAGATATAAAGGTTTTAATGATATAAGAGGCGGCGGACACTTTTCAGGCAGACTTACAGCTCCTTTAGTATTTGCAGGCGCAGTCTGCGCTCAGATACTTGAAAGAAGAGGTATTTATACCGGAGCTCATATTGCCGAAATTCACAATATTAAAGATAAAGAATTTGATAGAACAAATGTCAGCAAAGACGATATTCTTGACATCAGATATAAAAAGTTTCCGGTAATCGACGATGCGCAGGGTGAAAAAATGTTTGACGATATTCAAAAAGCCCGTAAAGGCTGTGAATCGTTGGGAGGCATCATTGAATGTGCGTGTGTTAACGTTCCAGCAGGAATTGGTTCGCCTATATTTGATGGTTTGGAAAATACCTTGGCACAGCTAATATTCGGCATTCCAGCTGTAAAAGGTCTGGAATTCGGTGCAGGTTTTTTAACTGCAAAAATGGTGGGAAGTCAAAATAATGATGATTTCTATATTGATGAAAGAGGTCATGTTAAGACAAAAACAAACAATCATGGAGGAATTCTTGGCGGTATTTCATCAGGTATGCCTATTACTTTAAGAGTAGCTATTAAACCTACGCCGTCTATTTCACAGCCTCAGGATACTATTGATTATGGCAATATGCACAATGACGTCTTGAATGTCAAAGGCAGACACGATCCTTGTATTGTACCTAGGGCTGTACCTTGTGTTGAAGCAGCCGTGAATATAGGTATATTATCTCATATGCTCGATTACCCGAATTTCGCATAAGGTGATTATTATGGAAAATTTTACAAGAATGTCTGAAGCAGCATCGCCTGAATTAAAAGATATTCAGACAGTGAAAATTCTTATATGCTATTTATTATATAGAATAAATAAGCCTATTGATTCTGAACAATTATATGACATAGCAGTTGGAACGGAAATTATAAATTACTTTTTTTATCAGGATGCCATAGATTATCTCATAAAAAATGATTCTATAAAGGTTAACAATGATAATAATATTAAATTATTTGAATTAACAGAAAAAGGCAGAAATTGTGCTAAAACTTTAAGAGGGTATGTACCTAAATCATATAGAGATAAAATCGTTCAAGCTGCTTTAAAGTATTTTGCACGAATAAAATATGAAAATGAAGTCAAAATAGAGTATATAAAACTCGAAAAAGGATATTATGTTCATTGCCGTTGTCTTGACATTGGTGATGACTTGATGGATTTAAAGCTATTTGCACCGGATTTGAGCCAAGCTGAGTTGCTTGGAAAAAATATTATGATTAATCCAACCGGTTTTTATAGTAAAATATTAAACTTTGCTTTAAATAATGAAGAAGAAATTTTTGATCCAGATGATTTATAGAGTTAATGTTCACACATTAACTCTTTTTATTTAATAAACTATTCTTTAAAGAGCTTTTATATAAAAATATTCATAGAAAACAAAATACGTTCTCTATGAATACTTGATTAACTTTTATTCATTTACACTTTCTACCAAATTACTGATCCATATTCCCTTTTTTATTAAAATATAACCGATAAAAACTTTAATTATATCTGCTGACTGTACAATAGCATATACTGCAAAAATATGAAGATCTGTTAATTTGCAGAGAATCAAGGCAATTGGAAGAGTAACAGCCCATGAATATACACTGTCAAAGAAAAAGGTAATAAGCGTTTTTCCTCCGGAGCGTAAGGTAAAATACAATGCATTTAAAAATCCCTGAATCGGGAAATACAAAGCAGTAATAATTATAAACCATTGACCATAATGTTTAATCTCATAGGTAGTATCATAAAATTCCGGGAAAATTCCTGAAACAGAAATTAAGGTTACTGTGAGAATAATACAAATTATACCTGTAAACCACATAAGATGAAACGAATCTTTTTTGGCTTTTTCATATTGTGACGCACCCAAAGTCTGACCGATCAGAATGCCTATAGCCGATCCTAATGCAACAAACACAACATTAAGCAAATTACATATTGCATTTGAAATATTCAATCCCGAAATAATTTCAAGACCGCGTGTAGAATAACACTGTGTTAATGCTGCAAGTCCTCCTGCCCATAAAAATTCGTTGAAAAATATGGGCAGTCCTTTTTTAATAATTTTAACAGTAAGCTCTTTCGGAACTAAAAATGTCCGGTATATTCCCTGTAAAAATTTATGCTTTTTTCTCCTTGCAAAAGACCATATTACAACTATACACATTTCCACAACTCTAGCCAAAACAGTAGCAAGAGCAGCGCCTTGAACTCCCAGTTTAGGCATTCCGAAATGACCGTAAATCAGCATATAATTAAATACAATATCTATAACTACAGACGAGACACCCGCAACCATCGGCTTAATACTGTCTCCTGTTTCACGTAAACTGCTTGCATAAATCTGAGTTACAGCAAACGGCAGCAAACCTCCCAGCATAATTGTTAGGTACTGCTTTGCATATTTCATAGTCATTACAGGATCTACAATATCACTTTCTCCATGTAAATACAATCCGATTAACGCTTCGCCTTTAAAAATAAAAACAGATAATCCAATTAAAAGACAAAATCCGCATATCCATTGCTTAATACGGAAAGTATTTCTGACACCTTCTATATTATTTTGCCCATAAAACTGTGCTCCGTAAATTCCAGGTCCAGACAATCCTCCGAATATTGCCAAATTAAAAACAAAAATAAGCTGCCCCACAATAGAAACTGCTGTCATAGCTTCAGTACCTAAGCTTCCAACCATAACATTATCTATCAGACTTACCATATTTGTAATGCCGTTTTGAATCATCATGGGAACTGCAAGCTTTAATGCACGTTTATATATTGTTTTATTATTCATTAATAACCACTACATCCATTTTACAGCATAATTTATTGAGAAATTATTTTGCTCCATTTCTTTTTAACACAGATAAAAATGTTTTAAAAATAATTTTTATATCAAAAATAAAACTTCTTTTTCTGCAATAAAAAAGTTCCATTTTCTGTCGTTCAAAATTTTCGTAACCAACATTATTTCTGGCATAAGCCTGCCAATATCCTGTCAGTCCCGGTTTTACCGAATTTAAAACTTGAATTTGAAACGGAGTATAATTTTCTTCAAGTTCGCTTGGTAAAACAGGTCTTGGTCCAACAATAGACATATCACCTTTCAATATACTAATTAGCTGAGGCAGTTCATCCAATGAACTTTTTCTTAAAAAAGAACCGACTTTGGTAACTCTCGGGTCATTGTCAAGCTTATATTCTTTTTTATAAAGAGCATATTCTTCAGGAGTCAACATATTTTCCAATGAATCAGCATTCATCTTCATACTTCTGAATTTATATATTTTAATTGTTTTACCAGACTTTCCTATTCTGTTCTGTGAATATAACACATCACCCTTATCACCAATTTTTATAATTATTGCCAAAATAAAAAAAACAGGACTAAGTACTATTAAAGCCACGCCTGAAAACAGAATGTCAAACAATCTTTTAAAAAAATCGTAAACCGGCTTAGGTTTCACTCTTGTTCTGTTTATGTAAATAGTATTGGAAAGTTCTTTTCTTTCCTCAACTGCAATATTTACTCTCAAAATAATCTCCTCTCCCCCAAAAAATATATTTCTTAAAAAAATATGTTTAATAAAAGTTACAAAAATTCACTTTAAATAAATTATATAATATTAATTACATAATGTCAATAAACAAATGTCGAATAGTAAAAAAATGCTTGATTTTTCTACGAATTAAACAAAGGTATTATTGAATTATAAAAATATTACTGACAAAATGCAAATCTAATTTAGTAAAATATTCTTTTAATTATTTAATTATTTGCAGCATATAGATGTTTTTATTAGCCTTAAATAAGTTTTTTAGACTTTTTATCATTAAATAATTTTAGTGAAAAACTATATTTTTTTAAACAAATAATACCTTAAATCGATTTAAAAAAGAAAAAAAATAAAAAAACTTTATTTTTTTAGAAAAAATTTAAATTTCCTATTTACATATTTGAAATTTTAGTGTACAATAGAAATAAAGAATGATTCTTTACAATTCATAATTAAATATCGGGCAATGACGCTCATGCAGACTATGACATTTAAGTTTATGGTCTGTATGAGCTATTGTATTTTTTATTCAAATACAATATATAATATAAAAACTGATAATTATGAAAAATATCATTTGTATAAAGGAGCAGTGGCTATGGATAATTACAGAACTCAGGAGCCTTACGCAAAACACGGTCTTTATGATCCAAAATTTGAACACGAAAACTGCGGTATCGGTGCAGTTGTAAACATGAGCGGAAAAGCAGATCACAAAGTTGTTGATAACGCCCTTCGTATTGTTGAAACTCTGGAACACAGGGCCGGAAAAGATGCTGAAGGAAAAACCGGAGACGGTGTAGGAATTCTTCTTCAAATCTCACATAATTATTTCTCAAAGGCTGTAGTTAAAGATGGTATTTCCATCGGCGGAAAGCGTGAATACGGTATTGGAATGTTCTTTTTCCCACAATCCGAAACAAAATGCCAAAAAGCAATGGAAACATTTGAAAAGGTTTTAAAAGAAGAAAATCTTGAATTACTGGGTTGGCGTAAAGTACCGGTTGATCCTTCGGTTCTGGGAACAAAAGCTCTTGAAAGCATGCCTAACATTATGCAGGCATTTATTAAAAAACCGGACAGCTGTGAAAAAGGTATTGCATTTGACCGTAAACTTTATATAGCCAGAATGGTTTTTGAAAAACGTGAAAAGGAAACATATGTTGTTTCATGTTCCAGCCGTACTATTGTATATAAAGGAATGTTTTTGGTAAATCAGCTCAGAATGTTCTATGAAGATCTTAACAGTCCGGATTATCGTTCTTCTATCGGTATTGTTCATTCGCGTTTCAGTACAAACACAAACCCAAGCTGGCAGCGTTCGCACCCTAACCGTATGATGGTACATAACGGAGAAATCAATACAATAACAGGTAACGTTGACAAAATGCTCAGCCGTGAATCTATACTGAAAAGCGAATATATAAATGACAGAATGAAGGACATCGTTCCTATTCTTGACGTAAGCGGTTCCGACTCTGCACGCCTTGACAATACCCTTGAATTTATGAATATGGCAGGCGTAGATTTGCCGCTGGCTGTAATGGCTCTTATTCCGGAGCCTTGGCAGCATACAGAAATGATGAGCCGTGAAAAACGCGCTTTTTATCAGTATTATGCAACAATGATGGAACCATGGGACGGTCCTGCATCAATTATTTTCTCAGATGGCGATCTGCTCGGCGCAGTTCTTGACCGTAACGGTCTGCGTCCTTCAAGATATTATATTACTAATGATAAAAACGGTGACAAATATCTTATTCTTTCATCAGAAGTAGGAGCGCTTGATATTCCTGTTGAAACTATTGTGAAGAAAGAACGTCTTCATCCTGGAAAAATGCTTCTTGTTGATACTGTTAAAGGAGAACTTGTTGAAGATGAAAAAATCAAGGATTTTTATAGTAAGAGACAGCCTTACGGAGAATGGCTCGATCATAATCTTTATCCATTGAAAGAACTTAAAGTGCCGAATAAACGTCCATACAGAAATTCAGGCGAACAGCTTGAACGTTTACAGCGCTCATTCGGCTATACATATGAAAGCATTCACAGTGTTATGCTGCCTATGGCTTTAAACGGTACGGAACCCACTGCGGCAATGGGTGTTGATACTCCTGTCCCGGCACTTTCAAAAAAGAATCCTCCCCTATTTGATTACTTCAAGCAGCTATTTGCACAGGTAACAAATCCGCCTATCGACTGTATACGTGAATCAGTTATTACAGATACTACAGTTTATCTGGGTGCATCGGGCAATATTCTTCAGGAAGAAGAAGATAACTGCTGTGTACTCAAGGTTAAAAACCCAGTATTGACAAATCTTGATCTGCTGAAAATCAGAAGCGCAAAAATTAACGGTCTGAAAACTGCGGATATTTCAATGCTTTATACTAAGGATACTTCACTTCATGACGCTATAGAAAATCTTTATGTTCAGGCAGATAAGGCTCACGAAAATGGTGCGGCTATTCTAATTCTGACAGACTGGGGTGTTGATCAGGATCATATTGCAATCCCATCCCTTTTGGCTGTTGCCGCACTGGAAACATATTTGGTAAAAACAAGAAAAAATACAGCTGTTTCAATTATTGTTGAAACAGGCGAACCTACCGAAGTTCATCACTTTGCTACCCTACTGGGATTCGGCGCCAGCGCTGTTAATCCGTATCTTGCGTTAGATACATTATATGATATGGTTTCTAACGGCTCTATTGACAAAGAATATACAGAAGCTTCAAATGCTTATGTAAAGGCAATTATAAGCGGTATTGTTAAGATCGCTTCTAAAATGGGAATATCAACAATTCAGTCATATCAGGGTTCTAAAATGTTTGAAGCGTTGGGTATAAGTAAAAGCGTTCGTGATGAATTCTTCCCTGACACTGTAAGCCGTGTCGGAGGTATTGATTTAGACGACATCAGCAAACGTGTCATTTCACTTCACGACGCCGCTTTTGATCCGTGCAATCTTACTGTTAACGAATCAATCGAAAGTGTAGGAAGTCATAAATCAAGAAGCGGTCAGGAAGAGCATATGTATAATCCACAGACAATTCATCTGCTGCAGCAGGCTGCATGGAAAGACGATTATGATCTTTATAAACAATATTCAGAATGCCTTAACGCTGAAGATAAAAATCTCACTCTCCGCAGTACTCTTGATTTTAAATATGATGACAACGGCGGAATTCCAATAGAAGAAGTAGAAAGCGTTGAAAGCATAATGCATCGTTTTAAAACAGGCGCAATGTCATACGGTTCAATTTCCAAAGAAGCGCATGAATGTATGGCTGTTGCTATGAACCGTATTGGAGGTAAATCCAACAGCGGTGAAGGCGGAGAAGACCTTGAACGAATTATTACAAGCGGAGGAGCAGTTGATAAATGCTCTGCTATAAAGCAGGTAGCGTCCGGACGTTTCGGGGTTACTTCAAAATATCTCACATCTGCCAAAGAGATCCAGATTAAAATGGCTCAGGGTGCAAAACCCGGAGAAGGCGGACATCTTCCGGCTAAAAAAGTATATCCCTGGATTGCTAAAACAAGACATTCAACTCCGGGGGTTGCTCTCATATCGCCTCCGCCGCATCACGATATCTACTCAATTGAAGATTTGGCACAGCTTATCTATGACCTTAAAAATGCCAATAAAAAAGCCCGTATTTCAGTAAAACTTGTTTCTGAAGCCGGAGTAGGTACCATTGCAGCAGGCGTTGCCAAAGCCGGTGCTGGAGTTATTTTAGTTTCGGGTTATGACGGAGGTACAGGTGCTGCACCAAGCAGTTCTATACACAATGCCGGATTGCCATGGGAGCTTGGTCTTGCTGAAACACATAAAACTCTTATCATGAACGGACTGCGTTCAAAGGTCGTTATTGAAACAGACGGCAAAATGATGACCGGACGTGATGTTATAATCGCTGCGATGCTGGGCGCTGAGGAATACGGTTTTGCAACTGCTCCTCTGGTAACTATGGGTTGCGTTATGATGCGTGTCTGCAATCTTGATACATGCCCTGTAGGTGTTGCAACACAAAATCCTGAATTAAGAAAACGTTTTAAAGGTAAGCCTGAATATATTGTTAACTTTATGCGCTTTATCGCACAGGAAATGCGTGAATATATGGCAAAGCTTGGCGTTCATACAGTTGACGAGCTTATCGGTCGCTCAGATCTTCTGGTTCAGAAATCATTCCCTAAGGGACATCCGGCAAATAAAATTGATATGTCCGATATACTTGATAATTCTGATATGAACGATAAAAACAGTATACGGTTCTGTCCTGAAGATACATTTGATTTCAAGCTTGATGAAACAATTGATGAAAAAGTAATTATACCCGAAATGTCAGACGCACTTGCTGCAAAAGAGCCTAAAACTATCGAACTGAATGTCAGCAACCTTAACCGTACTCTAGGAACTCTGTTCGGCGCTGAGATCACAAGAAAATATTATAATACTCTTGAAGATGACACATATGTTATTAAATGTCATGGTTCGGGAGGTCAAAGCTTCGGAGCATTCATTCCAAAGGGTCTTACTCTTGAACTTGAAGGCGATAGCAACGATTATTTCGGAAAAGGACTTTCCGGCGGAAAGCTTATTGTATATTCTCCGGCAAAAGCCAAATACAAAGCAGATGAAAATATAATTATCGGTAATGTTGCACTTTTTGGTGCTACAAGCGGTAAAGCATTTATTGCCGGTGTAGCGGGAGAACGTTTCTGTGTAAGAAATTCCGGAGCTACAGTAGTAGTTGAAGGCGTCGGCGACCACGGCTGCGAATACATGACAGGCGGATGTGCTGTTATTCTCGGCAAAACAAGTAAAAATTTTGCCGCCGGAATGAGCGGAGGCATTGCTTATGTTCTTGACGAGGAAAGTGATCTTTATACAAAGCTTAACAAATCACTGGTAGGATTCAGTAAGGTAACGGTGTCGGAAGACATACAACAGCTGAAATCACTTATTGAAGAACACACATCGCTTACCGGTTCTGTCAGAGGAAAGGAAATACTTGATAATTTTGACGAATATCTTCCGAAATTTAAAAAGATCATTCCTCACGAATATGCAAGAATGCTTAAGAGTATTAATAAATTTGAGGCAGATGGCATGAGCCATGAAGAGGCAAAAATTGAAGCCTTCTATGCCAATATAAAATAAACAGGAGGGCGTAAAATGGGAAAAGCAACAGGATTTCTTGATTACGACAGAAAAGAAAATTCCGGACAGGAGCCTCTGGAACGTATAAAAACTTACCGTGAATTTCATACGCCGATGGAAATGAATGAACGCAAAAAACAAGCGGCACGATGCATGGACTGCGGCGTTCCATTCTGCCAGTACGGAAAACCAATTGGCGGAATGGTATCAGGATGTCCGCTTAATAATCTTTGTCCGGAATGGAACGATCTGCTTTTTACAGGCGATATGGACGGCGCTGTTAAACGACTTACCCTTACTAACAGTTTTCCGGAATTCACATCAAGGGTCTGCCCGGCTTTGTGTGAAAAAGCCTGTACATGCGGACTTCATGACGATCCGGTTACGGTAAAAGACAATGAATACGCAATTATAGAATACGCTTTTGAACACGGATTGATGAAACCACATATTCCGAATGTTCGTACAGATAAAAAAATTGCGGTTATCGGTTCCGGTCCTGCCGGACTCGCAGCTGCTCAGCGTTTAAATAAGCGTGGGCATACAGTAACGGTATTTGAGCGTGAGGATCGTGCAGGCGGTCTTCTTATGTACGGAATTCCAAACATGAAACTTGAAAAAACGGTTATTGAACGCCGTGTAAAGCTAATGGAAGAAGAAGGAGTTATTTTCCGTACAGGAATAAATGTGGGCAAAGATGTTTCAGCTGAAGAAATTATGAAGTCATTTGACGCAGTAATTCTTTGCTGCGGCGCTTCAAATCCAAGAAATATTCAAGCTCCCGGAAGAGATTCAAACGGTATATATTACGCACTTGATTTTCTGAAAGCAACAACTAAAAGTCTTATTAATTCAAATCTTTCGGACGGTTACTATATTAGTGCTAAATATAAAAATGTTATTGTAATCGGTGGCGGCGATACCGGCAACGATTGCGTCGGTACAGCTATCAGACATGGCTGCAAGTCTGTTATACAACTTGAAATGATGCCTAAGCTTCCGGATAATCGTGCAGACGATAATCCTTGGCCGGAATGGCCTAAAGTCTGCAAAACTGATTACGGTCAGGAAGAAGCAATTGCAGTATTCGGAAGAGACCCCAGAATTTATCAGACAACAGTTAAACGATTTATCCAGGACGGAACAGGTCATGTACGCTCTATTGAAACAATAAAGCTTCAACCGGTAAAAGATAAAGTCACAGGCAGAATTCGTATGGAAGAAATTTCCGGAAGCGAACAGATTCTTCCGGCAGACCTTGTTTTGATTGCAGCAGGATTTTTAGGCTCTGAATCATATGTTACCGATGCATTCGGCGTTAAGCTAGACAACCGTACCAACGTCGCAACAGATTCATTAGATAAATATCAGACAAACGTAGAAAAAATATTTACGGCAGGCGATATGCACAGAGGTCAATCGTTGGTCGTATGGGCAATACGTGAAGGACGGGAAGCTGCAAAAGCAGTGGATAATTATCTTATGGGATACAGTAATCTAAGATAATTTTTAATATTATATAAACACCATGGCGGAATAAATTCCGTTATGGTGTTTTTTGTAATTAAATCAATTGAATTTTTTAATTTTCAAACAAAGTATATTTATTTACAATGAAGGATAAAATAATTTTAACTATTCCATATTTTTTCTAAACGGTATTATGAAAGGATGATTCATTATGAATTTAAATGAAATAATGAAATTAAAATACAATAAATCTGTTTCTGATTGTACAAATAAGGAAATCTATTATGCTTTGCTTGAAACTGTACAGAATATGTCAGAAAAAAAACTTTTTAAAAAAAGTGAAAAGAAAAAACTATACTATATTTCTGCTGAATTTCTTATAGGTAAATTACTGTCAAATAATTTAATCAATCTTGGAATTTACGACGAAGTTAAACAACAGTTAGAATCTAATGGTAAAAATATAATTGATATTGAAGAAATTGAACCGGAGCCGTCGCTTGGAAACGGAGGTTTAGGCAGACTGGCAGCATGCTTTCTGGACTCTATTGCCACACTTGGATTAAACGGTGATGGAATAGGTATTAATTATCATTATGGGTTATTCCGACAGAAATTTGAAAATAATTTACAATCTGAATATCCTAATAACTGGATTGAAGAAAAAAGCTGGCTTACCAAAACCGATATATGTTATACAATTAATTTTAAAGATTTATCAGTTAAATCACGGCTTTATGATATAAATATAACCGGTTATAATAATCGAACAAATAAACTTCATCTTTTTGATATTGAAAGTATTGATGAATCCATTGTAGAAAACGGTATTAATTTTAATAAAAAGGATATAGAAAAAAATCTTACTTTATTTCTTTATCCTGATGACAGTGATGAATCAGGCAGACTTCTGCGTATTTATCAGCAGTATTTTATGGTCAGCAGCGGTGTAAGATTAATACTTGATGAATGCCGACAAAGAGGAAGTAATTTATATGATCTGCCCGATTATGCTGTAATACAGATAAATGATACACATCCTACGATGGTAATACCGGAGCTTATCAGACTTCTGACAGAGTACGGAATAGAAATGAATAAAGCCATAGATATTGTAAGCAGGACCTGTGCATATACCAATCACACTATTCTTGCTGAAGCATTAGAAAAATGGCCGATAGAATATCTGGAAAAGGTCGTGCCTCAGCTTGTACCGATTATTGAAATTCTGGATAATAAAGTAAGAAGAAAATATGAAAACGACAAGGTTTATATAATAGATAAAAACGATAATGTTCACATGGCTCACATAGATATTCATTACACTTTCAGTGTAAACGGAGTAGCTTCTCTTCATACAGACATTTTAAAAGAAAATGAACTTAACCATTTTTATAATATTTATCCCGATAAATTCAATAACAAAACAAACGGCATTACATTCCGCAGATGGCTGCTGCACTGCAATCCAGAGCTTTCTGAATTTATAACATCGCTTATAGGAAACGGTTACAAAAACGACGCATCTGAATTAAATAAACTTAAAGAATTTGCAAATAATGAAAATGTTCTGAATAAACTACTTGAAATCAAACATAACAATAAAAAGAAGCTTAAAAATTATATACTGAAAAATCATAATATTGAAATAAATGAAAATACTATTTTTGATATACAAATAAAAAGACTTCATGAATATAAACGTCAGCAAATGAACGCACTGTATGTTATTCACAAATATCTTGAAATAAAAAAAGGCGTCAAACCTGATACACCGATAACAATTATTTTCGGGGCAAAAGCTGCTCCCGCATATGTTATAGCAAAGGACATTATTCACCTTATTTTATGTCTTCAACAGTTGATAAATAATGATAGTCAGGTTAGTCCTTTTCTTAAAGTTATCATGGTAGAAAATTATAATGTAACAAATGCTGAACATCTGATTCCTGCATGTGATATATCAGAACAAATTTCATTAGCGTCAAAGGAAGCAAGCGGTACTGGAAATATGAAATTTATGCTTAACGGCGCTGTAACACTAGGAACTGAGGACGGAGCAAACGTTGAGATACACCAGCTGGTAGGAGATGAAAATATTTATATTTTCGGTGATTCCAGTGAAACAGTTGTAAATCGTTATAAACAAGGAAATTATAATCCAAAGGATTATTACCTAAAAGATAAAAATATAAAAGAAGCTGTGGATTTTATTACAGGAAAAGAATTGCTTTCAATTGGAATCAAAGAAAATCTTGAACGTCTTAAAAATGAACTTTTAAATAAAGATTGGTTTATGACATTTCCGGATTTTAAAGACTATGTCGAATCCAAAGAACGTGCATTTAAAGATTATAGCAATCGAATTGAATGGGCAAAGAAAATGCTTGTCAATATAAGTAATGCAGGCTACTTTTCATCTGACAGAACAATATCAGAATATAATAATGACATCTGGAAACTAAATAAATAATAGGCTAATAATTATAAAGGAGGATATAATTTGGATAATAAAAACGTTAAATCAGTTTTTGCTCCAATTAACGGCAAGGTTATTTCACTTGACGAAGTACCGGATCCTGTTTTTTCTGACAGAGTTCTTGGTGAAGGCTGTGCCATTATACCTGAAGACGGAAAAATTTACAGTCCTGTAAACGGTAAGATTTCTTCTATTGCAGATACACGCCATGCCTATGGTATTGAATCTGACGACGGACTGGAAATACTCATACATTTCGGTCTTGAAACAGTATCGCTAAAGGGACAGGGATTTACCTCTCATGTTAAAGTTGGGGATAACGTAAAAGTGGGAGATCTAATTGCAGAAGCTGATATAAAATTACTAAAACAGCATAACATCAATCTAATTACACCTGTTTTAATATGCGACGGTATTGAAAATAAAATTATGACAGTAAATGAAGGAATGGTAAAAGCAGGAAAGATTGCTGTCCTAACTGTAGAAGACGCAGAAATTGAAGAACCAGAACAAAACAGCTCTTCAAATGAAAACACAGATATTAAAAGCAAAAAGAAAAAACATTCACTTAACTTTGACTTTCTGCAAAAGCTCGGAAAGGTTCTGATGGTTGTAATTGCAGTAATGCCGGCAGCCGGACTTATGATAAGTCTCGGCAAGCTTATTGCAATGGCAGGCGGAGATATACAGCTTGTTATGACTATCGGAAATATTATGGAGAATATCGGTTGGGCAATAATCAATAATCTTCATATACTTTTTGCCATAGCAATAGGCGGTTCATGGGCGAAGGAAAAAGCCGGAGGAGCATTTGCCGCTGTAATAGCCTTTATTTTAATTAACAGTATTACCGGTGCAATTTTCGGAGTTACAAACGACATGCTAAACGATCCTAACGCAGTAACTCATACACTTTTCGGACAGGAAATAGAAGTAAACGGTTATTTTACGTCCGTTCTGGGCGCTCCTGCACTTAATATGGGCGTTTTTGTCGGTATTATATCAGGATTCGTAGGCGGAATTATTTATAATAAATATTATAATTTCCGTAAACTTCCAGATGCTCTGTCATTTTTTAACGGAAAGAGATTCGTACCTCTTGTAGTAATTTTATGGTCTGTGATTATTTCACTTATATTGGCAGTCGTATGGCCTGTTGTACAGCTGGGTATAAATTCTTTCGGAATGTGGATTGCAAATTCTTCATCGTCCTCCCCTGTTCTGGCGCCGTTTATATACGGTACCCTTGAACGTTTGCTTCTTCCCTTCGGACTTCACCACATGCTTACAATTCCAATGAACTATACTTCTTTCGGCGGAACTTATATGATTCAAACAGGAGCAAATATCGGTTCAGAAGTATTTGGTCAGGATCCTCTATGGCTCGCATGGGTAACAGATCTTATCAATTTTAAAAACCAAGGGGATATGGATTCTTACAATAATCTTCTTGAATCAGTTACTCCGGCACGTTTTAAGGTAGGTCAAATGATCGGCGCTACCGGACTTCTTCTTGGAGTTGCTTTGGCAATGTTCCGCAGAGTAGACAAGGATAAAAGAAAAAAATACCGTTCAATGTTCGTTTCAACAGCCCTTGCAGTATTTCTGACAGGCGTAACTGAACCAATTGAATTTATGTTTATGTTCTGCGCCATTCCTCTTTATATTGTTTATGCGATATTGCAGGGCTGTGCATTTGCGTTAGCAGGAATTTTCGATTTGCGACTTCATTCATTTGGAAATCTTGAATTGATTACCCGTATACCAATGTCGCTGAAAGCAGGACTTGGCGGTGACATAATTAATTTTATTATAGCTGTTATAGTATTCTTTGCAGTGGGATATTTTGTAGCTTACTATATGATAGGAAAATTTAAATTCGCAACTCCGGGACGTCTTGGAAATTACAGTGATAATAATGATGATATGGCAATTTCAATCTCAGATTCTAAAAATACCGGTAAGTCGGACGGTCAGCCGGAACGCATAATAGCATTACTGGGCGGACGGGACAACATTGTTTTTGTTGATTCATGTATGACACGGCTTCGTGTAACTGTTAAGAATCCTGATATAGTTGCAGACGCTGAAGCATGGAAGTCAGAAGGCGCTTTAGGATTGCTTAAAAAGGATACAGGAATACAAGCGGTTTACGGTCCGAAAGCAGATGTATTAAAGTCAGATATCAATGATATTCTTTAATGAACAGAGGTGTTAATAATTAAACTTCTTACGCTTAACACACACAGTCTTATTGAAAACAACTATAAAACAAAGCTTAAAATATTTACTGATGCCATTTTACAGGAAAAACCGGATATTATAGCATTACAGGAAGTCAATCAGACAATAAACTGTACTCCTGTTCCGGAAAATGAACTGACAGGTTTTTATCCCTGTCAGTCATCTGTCCGGATTACTAAAGACAATCATGCATATCATATAATAAAAATTCTTAATGAAAAAAATATTAATTATTACTGGACATGGCTGCCGCTGAAAAATGGTTATGGCAAGTTTGATGAAGGTCTGGCAGTTTTAAGTCTAAAACCTATTTTAAAAACCGATACTTTTTTAATAAGCAATAACGATGATTACGAAAACTGGAAAACCAGAAAAGTTCTTGGTATTCTTACTGATGACAAGAAAGAAGAATGGTTTTACAGCGTTCATATGGGCTGGTGGAATGATAATGAAGATCCTTTTGAACGTCAATGGAAAAAACTCAATGATCATTTATGCAAACTTAAAAACATATGGATCATGGGTGATTTTAACAGTCCGGCAGAAGTCAGAAACGAAGGATATGACTTAATTAACGCTTCCGGTTGGTATGATTGTTATAATCTTGCAAAAGAAAAAGATAATGGATTTACAGTTGAAAAGGTTATTGATGGCTGGAAAGACAAATTAAAAGAAAAAACTAATATAAGAATAGATCATATATGGTGTAGACATAAAATACCAGTAAAAAGCTCTAACGTTATTTTTAACGGTAAAAACAGACCTGTAGTTTCAGACCATTACGGTGTGATTATTTCAATTTAACAGGAGGAAATTTATGAACAGAAGTTCCGGAATATTACTGCATATTTCAAGTTTGCCGTCAAAATACGGTATAGGCTGTTTTTCTGAAGCCGCCTATAATTTTGCAGATTGGCTCAACGAAGCCGGACAGTCTTACTGGCAGATACTTCCCCTTGGTCCCACAAGCTATGGGGATTCTCCTTATCAGTCATTCTCTTCTTTTGCCGGAAATCCTTATTTTATAAATCTTGAAGAATTTATTGATATAGGTTATCTGACTAAGGAAGAATGCAATGAAATTAATTTCGGTGAAAATATTAGCAGTATCGATTATGGTAGTCTTTACAAAAATCGTTATACTCTTTTAAATAAAGCATACAAAAGAAGCGATATCAGCAAGGATTTCAAATTTCAATCCTTTGTTAATCAAAACAGTTATTGGCTTGATGACTATGCATTATTTATGGCAGTAAAAAATAAATTTAACGGTTCTCCGTGGACAGAATGGAATGAAGATATAAAATTGCGGACTCCCGAAGCAATCGAAAAATATAGCTATGAATTAAGCGAAGAAATTGAATTTCAGAAATTTATGCAGTTTCATTTTTATTTACAATGGAACAAACTGAAAACTTATGTTAACAGTAAAGGCATTAAAATTATAGGCGATATTCCAATTTACGTTGCATTTGACAGCGCCGATGCATGGGCAAATCCACAGCTTTTTCAATTTGATGAAAATAATACTCCAATTGCTGTTGCAGGATGTCCTCCGGACGGTTTTTCCGCAACAGGTCAGCTTTGGGGCAATCCATTGTATAAATGGGATTATCATAAAAAAACAGATTATAAATGGTGGATTTCCAGGCTTTCACATTGCTTTAATTTATATGATGTATTACGAATTGATCATTTCAGGGGTTTTGACGAATATTATTCCATACCATACGGCGCTGATAACGCTATAAATGGTCATTGGGAAAAAGGTCCTGGAATGGATATATTTAAAGCAATAAAAAAAGTACTGGGTGAAAAAGATTTTATTGCTGAAGATCTGGGATATATGACAGATTCTGTACGCCAATTGGTAAAGGAAAGCGGTTTTCCGGGCATGAAAGTTCTGGAATTTGCTTTTGATTCAAGGGATACCGGATGCAGAAATGATTATCTTCCTCACAATTACAGTGAAAACTGTATTGCATATACAGGAACTCACGATAATCAAACAATCACCTCATGGTTTGATACAATTTCAGAAGAAGAACAAAACCTAGCAAGGGAATATCTATGTGATTACAATACGCCTACAAGTGAATTATATACATCATTTATCTGCTTGATTATGAGAAGCAACGCAAAATTATGTATTATCCCCATGCAAGACTATCTTGGCTATGATGATTCATGCAGAATGAATGAACCGTCCACTTTGGGCAAAAACTGGAAGTGGAGACTAAAAAATGAAGATCTATCCGATAGTCTTAAACAAACAATATATAGAATAGCAGAACTCTATGGAAGATTAAAATAAAAAAACAGAGTAAAATAAGCGATAAAGGCTTTTTTTACTCTGTTTAATAATAATTTTTAACCCGATTTCCTTTTAATGAGTCTTATATCCGTTCCAACAAATTCCATACTTTCATATACTGTAAACAATCTGGAAAATATTCTTTCACCGTACTTTTCAAGTATTTCTTCATGGTATAAATTAGTACTGATTATAGTTGGAAGTCCTCTGTTTAATCTTGTATTAATTATATTATATATAACTGATACATAAAACGATTTTTCAAATTCAGTTCCAAAATCATCTAATATTAATAGATCAGCCGTTAATAATACACTAAGCGTATCCTTACCGCTAATATCCCTTCCAAAATGCTCTTTTTCTATCTGATTTAAGTAATTCATTGCCGAATCATAAAGAACATTATATCCTTTTTTTAAAACTTCATTGGCTATTGATAATGATAAATGTGTTTTACCTAAGCCCGTTTTACCAAACATTAATATATTACTGCTTGACAAACTAAAATTATCAGCATATTTTTTACAGTAATTATATATTTTACTCATTATATTGCGATATTTCGCAGTGCTCTCCGGATTATTTCCCCGATAATAATTTAAATCAAATGAATCAAAACTGCATAAATTAATTTGTGAATTTTTATTCATTTCGTTTGCTGTTATTTTGGCTATCAGTTTTTGTAAACATTCACATTTTTCATTATTAATAAATCCTGTATCAAAACACTTTTCACATGTATATTTTATTTGCAGATAATCTTCCGGATAACCATGAATAGTAAGAAGATTTTTTATTATTTTTTGAGCCTGTATATTTTTCTCTTTTAAATCTTCCATTTTTTCACTTATATTTTGACCGCTTTTAATAATATTCAGTAAATTCATACTTGTTTTAGCCAATTGATTATTGATTTCACTTATTTCCGGTATTTTTTCATTAATTTCTTCAAAATGCATATTATTTTCAGCACGGGCTATATTTCGTCTGTTCTTTATTTCACTTATAGCTTTATTCAAAATAATTACATCAATCATATTATTCTCCAAAATTATTAGTCAAAGATTTAATTTCATTAATATCAAACGAATAACTTTTTTTCTCTGTTTCAGGATTACTGTTTCTTTTGATATTAGCACTATCTATCTGTGCTTTTGTCAGCAAACCGTTTTCATACCAATTTTCCAATATTTTGTTTATATAAGGAAAATTAAGCTTATCAATTGACTCTATTGTTTTTTCATATGCATATTCTATCAGTTCAATATTATAATTTTTTTCTTTCCATGTATTTATATATTCCTGCTGCTTAGAAGTTGGCTTGCGGTTCATACCGAATATTTTCATAATTTTTCGATTAAATCCGGAATATTCCTCCAATCGCTTAATTTCATCCTGAGCTGTTTCCAGATTATTAATTTCCCGATCGGCCCAATCAGCAGCTATAGTTTCAATGTACCTAATATTTCCCTTTTCAATGGAAATACAATAAGCCGTAAGCATCAGAATAACATCAGTACTAAGACCTAAGTAATCATGAATCCAAATAAAAATACTCTGTTCTGTATGAGTAAGAGGTCTTCCGAATGCCTCTTCAGACATTAAAAATAAACATTTTATTTCCTCGGAATTTTCTATTCTTTCAGCAATGTCGGAAGGATTAATATTATAATTGGGTCTTTTCTGTTTATGTATTTCTGGTTTAGTTTCTTCCTTAACAACACTCTGTTTTTTTTCAAGTTCAATAGCAAAGGCATCGCTTTTTTTTACAAATACATTTGCATTTTCCCAAAACACAAAAGCCTCTTCCACTTGATTTTCTGAAATATTCAATGCGTCAGATATATTTTTGCATGAAAGCGCCTGTTCATTATTTCGGAGCATATAAAGCAGTACTTTTATACTCGCCTCATTGGCAAGCTTTATATAATTATCAACAACAGATATCGGAACGGCAAAAACCGAACCAAAATTACCCGCATTTAAAAAATATTCCATATAAATCTCCTGATTAAATATTACGGGCTTTATTTAATTCTTCTTCAGCGCTTTTTAATATTAATTCGCTTGGATTTTCTCCGCCCATAATTCGTGCAATTTCTTTTATTCTTCCATTAAAATCTAATTCTATTACATTTGTAATAGTTTTATTTTCGACAGTATTTTTTTCAATAAGTAAATGATTATCCGCCATAACTGCCAACTGTGACAAATGAGTAACACAAATTACCTGCCTGTCTTTACTGATTTGTTTCATTTTTATACCAATTTTCTGAGCTGCTTTTCCGCTTACTCCGGTATCAATTTCATCAAATACCATTGTGGCAACAGAATCTCTGTCTGCAATAACGCTTTTAAGTGCAAGCATAATTCTTGACAATTCACCGCCCGACGCTATTTTGGCAATAGGCTTAGGTTTTTCCCCTTTATTGGCAGATATAAGAAACTCTATACTATCCATACCATTTATAGTAAGTTTACCTATATCATGCTTTACCTCAATAACAACATTAGGCATATCAAGAAAACGAAGTTCTTCGGTTACTCTTCTGACAAACAACTCAGATATATTTTTTCTATGTTCAGATATTTTTTTAGCTTTATCAGTAACCTGATGCAGCAGTTTTTTTTTCTCTTCTGTTATTTTTTTCAAATCTTCATCAGAAAATTCCATTTCAGATAATTCTTTTCTTCCTTCATTATACAGCCTTATCAGTCCGGAAAAATCACAACCGTATTTTTTCTGTAAATTATTAAGAGAATTATATTTTGAAACTACATATTCTGCTCTTTCGCTATCTATTTCAAAAGAGTCTGCAATACTGTAAATTTCATCAGATATATCCTGAAGTTCAATTTTCAATGTAGATAATCTTTCAAAAAGCTGTGAAAATTCATTGGAATATTCAGCAATTCCAGATAATTCGTTTTCACATTTTGACAGCATATCAATTGTATTATTTTCATTTTCATCACTAAGTATAGCATTTATTACTTGAAGGGATTTAAAAATTCTGTCAGTATTCTGAATTTGTCTGAATTCATTTTCCAATTCAATATATTCTTCTTCAGTTATATCAACTTCTTTTAAATCATCAATTCTGCTTTTAAGTAATATAATACGATCTCGCTTTTCAACTCTTGATCTTTTAGATTTTTCCAGCTGCTTTGCCAATGACTGAAGTTTTTTAAAATCATTTTTATAATCAGCTATTAATTGTTCTGTATCTCCGAAACTGTCCAGTACATTAATATGTTTTTCCGGTGATAAAAGTATCTGATTATCATGCTGACCGTGTATAGTAATAAGTAATTCGCCAATCTCTCTGAGCATGGCAATTGATGCAGTTCTTGAATTTATACGCGCATTGCTTCCTCCATCAGAATTAATTTCCCTAGTAACAGTTATTTCATCATTATCATAAGATATACCCAGTTCATCAAGCAGCGTCTTTACCTCTTCGCTGAGATCAGAAAATAACGCTGTAATTATTGCTTTCTTGCATCCGGTTCTCACTATATCTTTGGTCACACGCTGACCTAAAACTGCATTAATACCATTTATAAGTATAGATTTTCCGGCGCCGGTTTCACCTGTAAAACAGTTAAAATTATTTGAAAAAGGGATAACTGCTTTTTCAATTACTGCAAGATTTTCAATATAAAGTTCCTTAAGCATTTTTACCCCCAGATAAGTTTTTTAAATGTTTTTACCAAATTATCCGCATCAGATTCAGTTCTCATTAAAACAAAAATCGTATCGTCTCCGGCAATTGTACCGACAATATTTTCATACTTCATAGAATCAAGCGCCGCACATGCAGCCTGTGCCATACCGTTATGGCACTTAATTACAACAGTATTTACAGCATAATCTATATCTGTTACCGTATCAATAAAAATATTTTGTTTTGGAATATCAGCGGCTGGTATTTCATATCTGTAAACACCGTTTTTTCCGGATTTTTTTACAAGCTTCAATTCCTTAATATCTCGTGAAACCGTTGCCTGTGTGACATTAAAACCATACTGTGAAAGCAGACTTTGAAGCATTTCCTGCGTTTCTACATCGTGCATTTTTACAATATCCAGAATTTTACATTGTCTTTTGTTTTTCATAAATGTTATTTCTCTGAAATACTCAGAGCCTCCTTTCACTTTTATTTGATTGGATACATTAATTTTTTATTCAGTGAATTATAAAAAGTGTTTTCTTTCATATCAATAATTTTAATTTTATGCTTTGAACATGAGATCTCAACGCATGAATTTACTGATAATTTAATAGGTTCTCCTCCGTCGACGCTAACAAATATATCAGGATTAGATTCAAGTGTATTTTGAAATTTTATTTTTTTATCAGGTGAAAATATCATCGGTCTGGTAAATAGAGAATGGGGACATATCAATGTCATTTCAATACATTCCATTTCAGGTTCAATAATAGGACCTCCGGCAGAAAGAGAGTAAGCGGTCGATCCCGTAGGAGTACTGAAAACAACACCGTCTGCTCTGTACGACCCGATAATATTACCGTCAGCATAAATATTAAAATCACATATTTTTGAATATGCAGCGGAAACAGACACGTCATTCAATGCTTCCAATTCATAAATACTTCCATTGCTGTCAATACGAACATTTATCATCATTCTTTCACTGACATTATATTTACCGGATTTTATATTTGCAATCTGATCCAGCTGACCGGATTCAAGTGCAGACATAAATCCAAGTCTTCCCGTATTTATCCCCAAAAGTTTGGTATTTGTCTCCACTATATGTTTGGCACATTTTAATATAGTGCCGTCCCCTCCTATAGCCATTGCAAAATCAGCTTCACGTACAAATTCATCAAACAAACCGTATTTTACAAAAGCTTTATCTTCAAACTCATTTATAAAAGTATTATCTACATAAACTTCAATATCACAATCGTTTAGAATGTCACATAAATTTCTTGCGCATTCCAAAGCATTTTTTTTCTGAAAATTAGGAAATATAGCCGCTTTCATGCTTTTCCTCCGGTTTTTAATTTATCAAACGCATTTTTAACCAAATTATGTATATCAATTAAACTGCATGCTGAACCTTTTTTTAAAAACATCAAATATTCAATATTACCTTTACTTCCGGTGACCGGAGAATAATCCAAATCAATTATTTCAAAACCAAGTTTTTCTGAAAAATTTATAATATCATACAATATATTTTCATGAATTTTAAGAGATTTAACAACACCGTTTTTCCCAATATTAGGCTTTCCCGCTTCAAACTGCGGCTTGATCAATACCACCATTTTACCGCTGTTATCAAGTATTTCACATGCTTTGGGAAGTATTAGTTTTAATGAAATAAACGATACGTCAACAGAAATAAAATTAATTTTTTTCCCGATATCCTCAGGTAGTATATTGCGTATGTCTGTTTTTTCCATATTACAGACCCGTTTGTTTTCTTTAAGACTTTCAGCAAGCTGGTCTGAACCAACATCAACGGCATATACATAATCTGCTCCGTTTTTAAGCATACAATCAGTAAAACCTCCTGTTGACGCACCAATATCCATACAAACCATATTATCAAATCTTATATTATGTTTTTTTATTACTTTTTCCAGCTTAAGTCCGCCTCTGCCAACATATGGAAGTACATCACCTGCTATTTCAATAGAAAAGTTTTCATCAACATTAAAGGAAGGTTTCGTACATACAACACCGTCAACCTTAATCAATCCGTTTACAACGGCGTTTTTTGCTTTTTGCCTGCTTGAAAAAAGCTTTCTTGCAGTAAGCTCTGTATCAAGTCTCATTTATATCATTCTCCAGAATATTTTTTATATAAACAACCATAGAATCGCAGTCGAGTCCTATTCTTTCAAGTATACTTTTTATAGTCGCCTGTTTTACAAATCCTTTTACACCTTTTGAATAATAATTACCCGAAAAATTTTTAAGTAACAGTTCATTACCAAAAATCTGCGATATTCCTCCGCTGACGCTGCTTTCCTCAAAAAATATAATTTTTTTATATTTTAATGATTTTTGTATAATGTAATTTTCCAGCGGAAAAATTTTAGTCAATTTTAAAATATCACATTTAACGTTTTCATTGTTTAAAAGTACATAAGCTTTATAAAGCTCATCATAAATTCTTCCATAGGAAACAAGCAATAAATCAGAACAGTGATTTTCAGTAAACGTATAAGAGGTATTAAGATCTGATTTATTAAAGCTTGTACAATCATTACCCTTGGGATAACGCACACAAGCCAGTCCCTGACATTTGTATATCGCTTCATTCAAACACATTTTTAATTCTTCATAACAGGCGGGAGAATATATTTCAGCATTTGGTATAGCAGTCAGTAATGGAATATCATATAATCCCTGATGAGTTTCTCCGTCCTCACCGACTATTCCTGCCCTGTCAATACCTAAAACAATATGATTTTTTCCTATAGTTACATCATGTATAAGCTGATCAATAGCTCTTTGCAGAAAAGAAGAATATACGGCAAATACCGGAATTTTTCCCATTGAAGCCAATCCGGCTGAGAAAGTAACAGCATGCTGTTCAGCAATCCCGACATCAAAAAATCTATCTTTCAGCTGATTAGAAAAATACTGAAGTCCTGTACCGTATTTCATTGCAGCAGTGACTGCACAAATTTTTTGATCTTTTAAAGCCAGCTTCAGTAATTCTCTTCCGAAAACAGTAGAATAACAATCGTCAGACGATACTTCAGGATTGCCTGTCATTATATCAAATTTAGATATTCCATGAAATTCTCCGGGATTTTTTTCAGCCGGTGCATATCCCTTGCCTTTAACGGTATTTACATGAACAACAACCGGTTTGTGATAACTTTTGGCAGTATATAGAACTTCTTCAAGATCCTCCAGATTATGTCCGTCAACCGGTCCCAAATAAATAAATCCCAAGTCCTCAAATATCGTTGTGTTATTGCTTTTGCGGTAAACGGTATTTTTAACTGTATCTTTTGAAGTTTTAAGCACCTTTACAATTGGTTTTCCTACAACAGGAGTATTTGTAAGGACTTTTTCAACTGCTCGTTTAGTCTTAAGATAACCCCGTTTATTTCTTATACTAAGCAGATATTTTGCAAGTGCACCGACATTTTTAGAAATAGACATATCATTATGATTAAGAATAATGATTAAATTAGTATTGGATTTACCCGCATTATTAAGTCCTTCATAAATCAGACCGCCGGTCAAAGCACCGTCGCCTGTTACAGCTACAGCATAGTTTTCACTTCCGTCTATTTTCATAGCCTGCGCTATACCGTAAGCTGCAGATACCGACGTACTGCTGTGACCGCTTATAAAAGCGTCATGCAAAGATTCTTCAGGTTTGGTAAATCCGGAAATACCGTCTTCCTTTCTTATTGTAGAAAATCTGTCAAGACGTCCTGTAAGAAGCTTATGAGTATAAGACTGATGTCCAACATCCCAGACAATTTTATCCTCCGGAGAATTAAACACCCTGTGAATTGCCATGGTCAACTCTACTGCTCCCAGGTTGGAAGCAAGATGTCCTCCGTTCTTGGATACGGTATCAATCAAAATCTGTCTTATTTCACGGCATAATTCCTTGCATTGATTTATGTCAAGCTTTTTTAGATCCTCCGGAAGATCCAGAGCATTTAAAGCCACATTATTTATTTCAGTATTATTATTCATATCCGTAATACAGGGACAATTATACCTATCGCTATTCCCAGAACAGCGCCGCATAATACCTCCAGCGGAGTATGTCCCAATAACTCCTTTAATTCATTTCCTGAAATTTTATTAATAAAGTCCTCATTGAGAACTTTATTATTTTTTAGTTCTTTTCGTATAATGTTCAGCTCCTTTGCCTGAACACCGGCATGATATCTGACATTCATTGCGTCATACATAACAATTACCGACATTATAACCATAACCCCGAAAATAGCCGAATCTGGTCCGTATAATCTGCAAACAACAGTTGCGGCGGCACAAACTGTAGATGAATGAGAACTAGGCATACCTCCTGAACCAAAAATCCGTTCCATATCAAACCTTCTGAATTTAATCAGATTCAGCAGTACCTTGATAAACTGTGCCATAAACCAAGCAACAGCCCCGCCTATCAATACCGGGTTATAAAACACCAGAAATCACACCCTTATAAGATTTGTTAATAATTTCTGTCCAAAAGATATTTCGTCAGTTCTATAAGAAATTCATTATTGTCAAATCTGCCAAGTATTTTCATTGCTTTATCAGTAAGCTTTACCGCTTCTTCCCTCGCATTCTCAATACCGTATAATGTAACAAAGGTTGTCTTATTTTCTTCCGCATCGCTACCTATCGGCTTTCCCAAAGCTGCCTCGTCACCGGTTACGTCAAGAATATCGTCTATTATCTGAAAAGCAAGTCCCAGACAATGTGCGTATTCCTCCGCATTTTTTACCTGCTCGTCTGAAGCTTCAGCAGCAATACAGCCCATTACACATGACGTTTTTATAAGTCTTCCGGTTTTCAACGCATACATCATACGAAGATTTTCTCCATTAACTGTGCTGCGTTGTTCATTTTCCATATCAATAATCTGACCGCCTATCATACCTTCAGCGCCGGAAGAGCAAGCAAGTTCTGCAATAAGCTTTATTTTCATACTGTCGTTTAATTCTGATTCAGCAATAACCTGAAACGGTCTTATTGCAAGGGCGTCGCCTGCCAGAACTGCACAAACTTCACCAAATTTTTTATGGCATGACGGCTTACCTCTTCTGAAATCGTCGTTATCCATACACGGAAGATCATCATGTATAAGCGAAAAGGTATGTATCATTTCAATAGCCGCCGCTGGTGCAGCAGCTTTTCTATAATCGCCTCCACACATATGGCAGAACGCAAGAACCAATACGGGCCTTATTCTTTTACCTCCAGCTTCAAGCGAATAATCCATAGCGTCCGCAACGGAAGATTGTAAGCCTAATTTGTTTTTATAGCTGAATTTTTTTAATGTACTTTCCGTAAAAGAAATATACTCATTAAGAGTCTTTTTCGTATAATCGTTCATAAAATGCTCCAATCCAAAATTAATGCTCTGTTATTTTAAGCTTCGCCGAATCAAGTTCTTTTTTACAATTCTCCGAAATAAGCAGTCCTTTTTCATACATTTCAACAGATTTTTCCAAGGATAAATCGCCTTTTTCAAGACTTGCAACTATTTCTGCCAGTTCCGTTAAATTTTCTTCAAATGACATCAGATATCCTCCTCTGTTATTATCTTCGCCTTGACTGTTCCGTCAGACATTTTTATTTCAATTATATCACCGCATTCAAGCTTTGATATATTACTAATAATATTACTATTCTTATAAATCAATGAATATCCCCGTTTAAGTACTTTTATAGGACTTAAAGCTTCCATTTGGGAAATACGGGAAATATATTTATTTTCATAATCCGAAATTATTTTAATAAAGGCAAAATCCAGACGCTTCTGCAAATCGTCAAATTTACGGATATTATTTTCAATTTTAAATTGAGGTGAAAATCTTATAAGCCGTTCAGTCAGACGTTCAAGAGAAGCTTCAGCATTATTAAGCTTAATTCTGATTAAATTTTTCAATTTCTCATTATAATAATTAAGATTACCGTTAAGCTGTTCTTTAGAAACCGATACTACCTCTGCCGCTGCAGAAGGAGTCGGAGCTCTGAGATCGGCAGCAAGGTCGGCTATTGTAACGTCTGTTTCATGACCAACTGCCGATATTACAGGAACACTGCTGTTATAAACAGCGTACGCTACTTTTTCAGTATTAAACGGCGTCAGATCCTCCAGTGAACCTCCGCCTCTTGCAAGAATTATAACGTCACAATCAAACTTTCCGGCTTGTATGAGTGCCTTACTTATAGAATCTGCCGCACCTTCCCCTTGAACTAACGCCGGAACAAGAACCAGTTCTCCAATAGGATAACGTCTTGAAAGTATATTTATAATATCCTGCAATGCCGCACCGGTTTTAGAAGTAACTACTCCTATCTTTACCGGCATTTGCGGTATCGGTCTTTTTGCAGACTGGTCAAATATCCCTTCTTTCTGAAGCTTAGCCTTGAGTTGTTCAGAAGCCACATAAACTGAACCTATACCATCCGGCACAATATCAGTAACATAAACCTGATATATACCATCCCTTTCAAACACGGAAATATTTCCCATAGCAATAACATTCATTCCGTTTTCTGGCATGAATTTTACATTTACGGCATGACTTTTAAACATTACCGCTTTAATTGAACTTTCTTTATCTTTTAGAGTAAAATAAAAATGTCCCGACCGATGAGCAGTAAAATTTGATATCTCGCCTTTTATCATTACGCCGCTAAGCTTTTTATCATCCTTAAATTTAAAGGATATGTACCTGTTAATCTGTGTTACGGATAAAATCAGCATTTTCTGTATTTCCTTTTATATTTTTCTGAAGCGATAACCGCAGTTCCTACTGCGTTATCACATGAAAATTCCGGTTGTGCAAAATAAGTTTCATTATTTTCAAGCATTTCTTTTATATACATATCAGACATAACTCCGCCGGCATATACAACAGGCATTTCACCAAGCTCTGCAAAAGCAGCGGCTGTCATTTTCTTTATAGTTTTGCCTATAAAAGTAAGGCAATACTTTGCAACATCAGCTTGAGGGACGCCCGATTCAAACATTTTACGGCACTGATTTTCCAGACCTGATAAGCAGCAGTCATTATTTTTCAGTTTAACGTTTATTTTAAAATTTTCATTGCTGTAAGAAGCCAGTTTTTCAAGTTGTTTTCCGCACGGAAAATTCATTCCCATCATAACTCCGATTCTGTCAATAGCCTGTCCTGCTTTTAAATCAAGGGAACTTGAAAACAATTGAGCATTTATGATTTCATTTTCATCCGGAGTGCATAAAAGACAATCTGTTGTTCCTCCGCTTACATGAAAAGCAAGAAATCTTTCATTCATCAGCGGCAATTTACCGCATGAAAACAATGCGGCTGCAATATGACCGATCTGATGAGACGTATAAAAAACGTCTGTTTTCGCTGTATATGAAATAATTTCAGCAGCATTCTTGCCAACAAGAAAACAAGGCATGTATGAACCGTCAAAATTTCTTGGTCTGTCCGAAACTCCGATCGCTTTAAACGTTTCACTATTTTTCAGCAGGCTTTCCAGTACGCTTGAAATTTGTTTAGTATGATGGAACACTGCGTCGCTTTGGCGCAGTCCGCACTCTCCTGACTTTACCGGAAGCAGCATTTTTTCCTGAACCGCTTTATTTTTCTCATCATCGTAAATTGCCGCCGAAGTAGTGTAATTACTGGTATCAATACCCAAAAATTCAGACATTAGCAGGCGTCTCCTGTGAAAGCGATTTAGCAAACGAACTTAAAACGCCGTTTATAAATGCAGTATCTTCTTTATACGAATAGGCTTGAGATAGAAGTACTGCTTCATTGATTGCAGCGTTTACAGGAGTTAAATCATCATATAAAATTTCATAAAATGCTATTCTTAAAATTGCAAGATTTATTTTGGGGATTCTTGTTAAGCTTCTTGTGGTACTGTAATTTGAAATTTTACCATCCAGTTCTTCTGCTTTTTCCAAGACGCTTTCAACCAGTATTTTCACACTGTCATTAACAGTTATTTCCTCTATTTCATCTGCTGTTTCATATAATTCTTGTATAGGATCATCTCGCAGAAGCTTTTCATAAATCAATATAAACGCACAGTTTCTTATTTCTCTTCTTGTCATTTCATACCTCCGTTTTTTATAATCCGTATTTCATAGTAATGAAATTATTTTCACATTAACCTTTGAAACCATTATTCCCGTCATATCCTGAACGCTTGATTTAATACTTTCCTGAACATTTTCCGCACATACCTGTGCCTTATAACCATATTTAATACCGAGCAATACAGTAATTTCAGCTGAACCGTCAGTAATTTTTACAGTTACCGGAGGCTGATTTCCTAATCCGAATGATTTTAAAGAGTTGTATAGAGCTACTCCGTCCGTTTCACTTACAGCATTTACAGCTATTTCAGTAATCACATTTTCCGAAACCTTTAATGTTCCTGAACAATTATTGAAATCGTTATTCATTTCTTTTCCTTTCATTGGTGAATAAATCATTATTCAGCAAGACCGACGGAAAAAAATTATATTTTTTCCGCCAGCTTGCAATTTCTCATATATACATTATACCACAAATTTCAGAATAAACAACTCCTTATTTTCATAATCAAATAATTTAATTATTATTTAACTTCAAAAACCCGTATATTTTCCGCCGGAACAGTAACTTCTCCTAATATAATGTCTTTTATCGCTGCTGCCTGAGCTTTGTCAAGTCCTTGTGTTTTTACCACTACCTTGGCGCTTTTACCGTCAAGATAAACGACGCAGTCTTCCATTCCCTGAGCCTTAATTAAAGACTCTATCTTACCTTCGCTTTCAATCAGTTTTGAAACTTCGACAGCTTCAAGAGCATTTGTTACCATTTCATCCTCAGTAATATCTCCGCCGCCCATTATTGCCTGTAAAGTCTGAACCGCTTCATCACGATTTGTCATTTTTTCAAGTCTAGCCTGTGCAAAAAAATCTTCTGAGGTTTCACCATTAACAAATTCACTTTCACCGTAGTTTTCAGCATCTGCATCAACAGAATCTTCATTTTCAGCCGGTGTACTACTTTCGGCAGTATTCACCGAACTTTCTGAAGCCGAAATGTCTGCGTTGACTGATACTGATTTTTTAACGGGTACTTCTTTATCAGTCAAAGCATAATTAACGTAAACTGCGATACCAAGCATGAGCGTCATGCATGTTAAAATTATTTGTTTTTTACCGATAATAAAAGATGGTTTTTTCATATAAAGCTCTCCTTATTCACTTGATTTAGTCACATATATTTTCTGTGACGATATATTTAACACGGCTGATATGGTGTTGTATACTCTTTCTTTGATAATATTGCTGTCCCCTCCTTCACATATTATTACAACACCGCTGATTTCAGGGCTGACAATTTTTTTCAGCAATGCCTGTTTATCACCGTTTGAACCGATAATAACATACTGTTTTTCTTCAGACGAATCATTTTCACCGGTTTTTATTTTTTCTTCTTCCGCATATATGTACTCCTCTGTTCCTACTACAGTAACCATAACGTCAGCTTTTCCTACTCCATCTATTTTTTCTAAAATTCTTTTCAACTGATTTTCCATATCATGTGCATAATTTTCATAATTTCCGCTAATATTTTCTGATTTTATACTGTTTTCTTTCTGTTTATTATCATTACTGAAAAAAAGTTCTGAAAACATTATCAGAAGTATTCCTGCAAGTCCCATAAAAACAACAATTTTAATATTCCCTCCTTTTTTTAGTTTTGAAATGAATTCATTTATTTTATTCAATCTTTTTCACCTCCACATCCCCGAAATTTTCAATAATGATATTACGGGCTTGTTCAAATTCAGTTCCTTTATAATCAATCCTATTAATATTTATGCTGTTATTTTCATCAATATTAACATCTGAAGAAATTTTATCAAAAGTTACTTCATTTTCTAATAAAATGTCCTCAATATATGCATCTATCTTACTTTCTGTCTCTTCTTTCAAAATATTATCCGCCGCATTTTCAACGTTATTGTAATCTTCAGAATATTCCAAATCCGCAAACGCTGGAATATCAAAAGCAAAATCTCCTTTCAAAGCTGCTGACAGAATTCCCGTTATAAAAACAAGAGAAAAAATCATTTTCAGCTGCTGAGTAAATTTTTCACCGGGTTTTATTGAATCCGCAATTGTTATGATCACGCTTAAAAAACATGCAGATAATATTATTTTTTTCATTAATTCCATTAATTTCACCTCATGAAATATTAGTACACACCATCATAATTATTGCTGTAGATATAATAAACATAAGCGTAAAGCAAACCATTATACCTAACGCCGCAGATAATACTGAATTTATATTTTTAAAAAGCTGAACAATTTTTTTGGCTCCAAAAATTTCTGCTGCCGCACCAAGAGCCGAAAATGAAAGCTTATTTAAAAAAATCAATATTAAAGACGGCAGAAGCATTACCGCCAAAGCAATTATTCCCACGCCTCCTATACCGTTTTTTAAAAGTACTAAACTGCCTCTTACCGTCGTATACGCATCTGACGCAGCCCCTCCCACAACAGGTACGCTGTTTGAAATAACATATTTTGCCGCTTTTGTGGTCATTGTATCAGCCGACGAACCGACGATACTTTGTATAGATAAAAGACCTGTAAAAATTGCCATTATAAGTCCAAGTCCCCATGTTACGATTTTTTTTATACCGTTTAACATACCGCTTAAATCAATCGTATCACAAGCCGCATCAACAATCGCAAGGCAGATGCACATACTTAATACCGGCATAAAAAAATTGCCTGCTATCTGAATAGCAATATCAGAAAAACCAAGCACCAGCATATTATATCCTGAAGCAGAGGTAATATGTCCGCCTGCTGCCGCTACTCCGGCAAAAACAGGAACAAATCCGAGCATAAAATCTGCTCCCTGAGAAAGCGATTCAGAAGCGATCTCCAAACAAGTACAAACAGGAACAGACAACGCCGCAACGCAAACAAGTACGCAAATCAATTCGTAAATTTTTGAAATTTCCTTATTTCTGATTGTATTCCCCGTACCCTCAATAAGTGCGGTAAGTATTATAACTAACAGTAACGATACAAAAAGTTTTAAAGGCTGAGATATTTTACTTTCAATTATGTCTTTTATAATCTCCCATATTTTTGATGGCTTAAGGCTTAATATACTTTGAGGATCTTCAAAACTTATACCATTCTCTTCCAGTATATCCCCTACGCTCAGGTTCTCCGCACCGCTTGCCTTTAATAATTCATCCTCACTGTCAGATGCGCATACGGGTATACAAAAAGAAAAAAACATAATAATTATCAAAATTAACTTTTTCATTCCATTATCACCATTACAGTATCTATGAGCAAATCAAATAAAGGCAGAGCCAAAATAATAAGCTGAATTTTTCCTGATATTTCTACTGCTGACGCAATGGCATTTTCATTGCAGTCCCTGCATATATCTGCCGAAAATTGTGTAAGATAGCATATTCCCAGCGCTTTAAATACGATTTTTATATATTCTCCGTTTAATTCGGATCGATTTATAAGTTCATCTATTTTTGAAAAAATATCAGGAATATTTGACATCAGTATCAAAAATACAAAAATGCATACACCTAATACCAAAAGCATTGCCTGCTCTTTTGAATACTTTTCAGTTATTTTACAGATAAGCGATGCGCAAATACATAGACCGCACACCGAAACAACGCCCGCCGTCATAGCCCGAACACCGATTTTACTGTATCAAACAAATCGCTTATACTGCTTATAATCATCATTAAAACGACTATAAGTCCGGCAAGAGTGGTCATCATTGCCTGTTCTTCCCTCTCAGCACGTTTCAGAACAAGATTCAGAACCGCAACTATAATTCCTATTCCCGCAATTTTAAAAATCAGATCAACATCCATTTGTTTTCTCCTAAACAATTAAAATTCCTATCATTGCACCAAACATAACTCCAAGCGATCGGTACATCTTCCCCTTTATCCTGTATTTTTCCGATTCTTCTTCAATCAGCTCATCTAATCTGGCTTTATAAATATTAAGAGTAGAAAGCTGTCCGTCAATATCGGAAGTTCCAAGACTATATCCTATTTCCGTTAATAACTTTTTTTCACTTTCAGAAAGAATATCATCCTCTTTTACTGCTTGCTCCCAAGCCACAGGAAATGAAACTACATTTTTGAGTATTATCGTAAGCTTATTTAAAAATTTGAAATCATTATATAACCCAGCATTTTCTAATTCAAAAATTATCTCTTTCAGAGTAAAAGAGTTAAATCTTATCATAATGGATATTTCTTCTAGCATCTTTCTTTCCTTGATAAGTCTCTCTTTTTTGTTTTTTATACTATTGGATAAGAATATTCCAACAGCCGCTGAAGTCAAAAAAATCAAAAGCGTTCCGGCAATACGAATCATAGTTGAAATTCCTCCTATACTATTTTTTTTATTTCCATAACTTCGCCTATTCTGCTTCCGGAGCCAAGCAAAACTCCATATTGAAATATTTCATTTGAAATAAGATCTGCAATATTTCTGCGTTTCAAGACCTCTTCAACTGAACTTCCATGTACTGTCGCAATAAATTTGACTCCCGAATTTACAGAATCCAGTATAGCGTTGCAATCTCTCTTCCCTCCTATCTCATCACAGATAACAATTTCCGGAGACATAACTCTTACCGCAGAAGTTATGCCTTCGCCCTTCGGGTACCCATCAAAAATGTCTGTAAACGTACCTATATCGTTCTTAGCCTCTCCATGATATACGGCCGCAATTTCACTTCGTTCATCTATAACTGAAATTTTATACTTTTCTCCAAGTATACGGCACATATCTTTCAAGATAGTTGTTTTTCCGCTGAGAGGCGGTCCGATAATTAAAAGACTCACAGGTTTCACATCATATAATCTTTCACATATTTTTTCACTGCATCCGAAAACCTGTCCGGATATTCTGAAATTAATTCCGTTAATATATTTTAAAGTTTCAACGTAATTTCCATTTAATACTGCCGTACCGGATATCCCTACTCGATTTCCGCCTTCCAGAGTAATAAATCCCTCTGAAATTTCCTTTGTATAACTATGCAGCGAATAATCGCATATCGCTCTGAAGCATTCATTTATATCATTTTTCTGCACAACAATACCCAGACTTTTATGAGTTGTCAATCCTCCGTTTTCGGTAACAAAATAATTTTTACCGTACGATGAAACACTGACAGGTTTGTTTATTCTAAGTCTTATTTCATTAATACGGCTGGTATTTTCCGTTGAAATCTTATTCATAGCGCTGGAAATTCCTTTAGGCATGTACAACAGTACTTTTTTGAAATTTTTTATATCAGTCACTTTAATCACGTCCTTTTTTCTGTTGTTATAATCCTATGCATGTCCTTAAATATTTAGAACAAAAAAAGTTGCATATATTTTAAATTTATGATAAAATTTTATTATAATATTATATTAAAGGATTAAAAAATGAAAAAACTTGTATTAGGAATTCTGGCACATGTCGACTCCGGAAAAACAACGCTTTCTGAAGGAATACTTTACAAAACAGGAGAAATCCGAAAATGGGGACGCGTTGATCACAGAGATACTTTTCTTGACACACATGACCTTGAACGTGAAAGAGGTATCACGATATTTTCCAAACAGGCAGTCTTTCACATAGGAAATACAGAATTTACTTTATTGGATACTCCCGGACATGCCGATTTTTCTACAGAAACAGAACGTACATTACAGATCCTGGATTATGCAATACTTGTTATAAGCGGCTCTGAGGGAATACAAAGCCACACAGAAACACTCTGGAAACTTCTTCAAAAATACAAGATTCCGTCATTTATTTTTGTAAATAAAATGGATATATCAAAATTTTCAGAAACTTATATTATGAATAGTATAAAACGCCGTTTTTCAGACGGCTGTATTAATTTTCACACTGACAGAAATTCAGAAGAATTCTTAGAAAATCTTTCACTTTATGATGAAAATCTTTTGCAGGAATATCTTGAAACAGGTAATCTAAGTACAGAAACTATCAGCCGTTCAATTTCTGAAAGAAATATTTTTCCATGTTTTTTCAGTTCAGCGCTTAAACTGGACGGCATTGATGAATTCATTGATATTCTGGAAAAATATACCTGTGAAAAAGCATACGGCAGTAATTTCGGCGCAAGAATTTTTAAAATATCAGAAGATGAACAGGGAAACCGTCTTACGCATTTAAAAGTTACCGGAGGTAATCTTAGAGTAAAAACTACTATTAATTATAATTTTAACGGAAATTTAATAGAAGAAAAAATAAATCAGATAAGAATATATTCCGGCAAAAAATATCAGACTGCTGAAACAGTTGATTCAGGAACAGTCTGTGCTGTAACAGGACTTACCAAAACATATTCCGGAGAAGGTCTGGGAACAGAAACAGATTCTGAATCGCCTTTGCTTGAACCGGTTCTTACTTATAAATTATTACTGCCTGAAGAACCTGACACTAACAAGGGGCTGAATATACTGCGCCGTCTTGAAGAGGAAGATCCTCAGCTGCATGTTATTTGGAATGAACATCTCCACGAAATTCATATTCAGCTTATGGGTGAAATTCAGCTGGAAATATTAAAAAGCATTATAAATGACAGATTCGGACTGAAAGTTGAATTCGTCAACGGAAGCATTGCATATCGTGAAACTATTGAAAATACTGTTGAAGGCGTCGGCCATTATGAACCGCTGCGTCACTATGCAGAAGTACATCTCCTTATGGAACCAGGTAAACCAGGAAGCGGACTTGTATTCGCAGCTGACTGCCGTGAAGAAATACTTAATAAAAATTGGCAAAGACTTATTCTTACTCATTTAAAAGAAAAGCAGCATATAGGAGTACTTACAGGGTCTCCCATAACCGATATGAAAATTACTTTAACTGCCGGCAAAGCACACCTAAAGCATACCGAAGGAGGAGATTTTCGTCAGGCTACTTACAGAGCCGTCAGACACGGACTGCGTTCAGCTAAAAGTATTCTGCTTGAACCGTGGTATAAATTCCGTCTGGAAATACCCTCTGAGAATACCGGACGTGCCATATCAGATATTCAAAGAATGTGCGGAAATTTTTCTTCGCCGGAAGTATCAGGAGATATGTCTGTTATCGAAGGAAATGTACCGGCTTATGAAATGAGAGATTATCATAATGAAGTTCTTGAATATACTAAAGGTAAAGGCAGATTATTTTACAGTCTTAAGGGATATGAACCATGTCACAATACGGAAGAAGTCATTTCCGAAATCGGATACAATTGCGACAGTGATATTTTAAATACTGCTGATTCTGTTTTCTGCTCTCATGGTGCAGGATATACTGTTAAATGGAATGAAGTAACGCAGCATATGCATGTTGAAAGCTGTCTTAATCATAATTATCAACAAGAAGATATTTCACAGAATCATATTCACAGTTATCAGAAGCGTCTTGTTGAAGATAAAGAATTAATGGAAATATTTGAACGTACCTATGGACCAATACGCCGTGATAAAAATTCTTCTTTTAAACCTGTCAGAAAAAATAATTCAATCAATAATAATTATCATGCCAAGCCCATTCCGACCGGTCCGGAATATCTGCTTGTAGACGGCTATAATATAATTTTTGCTTGGGATGAACTTAATGAAATTGCCAAAGACAATTTGGATCTTGCAAGAAATCAGCTGATTAATATACTTTGCAATTATCAGGGATTCAAACAATGCGAGCTTATCCTAGTATTTGACGCATATAAAATAAAAGGCGGACAAAGAAACATTGAAAAAATACATAACATTAATGTTGTGTACACTAAAGAAGCTGAAACTGCCGATATGTATATTGAAAAGGTTACCCATGAAATCGGAAAAAAGCATAGAGTAAGAGTCGCCACATCTGATAATCTTGAACAGATTATAATACTGGGAAACGGAGCTTTCAGAATTTCAGCATCTGAATTTCAAAAAGAAGTAAAATCCGTAGAAAAAGCAATACGAGATTTTATTTTGTAACAAATATTACTTGTTGACTATAAAATATTAATGAATAAAACATGAGGTTATTATTATGGTAAATTTTCTGATTAAAACATTTATAAAAAATTCAGAGAATACAGAAAATCCAAAAATACGTCAAAAATACGGTACCTTAAGCAGTATTGTCGGAATTATATGCAATGTGCTTTTATTCCTTATCAAGTATGCAATGGGAACTTTATCTCACTCTATTTCTATTGTATCCGATGCATTTAACAACCTGTCAGACTGTGCCGGATGCCTTGTAACTCTTCTGGGATATAAAATGGCTTCAAAACCGGCTGACAAAAACCATCCGTTTGGTCATGGAAGAATGGAATACCTGACTTCTCTTATAATAGCAGCTCTGATAATATTTGTAGGAATTGAGCTTTTAAAAAATTCTGTAGAAAAGATTATAAATCCGGTAGAAATAAGATTTAGCTTTGCTGTTTTAATTTCACTTGTTTTTTCAATAGCTGTAAAGCTATGGATGGCGGTTTTTAATGCTGAATTAGGTAAAAAAATTAATTCCTCGGTATTGACTGCAACTGCAAAAGACAGCAAAAGCGACGTAATAGCAACATCTGCAACACTTATTGCATTGATATGCTCATTATTTACAGCATTGCCTGTGGACGGAGTTATGGGTCTTTTAGTATCGGTATTTATTTTAAAATCCGGTTACGATATTGTTAAGGATACTGTTGACGAACTTCTTGGCAAACCGGCTGATCCTGAAATTATTAATCATATAAAAGAATATGTTTTAAAAAATGATAAAATAATTGGCATTCATGATTTAATAATTCATAGCTATGGTCCGGGAAATATGATCGGAAGCTGCCATGTTGAAGTTAAAAGCAATGAATCATTTACGGAAGTTCATGATATTGTTGACAGTATTGAACGTGAAATACACAATAATCTTAATATTTTAATGACTATTCATATGGATCCGATTGAAGTAAACGACATGCTTACTAATAAATGTAAAAAATTAGTAAATAATATTATACACTCAATTGATTCTTCGCTTGACCTCCATGATTTCAGAATAGTAAGCGGTGAATCTCATACTAATTTAATTTTTGATCTGGTTGTTCCTTTTGAATGCAAGTACAGTAACGAAGAGCTGAAACAAAAGATCGACATGCAATTGTCAAAAGAAAATATCAATTACTATACAGTAATTGTTTTTGATAAACCATAAAAAATTTAAAATACCCGCTGTATTTTTTAAATACAGCGGGTATTTTATACTCGGCTCAGGTATTATTGTCTGAAATACTTTCAATACCAATTGTTTCAGAAGGATTATTTATATTATGTTCGCATAAAAATAAATATTTTATAGCTGTTTTATCATTACAGTAAATTTCCAGATACGATAATGCCGCTTTACGGCATTCATACCACATTTTACTGTAAAAAAGTTCAATCATTGCTTCAAATTTTTTACGTCCCTCCAATTTATTTAAATATACATTTATTTCATCACATTCAAAATAATCAAAAAATTCATAATTATTACCGTCAAAATTTATTTTACCCAATACCCTTTGCGGATGTGGACGAGTAAAATTAATATCAGAAGTTACAATTAATTTAGTTTCGCAAACATCGCCTATTTTTCCAAGTTTTTTAGAAAGTCTTATACCATTAGAAAGCATAATAGTACCTAAACGTTTTTCATGACCTACAATACCAAGGAGTATACTATCCATAACAAGAACCAATGAAATCATCAAATACGGATATATACTGCGCAAACGTCTGACAAGATTTATACCCGATTCATAGGCAGAATCCGGATTGTTAAAAATACATATATATTCTTCCTGGTTATAACTTTCTATTACGCCTTTATGATATATAATATTCTCCATTATCTCTTTACTTAGATTATTGATGAAAATAAATATATCGTCATTAGTCATATTTTTTGTCTGTTCAGTAAAGTTGATAATGTTTATATGTAATATATAACTTGAAATATTACTGTAATCGCCCCTTGAAACAGAAAGTACTGAATTTTTTCCTATAGTCGTAATAATTCCTGATGGAAGAAATCGAAGATATGCTTCATTTAAACTGCTTAAATTTTGCGTATGACTATTAATCTGAGAGGACATAATATTAAACGCCTTTGCTATACCTGAAATTTCATCTCTTCCATTAGCTTTAACAGTAATGCTGAAATCACCGTTTCCTGCCGCTTCAACTGCTTCATGAAGTTTTTTTAAAGGAAATAAAGTAATTCTAATTATTACAAGTATTAAAATGCCTAACATAATTTCAACTGCAGTAACTATAAACAATATATTAAGTAAATTTTTCTTTGAAGAAGTCATATAATTATATTTAGAAATGCCTGTTTCAATCAAAGCAATAATTTTACCGTTTTTATCCTTAAGCGGAGAAATTGCAAGAACCCATTCAAAATCATCGGCATATGCTCCGTACATAATAGATTCACTTTCTCCCGCTGCTACGCTTTTGTATACGTCTGCTATTTCTTCTGATTCAATATTTTCAATTGGTATATTTACCGGATGTTCATCACATATACCAGATTTTATTCCTTTATTATCTAAAATATATAAACAGCAATAATTATTATCATCTAAAATTATTTCTGAAGAATGATTATTATCAATTACAGCTTTTATTTTATCATTTCCATCAGTATATTCAAAAAAACTGCAAAGCTCATAAAAATATTTATTTTGTTCGGGATGATTCCAGTTGATATCAGCAAATTGATCCAAATCAATTTTCGCCTCAATTACTTTTGCAGACATAACTGCTCTGTCAAGTTTACTTTGAAGATAAACTTTTTCCATAATTGAATCAATAAACAAAAATAAAATAATTCCTCCAATGCCAAGGCTCAATACGATTATTCCAGAAATTTTCAGCAAAATTGATATACGTTTCAATGATAAAATTATAAATATAATTACTCCTGCTGCTATACCAACTACGCAGAAAATAATAAAATTCTTATTGTAACCAGTTGAAACCGATGACGTAAACGAATCCTTAAACACATCTGAATTAATAAAATTGATTTTTCCTATATAATAATTGTCGCTGCTTACCAACCATCCGTTATTTAAATCATAAATATAGCAATAACCGTTATTGTCTACTGTACATTGACTGAAACTGCCTGGAGATGTTTCATAAATCATAGCCGGATCGCCGTCCTGATCCATTATGTAAATTCTGTTTAATATATCCGTAAATATTATTCTTCCGTCAGGAAGAGCAGCTGCATAATTAACTATTGCTTCTATACCGGGATTCAATATTTTCTGCCTTTTATTATATACGTCAACAATCTGTATTCCTTCAAGTAAAGCGGAAACAGTGTACATCCGACCATCTGAAACAGTGAGAGAAGTACTGTATGCATTTTGAATTCCATTATATTTTAAATTATATAAAATATCGGCAGTATTATTTTCAAAGTCAATTTTCAGCCATTTCCTTTGTACTATCATGAAATTCTTTGAGTTAATTTCCGTAAGAACACAATAAAAATTTCCGTCATAAGCGGTCATAGCCTCTACATTGGTAAAATTATAACCATACGAATGCTGCGTTATCCATTTTCCGCAAATTTCACTATTGCTATCAGTTTTGACAATCATTATATCAGAGCTGTTATGAAAACATGTATAATTGTTTTGGTTATCATCAGAAATAGTATCATCAGCCGTCCAATCCTGCTTCTGACCAATCAGTATATAAATTAACGGAAAAGCGACTGCTATGAAAAAAGCGAATATTATTCGTTTTAACATAATATCTCCTTCACTGAATTATATAAAAATGCACTTTAAATTAATTCATGATACCATAATTTGAAATTGTCCGGCGGATTTTATCTGAATGCACCCTCCCCACATACATTGAAGCTGAGACGAGTTATTGAGCGCCGGCTGTCCTCCTATCAACACAGTATTGCTTCCCGGAAACCAAGGAGATAATATTACAGGCATACACGGCATAGGTGTAAGAACGCCCAAAGCAGTCGCTGTTGCGGCGGCAACCGTAGGATTAGCCATAGAATTGCACATGATAAAAGAAGGAATATTAATAATCGGTTTGTTATCTGTTATATTTGCAGCCGGCATAATATTAGTAACGCCCGACTGCGGAATAACCATTAACGGCATAGGAGACTGGCCAAAGCTGCATTGCAAAATTGCTCCTGCACATACTAATAAACCCATATACTTCACCTCTTGCTATATAATAATTGCTTTTAATTATTGGCAATTACAGTAACCGTCTCATTTATAACAGGAGTTGTTTCTGCGGGCAACTCAAGAGCTTTACCATCACGAAAATTTCCCGAAAATACCACATATCCGGTTTCCCTGTCAAATAAGGTACCGTTTCCATCATATAATCCGCATAAAAAACCTCCTTCATAAATTAAATGACCATTTGAATCAAATTCCTTACCCTGACCGGTTCTGTTTCCCATTACAAAATCTCCTGTGTAAAATAATATACCGTTTATATACAAGGAACCTGAGCCATTATATATTCCGTTTTCAAAATTACCGCTGTATACTATATTTCCGTTTTCATCGTACTCTGTCCCCTCTCCTGTTCTTGTGCCTGAAACAAAACTTCCTCGGTAAAATAGATTTTTGCCTGAATATATTTCCCCTTCTCCATTATAATTTCCTTCTGAAAAACTTCCTCTGTAAACAAGCTGACTGTTATTATAAAACTCACCGTCACCGCTGTATTTTCCGTCTTCAAAGCCTCCGCGGTAAATTATTTCCCCATTATCTCCATACAATATTCCAGAACCGTTAAACAGGTTTTTCTGAAACCCGCCCTTGTAAATCAAATTATTATCCTGACTGAGAGTTCCCTCTCCACTTAGTAAACCCTCCTTGAATTGTCCGGAATAAACCAGACCTGCTGAACTAAGTTCTCCGGTACCGTCATATACACCGTTGGAAAATCCGCCTGTATATAAAACTTCCCCCAAAATATTATATAAAGTTCCATGTCCATGATATTTATTATTTTCAAATAAACCTATATAAATAACGGAACCGTCTTCGGCATACAATTTTCCTTGACCGCAATACATATCATCGGAAAATCCGCCTTCATATATTAATTTTCCGTTTTCAGAATATAACATACCAAATCCTTCGGCATGACCGTCTACCATATCTCCTTCATATAGTACATTTTCAGAATCTTTATAAATTAAAACTGCTTTTCCGCTGTAATCTTCCATTTCAGGTTCGTTTACTATTATCTTTTTAGGTTTATCAGCCATTATTTTCGGTAACACTACAAAACAAAATCCAATTGATACTGCGGAAAGTAAAATCAGCAGTATTATCAGCTTTTTTTTATGTATATACACAAAGCATCCATCAATAAAATTTTCAGGCATAAATAATCACCTTTAATCAATTAAGTCAATACCGCCAAGCGAGTCGATTTTATCATATTCTAACTTATCTGTATCATACTCTGCCATAAGTTTAAATATTATAATCAATATACCGGCTAGCACAGCAGCAGTCACGGCAATTTTCAATAATATTTTTTTTATTCTGTCATAATATTCTGATTTGCATTCCGGTATAGCTTTTTCATTTTCAGGCATATATTTCAGTGCAATTACCAAATGTGAAAATTTTCCGCTGCGTAAGGAGTCAAGCCACCGCTTTGCCTCCGGTGTTCTGTGTTCAGACCATATTAAATCTATCATATCCGCCAGCTTTTCTTCAAGCAGCCCCTTGCATGCTCTGTTATCCAGCATAGGAAGTACATATGCAAACCTTATTTCTTTTTCATAAACAAAAATATTATTGAAAGACAACATCGGTACTGCAATTTCTAAAGGAGGATTCTGTAATACCAATGCCTTGACGATATCCTTTGCCGATAATTTTTTCCAGTCGGAGTCTCCTGCAATTATACCGTCTGGATGTTTAAATACAATATAATATTTTTCATCTATAGAAAAGTCTCCGTAAAAATCCTTAAAATTCAATGAATTAAAATACTTTATATATTCCGCAATTTTATTTCGGTCTGCCAATTCAAAAATACGGTATAATTGATTTTCTAATGATTTTTTACATATATACAACCTATATTCATCTGTTTTCTTTTCCGTATATATGACGTTAAATTCTTTAATATACATTACTGTACTACCAAAAATGCTGTTGCATTTAAGTCCGGTTCAGCTATACTTTTTACTCTGATTTCATAAAATCCAGGTATATCGAATGCTGTAAATATACCGGACGAGGTTATCTGACCTCCGTTATCCGGATGAACAGACCATTCTAATTCTCCATTTTTCCATACCTTACCATCAGGATGGCTAACATCAAAATGTACCGTTTCATATCTTCCTGCATACCGAACACTAGGGTTTATTTCTATCTTTCTTTCACTGTTCCCCATATCCGGAAAACGAGAAGCAGTCCAGCAGAATTTTAAATTTGTTTTTTTTATATCAGAATTAATTCTGACCGCTACAGAAAATGTACCTGAATCTTCATCTACTATTATGCTATATGAAAAATTATTATTTAATAATGAAGATTCTTCAAAAATTATTTTTTTATCATCAACATATCCAGCATTAATAAATACTACACCTGTTCCAAGACCGTGAGGAATATTATTACTGTAATAAATATTTCCTTTTCTGGCTTTTTCTGGAATAAGTACATAAGCAGTACCGGTATTTACAACAGGCTGATTTGCCGGAGAAATCATATGAGAAACTGTTTTATTTTCAGACGGAGGGCAAATAAATTCCGAACGTATCTGAAACGAACGCATATCTACTGCTGTAGGAACCGCTTGGCAAAACGGCAGATCCTCTACTGATTCAAGTATATAATACTGAGGCGAAACAAAAAGTTCTAACTTTGCAATATAAAGCTTTTCGTTATTATCTGTTTGTTGTTTTCTTAACATTTTTATTATTGAATCAGCTCTGTTTTCTGCTATATCCACTTCAATTTGAACCGGATATGCGGCTGATTTTCTTTTTCCAAAAGCCGCATGGATATTATCCGCTCTGATTATTCCTTTTCTGCCGGACGAACCCATTGCTTTTAATTTAGTACGAATAACTATAGTTTCAGAATCTGAACTGTCACATTGATCATATGATATATGTACAATATTTTTACCTGTGGAATTATTTGAATTTTCAGCAGTAAATAATTTAAGTCTTAAATCAAAATCAATGGTAATATTTTTTTCAGTATTTACTTTATTTACCTGAGTTTCCAGTATAAACTCTTCGCCTTCTCTTACAATTGAAGGACATATAATAGAAACATTTATCCCATCTGATATGAGTATTTTACGTTTTAAAGCTAAATTTTCCGATTCACACATAAATTTTTCAGGTTCTTCGTCAGTAATATACAGTGAATATCCTTCGGTAATCCTGTTATATTCCGGCCCCTCGTTTTCATCGTCCAATACTGTTTTAGCTATTGAATGAATTGGCTGAGACTGTTTCTCATCATATTCTATACACAAATATGCCGTTGTATAATCAGTATGGCTGCGTATAAACGAACTGTACCCATTTAATTCATTTACTTTAATAACTTTAGGTTCAGAAACAATTATTTCACGTCCCGAAGAATCAAGTGCAAATCCCGAATCCACTGCTATGCTCTGATCATCTGCTTTAACTACGCTCATTCCGGTTACAACACCGCTTCCGAAAAGCATATTATTAAGTAATCTTCTCTTATCGTTAAAGTAAATCTGTTCTGTTATAAAATCTTCGGCTGTCAGTAATTTTCCGTAAAAATACCTGTTTCGCTCAAATACCTTTAATTTGTTAGAAATCATTGTTTATCCCTCCCTAAATAAACATAATCCATAGCCGATTTCCCATCTAATATTCCCTGTTCCATACCTGATAGTACCGAATTTATTCCTAAATAACAATAATTATTCAATTCTGTAATATTTGAAAGAATTTTTATTTTAGCAGTAATATTGGCAGGAATTTGTGAAGAAACAATTACTGATAAAGCTTCTACTCTATTTTTTATCGGCGGACAAATGATCCAGACTGTAAAACGTCCTCCGTTATAAATTCGTTCAAGCTCTTTACATGAAGAAAAATATCGTTTTACATGGTAATATTCAACTATAAAAACATCTGTGCCACAGTAAAGCTTAAGCAGTTTTTTCATTCCCGAAATTGTTCCGCGGTGCTTACTGAGCCACGGTGTCAGCAATAAAAGTTCTCTTTTTTTATCGTCCGGAAACAGCTGCATATTTTCAACCGATATCCATTTTCCCAGCCATTCGATAAATTCATCAGGACATAATTCAGGATCATATATTTTACTGCTGGTATCAATTTCTCTTTCAAACTGACTGTAAATATCTGTAAATATTGTCAAAAACCTCTCCGTAAAGCTATTTTCACAATTTTGATACAGTTCAGGTAAATAGTCAAGGGGATTTATTCTTTTCTCCATAATTTTCTCTTTTCATTGTATAATAATGTCGTCAAGTATCATCAATCCGTCGTCAGGCAGTATTAAAATATCCTCTTGAGTTAATTCGTTTCCATTGTCAAACCTTAAAATAAGCCATTTAATATCAGAAACCATATTAAGTGCTTTAATACTCATAAAAAGTTCAGATAATTTATACGTTATTCCCATATTCTCTTCTAAAAACTTTACGCTTTTTTTAATATGCCTTACAAGCTTGCCGCTGCTTGCCCATCCTTCAACTTCAGCGCCCACAAAAAGTCTTGCATGAAATAATATAGGAGTTAATATATCAATTTCCGTTCCTATCGGCTTAGCCTCAAATAATACTTTTCTCAGATTTTTAACTGTATGCTTACAGAATTTTCCTTCGCAAGGCTTCACACAAACGCAAACCTTCCCTGGTTCGTTTGAAAATACATTTATTGTATCTATTTTGATTCCTGGAGTTTCCATAGCAATTCTTATATAATCATCTTTATTAACGGCTCTTGATAAGCGCAGTTGTTCTGATCTATATCTTTCAAAGGCATCGTAAGGACTTTCATCATTACAGCCGCAATATAGTTCTTTATATGTAACCGCCTTAATTTCATATCCGTCAATATTTATCCAGAAAACTAAATTTTCTTTTACTTTTCCTGAAGCTCCCATTGTTTCATTGTTTTCATTCTCCTGAACCAAAACACAGATATGATTGCTTACAAATTCAATTGACGGCATATGAAAAATATCATCAGAAAAAATAACAATCTTTAGAATTGATTTTTCTTCGTTTATATTGTCAGGTATGCTGATGTTAATAAATCCGCTTTGAGTAAATCCATATGTTTCATCCTTTATAATACACTCTTCCCATCCGTTGTCAGTTTCAATATATATTTTAACAACTGCCTGTGTATAAAATCCGGAACTGATATTTACTAAAGGTTCTTTTTCAGTTGACATCAATGAAAAATAAAGGGGCAGTACTTTGCCTCTGAACGGCATTAAATTTTGTTTAATATAAAAATAAGAATTATCAGAATTAGTTTCAAATTGATCAGATCTATACCATTTGCCTTTAACGTCACAGGACATTTCCGGTTCGTCAGCAGGAACAATAACATCGCTTATCAAACGGTACGGCACATCTCCGATCTTTAGAACATAATCCTTTTTAATATTAATTATCCTATTGTTATCCGGATAAAGCTTGACTGCCACAACATTTGCAATAGCCGTATGAGGTACAGTATCAATTAATTTCAAATAACTGTTAAGATGATTTTCAGTAATTTGCGCCGTATAATATCTTTGCATTTCTACCAGCCACATAAGCATTTCCAGAAATGTTATTCCGGGATCATGTGCATTAAAATCCGTCCATTCAGGACACAGTACAGATATTTCTGTTATTGATTTTTTCATTAAATCAGAAAAACTCATATCGTCCAGTTCTTCAAGGTTTAACAATTTAAATCACTCGTTTCTATAAACAACTTTAACTCTAATTTCACCCATATCAATTGGCAGTATTCCGGATAATTTACTGTATATTCTTTTTTTTATTACATCTTTATTTATTAATTCCGATGATACGGTCGCTTTTATATTCATTCCTCCGTTAATTGTGCTTTTAATCTCTATTAAAATAACGTCGTCATCTATTAAAAGATCTTCATAATCCTTTTTAGTTACGGGACGATTCTGATGCCGGAATTCGTATGACAGGCGTTTTTCAGCATTAAAATTGCTTTCCCTGTCAGTTCCTCCCTGAAATGAAAACGGATTTACTGCACTGCTGATTAATCCGTCTGAAATAGCAGGAACAAAAGTTTGTCCGGCAGAAAGATTGCCTGCTTTTCCTCCTCCGCAGCAATATTTCAGTTTTATTGTCCTACTGTTTGGATTCAGTGATATTTTCGGACTGAATTTTATTAATCCTTCTGCATTATCCAGAGTCCAGCCATGACTGAGACATTCCCATTTTTCTTCTTCATTTCTTTTACTGGTATTTATATAGATCTGCAATTCAATTATATTTTTATGATCTAATTTTATCGTCTCAACTACAGGATCTGAACAAAAAGATTCTATACTTTCGCACTGCATAACAGGTACGCAGTTTAACAGTATTTTTTCAATTGATATCTCCTGACATTCTGAATTTTCAGCCTTGATCCAATAAGCAGTTTTTCCGAATATATTACTCCGTATTAATTTATAAGGTATATTAAAACTAAAGAACCCTTCGGAAGTTAACGATGTATTTTCTTTGCTTATTTCCAGACTTTCCCACCCAATATCGGTTAAGTAACTCCATGATGCATTACTTAATCCGTTTTCTATAAAATTTCCGCAGCATATTAAAAGTGTAAAAGGTCCTTGATACAAAGGACGATCAAATCCAATATAGAGTGATGATGACGGCAGCTTTTTAAACGGATAAACAGGAATCACCATATTTTCTTCACAATTATTAATAGTTTTAATATCAGTAACCTTTAACGGTTTATCGTATTTATAAGATATACTGATATTTTCAAGCCAAGGAACATAAAATCGCGACGGCAATGCATATGCATTTTTTATTCTTTTGATTCTTGCCCTTATACATAAGCGCAAATCTGCGCCGATTAATACGGGAGAAATATCAGACGGACAAACAAATGTTAATTTATAAGATGCAGTTTTTACCTTACTTTCATATTCAGAAACACCTGAAAAAATATTTTCAAAGCAGTTAAGCTCCTTCAACGGAGTAAATCCATAGCCGTTCCAGTATTCCCATACAACATTTTCAACAGTTATAATTGAACGTGTAATCCTATGTATACTCTTTTTCCTTACGAAAAGCTTATTTGGAATTACAGGCTCCGGAATTTCCCCATTATCAATTTCATCAAATCCCAAATTAAAATTCAGAGTAATAACAGCGCCCTTTTTTGAAAATACAGCATTGCTCTCGATATACATATTATCATATACCGACGGGGACTCTCCAAAAGCATAAAAATGATTTTTATTTTCAAACTCCTCGTTAATTAAGATACTGTCCGGAGCCAAATCATTTCCTTCTGAAGTTATATAAAGATCACCAAATGGCAGCATATGAAATTCATTAATATTAAGTATATTAATATTAATCCCGTCACAATCCGATGTCAGTCCGATTCTGATCCTGCTGCCTTCTTTAAAACAATCTATTCTTGTTTCATGTTCGTCTAAATACTGACTAAATTCTGCATATAACGGATCAGATAATCTTTCCATCCATTTATCCGATTCCGAACCGGAAATAATTATATAAAATCTGCAGTTTTTATTGAAATTATCAAATAAATCATGTCTGAAACTAATAAGTCTTTTATTACAGCTGGAACTATAAGACGGTTCAAATTTTTCTTCACTGTTTTTACAAAAGCATAATAAATCCGCATTACAATCTGCGTAAATAATTTCTTTAATTTTTGCAGTGGTAATGAGAGCGCTCTGCTGTGTTTCATATATTAGCCTTGTTCCCTGTTCATCAATAGCCGGAGAAAAAAGCTTAAATCCTTTTTCTATAAATGAATTACTTTCATTTATCCCGTTTAAATTAAAAAGTATATATCCCGACGCCGGAACAGCCGGTAAAGCAGATGCGCCAAGCATATTATAAAACTGCCTCTTATGATTAAGCGGCATTTTATTAAATCGTTCTATAGTCTCTGACATACGATGTGCAAATACACATGCAAGAGCTGTACCGGCGTCAGGATTATCCGGAGAAAATTTCCATTCAGGAGTATATTTTTCTGCCAAATACTTAATCTCTTTTATTATATCATCATATTTACGTCCATCGCATTCGGGAATAAAATCAGTAACTGTCACCACCGCCCTCCTCCAGATAAAACGGAAATACCAAATTATAAGGATTATTTGTAGCTCTTACAACATAACTTATATTTATCATCAAACAGCCTTCAGTATTACTTTCATCAATCGTAACCTGTATATCCTGTATTCTTGGCTCGTGCATTATAAGTGCATTTTTTACTTCCTGTACCATTGCCGAACAAACAGACTGCGAAAATGATTCGAAAGCAAAGGAATATAATTTACAGCCAAAGTCAGGACGCATTGCCCTTTCACCTTTTTTTGTATTCAAAATTAATCGGACTGCCTGCGCAATATCGTCTTCTCCGCTGCACATACAGATCCTTCCCGTTATACGGTCAGGTTTTACGTCAAAGCTCCAGCCTCTTCCTAAAAAAGAACGATCATCCAAATTATTTCCTCCATAGACATAGCCGGTATTCTTTAATTCAACTTTAAAACTGTTCCCTTAACATTTGCAGCTCCAGCGCTCTTCATGTCAAGCTGAGCATCAGCTGATACTGAAACCATCTGTCCGCTTATACTTACCTGCATTCCTTTAAGAACTAAATTTTGCATTGCTTCAATATTAATACTCATCCCTTTTATCGTTACTTTTTGTCCACTGCCGTCTATACTTATTTCACAAGCTCCTGATTTTATATTTATTCCACTCAGCCCCTTGACTGATACAGAACCGTTATTAATATTTATTCCAGTCTGACCTGTACTGTCATTCAAAGAAACAGAAAGCTGACTATCATTTAATTCCAGACTCTGATTTGCTGAGGAAACAAGCTTAATACCCTGTAAATCGTCAATTTTCAGCATATTTCCTGAATTGGTTCTGATCATTTTTACATTATTTAACGGAGTCATGACCTCAACCGGAGGAAGTTTAGTTCCTCCGTATAATGAACCTATTACTATAGGCATATCTATTTCACCTTCCAAAAAAGCTACGACAACCTCGTCTCCTACATTAGGAAGACTGTAAATTCCGCTGCCGTCAGCCGCTGAAGGCATTGCAACTTTCGCCCATGCAGTTATACCCATTCCAACAGGTTTTCCGCTTAAGCTTACCTTAACAGAAGCTGGTTTTAAGGGATTATAGTTTGAAATCACCGTACCTATAAGAATATAAGGCTGTTTATGATCCTCATCCGTCATCATATCGGCAATGTCATCTAGCATACTGTACCTCCGTTTATTTTCCTGATCCTATTTGAAATGAAGTTATATATCCGCTTGAAGAAAATTTATGAGTTACTTCTTCAATATAATAATCTCCGTCAAAAAATCTGGAATCAAGACCGGTCAGACGTATATACCGTCCCGGTATTATTTCAGGTATACCAACACATGTTACTGTTCCCGACGCCATACTGTCTCCAAGATTATGCAGACTTGTCAGCATAATATTAATAAGGTCAAGAGTATTTTTAGCTTCTGAAGTATCCATGTCAACTTTAGGTATTTTAGGCGTTGCCATTTTATGCGGATATCCTTGCGGAGTAAGTAAATTATCTGAAAAAAATGGAATTAAACTCAGCAATCCTCTCAGTGAACCGCTTAGTTTATTGGAAGAATAACTGGTTCCTCTGTTAAAACTGATTATACTTTCTCCCCACTTTAAAGTCATAAGCGGTGAAGTGTTTTGCCATTTTTTTCTGAAATAACAGTGCTCTCCTAATATAAAAAATTCATACCCGCGCTTCAAGCCATAATTATATAAATAATTAAAATCATTGGTATTCTGTCTGAAATCTTCCGCAAGATTCCATAAATCATAATAAACTATCCTCATATTCAAAATAGACGTATACATAAGCATTATAAGAGGCATCATTATAGGAAAGCTTGCAAGTTCCGGCATAGCATTCAACTTGCCCTGCATCATAAGAGAGCGTATATCACTGCATGTGATTCTGGCGCTAGGCGGCTGACCGTGTTCAAAAGAAAAACTGATATCAGTTACAAATCCCTTGAACATATAAACAGGAGTTATATAGCCTATACCTGCTTCTACAGTTTGTCCCAGAGGAAAATTATCTGCGATCTCATTTTTAAAGCTTTGTGAAACAGCGTCGTAACCATTGCTTATAACAAAAGTACACGTTCCTGCTTTGTTTTTTATAGTCTGACGTATTTCAATCTCCGAAGGCAGAAGTCCTAATGACTTTACGTCTGTAGTACCTGCTTTAACAGCACAGCATGGCGTATGAAAATTATTATATTTTTTGCTCAGTTCACTGTAACTGAACGTCTTTGTCGTCATAAGTTCTTTCATAATTCTTTAAGGGGAGGAAGATGCAGAAGCTTTCCTTCAGGCAGCTTTCTCGGATTATGTATTTTATTAAAATCTGCTATTACTCTCCAGTACTTCCAATGCCCGTATTCTGCATATGCCATACGCCATAACTGAGCGCCTTTTTCCGCATAACGCGTTTTTGTGCGGTCGGGAGATTCAAACGGAGATTTTTTTCGTCCTTCCAATTCATTATCTGAGCTTTTAAATGTCAGATCCAGCTTAGAGCGTACCGGAAGTCCGCTGGGTAAAAACATAGTAAAGCTTTGCTGAGCGTCCGTTATAATTCCTTTAAAAAAATAACCGCCCCAGCTGAATGCCGCTTCAGGAGGAGCATGAAGTTTTCCGTCAATCCATAAAGCGCTCATTATAGGTTCCGTATAATCTCTTACGTCATCTGAGTTTTTATTATGAATATAATCATTTTGCGTGTCAAAATGGAGAGTTAATTTTAATGACGTTTCTCCTCCGTTTATAAACTGCATAATAGGACTGTCAGTTCCTGGAATATCAAGTTTAGCATAGTTAACATTTCTGGATATATTATAATCAGACGGGTTAAACAAAACCGGAATTTTTTTCTGACAGTTATTTTCTCCGTATAGTATTATTACTGCTTTTTCCACATCTAAAATATCCCCCTTTGAAGTTTTTCCAAACGCCATTCTATCCTCTGCTCTTTATTAATTCTGTCTAGTACTGTTTTTATCATACTTTCAATATTATCAGACGATGATCCGGAAAATTTTGATTCAATTTCTTTCAATTTTTTCTTTGTTTCCTGTTCAAAGCTACTGTATTTATTTTTTGTTTCAGAATCATTGTTCAGAAAACCTTTTTTATAAATCATCCGGACATTTTCACGTACGGGTATTATGTCCCTATGCATAAGCTTAATATTAACTGTTGACTTGAAGCTATTTTTGCGGCCGACCTTTATATTTCTTTGTTTAACCGCCTGATTTATATTACCAAACAAATCTATCATACTGTTACGCAGCTCAAGATTATTGCCTGTAAATGCCTGTCTTAATGCATTAACCAGATTTTTAAGCGAACCGGAAGTACTGAATAAATTATTTTCTCTGTTTTTATATTCCATACTCTCGTTCTCTTCACTGACGCGTTTGATAAGCCGTGAAAAGCTGCGGCTTAGCTCCAGATTCTGTCCCAGATATACTTTCCATAGAGAATTTGTCAGTCTGTAAAGAGTTTTGGCATTTTTATAGCTGGAATCATTATATAAATACATACCCGATTCTATGCTTTCGTATATATGCTCAAGCAAAGGCGTCATTGTATAGGAATTTGAAAGTATATCTGAAACTGCTACAGACTTGCTGTTATAATAATGTTCCGCTGAATTTAAACTACTGTAAATTTCTTTTGTTTTATTATCTGAAACTAAAATGTTCCGATGTAATGCAGATATGTGCTTTACTAATGTAAAATCAGTATTTTTTAAAACTTTAATTACCTTTTTCTGTACATGCATGATATGTGCTAATACGCTATTATCTGCTGCATAATCCCTGTTGTTTTTTTCAGTAATCAGACGTATAAGTTTAAGCAGACTATGACTAAGCGTCAAATTATTGCTCTTATAAATACTCCACAGTGCGTCTACCAAATGATTTAAAGCATTATTGGATCTAAACAAATTTCGTAATGTAACAGCGCTGTTCAGGGACTTTCTCATACGACTGTAATTCCCTGAATTTATGAGACTTGCTTTAAAAAACAAAGACGGATCTGATTTGCTTACATTAACATTAATATTATTGCTAATACCCGATCTACCGATATCAGCCGTAACCGGAAGATAAAGCATTACCGGAAAAGACAGAACAGAAGAAATTTCATATCTGCCGCTAATGATTTCAGATATATTTTTATTGACCGATAGTTTGCTTATTTTTATAGGTTTAATAATATTTATAGTTTTCATAATTTTGTAAGTTCATATATTCCGCTGTGCTCAATGACTGCCTTATCTATTAGAACATTTCCGCTGAGCGCATCTAGCTCCGATATCTCCCATGAAACCAGCATTCCGCTGTCAAATGCAAAAATCCTTAACGGTTTGTTGTTCTTATCCGTAATTATTATACTGCACGGCAAGGAAATACGACTACCTGCTGTAAATCCGTTTTTACTTAAAAAAGGATTTAAGTAACCGTGACCTTTTTCAAATGTAATTCTGCCCGCCTTATTTTTAGTGCCCTGTATAGGATACGGCCGACATTGTCCTCCCTCATAAATATATTCAGGTTCCATGCTTTCACCTATACCGCTGATTTTTTGAAATCCCGCTTTTAAAGGTCCGAAAGTAAGAAAAAACGAATATACATGAAGAAGATTATGCATAATATCACCTGATTTCAAAAATATTATCTTTATTATCGGACTGAATTTCAGTATGTATTTCAGAAATCCGACTGCACCATTGCTGCCGTACCCTATGAGGCATCATTAATATTTCATCCTGCTGCCAATGAAAATAATATGCAATAAACGCTGATTCTCTGTAAAGCTGTTCAACAGGAGTACGAGTTATTCGTTCTGAAGAAAAAAATTCACAGACAGCTCAACCTCCTGACCGCATTTTGGACAAATTGTATTGTAAACAGGAGCTTCGCTCTGATTTATACGCTGATAAAGATCCTGCAGATAAGCCAGATCGGCAGTAAATAATTTTTCTACAATCTTGGTATCAACCTGCGGAATTGTACCCAGCTTGGTTATTACTCTTGCCAAAATAATAATAGTAAGATATGCCGGATTCTGCTGTACTCTGACATCGCTCATAGGCAGAATTTCATCCGCCGCACATGCAAGACGCATTGTTCCGCGCCTGTGAAGCGTGCCGCTATCGTCCGCATATCCGTGAGGAAGCTCAAATTCATATTCCGTTTGTATAAGCATTTTTTTATTTCCTTTCAATAAATTACATTATCCTTGTCATACCCTCGTGGGTTAATTCCAGCGTTTCAATCGCAACTTCAGACGATGTTGCATTAAAATCAGGAACAGTATATTTACATGGCCATGCATTTATAATCTGCCATGACGCACAATCTGCCGCCGATTCGTCTATAGATGTAATTGTTACAGTTTTCCGGCTTACCGGTCCGTTGATACCTTCTGTAAGCCAGTCATATAAAACTGTTGATGAAGTCAATCCCCATTTCAGAGTAACATTTCCGTATTTACGCAGTCCCTGAACTTTCATAGGTGTCGGCACCATGTCTCCTTCACGATATTCAACAACATCAATAGAAGAATCAAATCCCGTTACCTCGCTGAATCCACCTGCGTCTATACCGTCAATTTCTAAACGGTAACGAAATTTAGTATATGGATATACAATGTCAGCCATTTATTTCTCCCTTCTTTTTATTCATCTGACGAAGTTTTCTGAGTTATACGGAAGATAACAAATTCCGCCGGTTTGACAGGAGCAATTCCGATTACGCATATAAGCCGTCCATTATCTATATCGTCCTGAGTCATAGTTTCTCTGCCGACATTTACAAAAAATGCTTCGGCAGGTGATCCTCCTGCAAGAGCGCCGCTTCGCCATACCGTATTAAGAAAAACGTCTATTGTTCTTTTAACCCTAACCCATAAAAGTTCATCATTGGGTTCAAAAACCACCCAATTGGTGTTAGCCTTTATGGATTCCTCCAGATAAATAAACAGCCTTCTGACGTTTACATATTTCCATAGAGAATTAGAACTTAACGTTCTGGCTCCCCAGACTCTTATGCCCTGTCCCGGAAAAGATCTGATAAGATTTACACCCTTTGGATTTAATATATCCTGCTCACCTTTATTATACATACAGTCAAGACCTACGCAGGCTCTTATGATCTCATTGGCCGGAGCTTTATGTACTCCTCTTGAATTGTCGCTTCGAGCATAAATACCCATTACAGAACCTGACGGCGGTATTGCAGTATTCTTTTTATCCAATGGATCAAATATTTCTATCCACGGATGATACAAAGCGGCATAGCTTGAATCAAATATATTACGATGAGCCATAACATCGTCAATTTTTTTACTGTCCCTGGGTAAATCCAACACTGCAAATCTGCTGCCCAAACTTTCACAATGTGCAGTTAAACTAAGCTGTACGTTGGCGTCGGTAACTCCGGGAACGGCTATTATGCTTACTATATCGTTATCAATAAAGCTCTGTATTCCGGTACGTTTTCCCGGACCGTTATCAGTTCCGATAAAATCCGAGGGACTCAAAGCTTCTTTAGTACCGTCTGCTCCTCCGTCAAGACCGATAACCAAAATATTCTTATCTTTGCCGGCAAGCATACTAAACGGTGCATCCAATTCTTCAGTTTCTGAAATATTACAGCTAATATTAAGCATATCGGATTTGGCCATTTTATTTTTAACATAATTTGCCGCGCGGACATTTAGACTAACATTTTCATAAAGCTCAACTGTATCCTCATATTTTACTTCAACATTAAATTCACATGTGGAAATTGTTTTTGACGGAAGGATATTATTATCAGTAACCTCTCCTGAAAATTCTTTGGTAAAGCTGATTAAATTATCCTGAACGGAAGAAATTTTATTATATTGAATTTCATTACCGTCTGAAAAAGCAACAATATCTCCCGTCTGAAATCCCGACGCATTTTTAATCTTATACACTTTTCCCTGAGGAAGCTCGTCAACACTTAAAATCTGCGTTTTTGCCTTAGATGACGGTGTAATTATAACTCTTATAAAATTTCCCCATCTTCCAGGATTCTTTGCTGTAAACTTAATAATTTCCTGTTCTGAAACACTTTCAGCACATTTTGCATCCGGAGGTACAACTCTCATAATAAAGGCTCGTGTACCTCCGTTAATGAAAAAGTGCTCTACAGAATATGCCAAAAAACGATATTCTTCAAATTCCGACTGGGATAAATATCCGCCGTACTTTCTTCTGAAATCTGCGAAGCTTGTCACAAGCTGCGGTACGCCTATGTCCAGTCCTTTTACACTAAGTCCTATAAATCCGGCTGTACTTGTTCCTACGCCTTCCATTGGCTTAGAACCTGATTCAAATTCCTCTACATAAACGCCGGGAGATAAATATTCTGGCATTAAATTTTTCCTCCTGATTTAATGTGTTAATACATAGTATTCATAACAGGCTTTAGTTATTCCCGCTTGTCTAATTTTTTATTTCTATTTTTTCAGAATTCCCTTTACTGTCATAAAGCCATATTAACGCAGGCAGCTCCGCTGGTTTTTTAAACGGTATTTTTGAACATTGATACAGATCAAATGCTGGAAGTATTAAAGAAATTTCGGCATCATAATTATTTGTCAATCCTTTTATATTATATATGTTCATAAAATTGTTTTCGGCTTTTTCAATCGTGATAAATTCTTCTTTCAAAGATTGCGTATCACGTATAAGAAATTTACGTCCCTCAAGGCAAAAACGAAACGAATTATCTACAGATATAAATATATCCGTATTTTTCAACGAGTCTGCAAGAAAAAAATATCCAAATCCCAGTACTGCTTTTGTATAACCTACGGTATCAATCCAGACTGCCGATTCGTGAAGCGGCGGAATTTTTCTTATCAGATTTACAGATAAATAATTACATTTTTCTTTTAGATTTACAGTGCACTCATAAGAATAATAAACGGAAGATTTAATCAAAAGAATAAATTTTTCGGGAAGCTTTTCAATTATTGAATAAAAACCGTTATCTTTATGTATAGTCTCAATCGGATTACCGTTTATAAAAAAATAAAGCTTATCCGTCGGCGATTTAAATTCAAATGTATCTATACATTGAATTATCAACTGTAATTTCATTTCAGCAACTCCCTGTTTATCATCTCTGAATACCTTTAAAATTCGTATCGGAAACTCTTGTTACAAAACTGCCTGCTTCTGCTGATACTTCGACCGGAGTTATTTTATACGCCACTGATAATCGGTATTCACTTTCCCGAAACATCCATATATTTGCAATTTCGTCCGGTTCAAGATCGACCATCTGAACCTGAAGCTTATCTATATATGTACCCGGTCTGTAACCTAATTCACGTTTTGTTAAAACCGGCATATTCTGAAAAGTCTGAATCGCCCGAAAAAGTATACGGTGATCCTCCGCCGTTTTATAAACTCCATCCGCTCTGCTGTAAGCTGTTACAAGATAATAAAGCGTTAAAAAGTGCGGAGAAAGTTCCTGAAAACTGCTTCCTTTACGTATAACAGACGGCGGATTTATATCCGTACACGGACGTATATTATACAAATAAAGACCCAATAAAAAATCTCCAGGCTCCGCAGGTGTGCATATCCCCACTCTCCCTGAACCGACCAGAATATCCGAAAGCGATTCGGAAAGCAGCTTAACCAGTGCATTGTCTAAATTTGTCATTGTTTTCTCCAGTCATGGTTAGAATATATTATTCTTAAATCTTTTATTCTTACTATTAACTATCTTCTTCCTCCTCTTGTGGCGGATTTGTATCTTCTAAACCATCTAAAACACTTTGATTATTATTATATTCATCCATATTTTGGTGATTTGCTGGATTAAAATTCAAATCATTCCCTCTGATTATATCTTCATTATTTGCGTTATTTGCAAACTGCTTAGCTTCAGCTTCAGCTTTATTTGCTCTTTTAACAGCATATACTGCATTTTTATTTTTCTGAGGATTATCTCCTACTAGAGGCAGTTTATTCAATCCTCCCGGTTTAGCCGCTCTGTATTTAAACCTTACATTCTTTGCAAATCTTGTTGCTTTAAGAGCTGCCTTTCTTGTTTCAATTGCTTTACTTTTTTTCTCAGCAGCATCATCAGTATTAATTACTTCAAGATATGCTGTTTCTGCCTCATCTCTTGCTTCTTCTGCCGCATCGGCATCTTTTTCCATATCTTCTACATATTTATGCTTTCTGTCCTTATTTTTAGAATATAAAAAACTGCCAACGGCTCCTATCATTCCCAATCCCGTAAATATGGTACTTGCTACTCCAGCTGTCCAGTTATAAGAATCCTGGCTGTTTGCCATCTGTACTACTCCGTCTATTGCCTTAGCCTGTAAAGGTACATCATCGGTATCAGCTGAAAACGGCATATTTTCTTCAGCATTCTGCGCAATATCATCGGCATCATGTTCCATTGCAGGATCTGTATTAAGAGGCAGTCCGCCTATTTCTTCATTAGGCTTTACCATATTGCTTTTCTGCTGAACCACATGTCCCAGCTCATGAGGCAGATGCTTTTCCTGTCCCGGAGCAACAAAAACATCATTTCCCTGAGTATATGCATGCGCATGAAGCTGTGCAGGCTTTTCGGAACTGTAATGAACTCTGACGTCATCAAATGAAAATCCGCTGGACTGTTCAAAGCTTTTTTTCATAACTGACGGTATACCGGTTTTTCCTTTTTCGGATGTATCGGTTATTTCGTCCTGCTTTTTATTATATTTATACATATAAAAACACTACTCCTATTGTAATTGAATATTTTTATAATTTATTTTGGGAATTGCAAGATTTGACTTCTCATATTCATATTTTAACGCTGAAAATATATGACCCATAGTCATAGGCGAACCGTCCGCTTGTACTGCCGCCGAAAGCGCCGCCCATTTTATTTCAGCAGGCGTAAGCTCAAAAGTTTCACCAAGAAATTTAAAATCCAAATCTTCATGAGGCATTTTGTCAGGAATAAATCTGCGCCATAGAGTCATTCGTGTTTCAGCGTCAGGTTTAAAAAATTCCAAAGTAAAATGAAGACGACGTTTAAACGCCGGATCTATGTTACTGTTTAAATTCGTAGCAAGCACTACTATTCCATCATATTCTTCCATTTTCTGAAGCAGATGAGCCGTCTGTCCATTGGCATGACGATCATGGGAATCAGATATTTCAGTACGCTTTGCAAAAATAGAATCTGCCTCGTCAAAAAACAGCAAACAATTATTTTCTTCTGCCTTTTCAAAGATTTCAGATATTCTTTTTTCCGTTTCACCAATATACTTATCTTCTATTCGGCTGAGATCCACTTTCATTACATCAAGTCCAAGCTCAGACGCCAATATATACGCAGACATGGTTTTACCTGTCCCTGAAGCTCCGTAGAATAATATTCCCAGTCCTCGGCCATAAGGAAACAGTTCTTCAAATCCGTATTTTGCTAAAAAACTGGAAAGATTCTTTGCCGTTTTTATAATCTGATTCAAAACTGTTATAATATGCTCGTCTACTATTAAGTCATCTATTCTAAACATTGGATGTATTATTTGTGATAAAGAATTTTCACTATTTAAAAGCATTATTTCACTAATTAACGACTTCATATCTGCATTTAAATTGCAATTTCTGCAAACACCGGCTATTTGTCCGGCAGTAAGGTGATAACGGCTAGAAAGTATTTTTATGTCAGATTCATTAAAATCCAAATAATAATTCCATACGCAGCGGCGTTTGCTTTCGTCAATTGCTCCCATTTTAAAATACATTAAATATCTGTTTTTCAGTGAAATTTTCGTATCTTTAATACTACTGCAAATAAAAACAAAAGGTAAAAAATCAGTTATTAAATTTATCAGTTTTACAGCATTTTTTATTTCCGCATCTGCTATCACCAAAGGTACGCTTTCCGTCATAACGCATAATCCCACTAAATTTGCAGAAAATTCCGAAATGTTTTCTATATCCTCCGAATAAACGGTAACCGTATTTTTTCCAAGCTCCTTACATATCTGAGAAGCCAGTACCCGTCTGCCGCTTCCTGTTTTACCCTCTATAAAAATACATGACACACTATTAGCTGAAATAAAGTTTAATATACGTTGGTATAAGTCTTTATATATAATAGGATATTTTTTTATGTATGTATTAAAAAATATATTATTATGTGATATATTTTTTTTGATTATAAAATTTAATACAATACTTTTTATTTGAAAATGCCGCGACAATCCGCACCCTTCTTCTGAATCAAGCAGATATTTCAGAGTATTATTTTCAACTAAACTTGCAAATACTTCTGCATTTTGAAAAAACGGATAATGTTCTGCCGCTTCAAAAAATGTCGGACTTCCTTTACCTTCTAAAGCTGAAGCTAAAGCAAGCATAAGACACATATATTCAAAACCGGACAGACTGAATCTTTTACGTATAAGTACCATGGGTAACTGTATTTCAGAAGTCATATCTTCGCAGCTTCTTAAATAATTAAACGCTTTAATCACTTCTTCTAAATTATCTGATTCAAAACAAAATCTCATTAAATTGCATATATCGGCTATATGATCAAATATTTCTTCATATGGAGCATTATTTTTTTTATAAAAATTCATTCATAATAACCTCGTTATATTTTATCTATATTTATATATTATGAAAGATATTTTTATTTATGTCGAACAAAAAATATTCACAATGATGCTAATTACAGCATAAAATATATAGAACATGTATTCACGAGGTGATAATTATGCTTATGTGTGCCACTGTTCTGGAAGTAAACAAAAACAGCTTGCTGGTTCGGGACAATGCTACGTCTCAGGAAGTCGTTGTAAATAAATCCTGCGTATGTAATTTTCGCATCAATGACAGGATCGGAATAATTTACAACGGAATAATGACGATGAGTCTGCCTCCGCAGATCAACGCTTCCAGAATATTTAAAATGCCATTTAACATATGCTTTTAAATAAAATATAAAAAAATGAGAAACAGCTTTATGTATTGCTGTTTCTCATTTTTATTAAATTATAATATCAAATAGTATCAATAAATTTTTCAAACGCTTTTTTTCCGTTTTCTGTTCTTTTGAACACACCTGAATCACGAAGAACTTCTTCAAATACCCTGCCGACTTCATTGCGTATAATATTCTCAGCATTATCATTATTGAATTCAGGATGATTTTCCAAAATCCAATTTCCCCAATCAGCATGAGATGCAATTTTTTCAATTTTGTACAAATCGGATTGAGATAGCATAGCGTTTTTTAGTATTTCCAGCTCTTCTGCAAGTCTGGCAGGAAGAACAGCAAGTCCCATAACTTCAATTAAACCGATGTTTTCTTTTTTAATATGATGAAGCGCAGAATTCGGATGAAAAATACCCAATGGACGCTCTTTGGTAGTACGATTATTTCTTAAAACAAGATCGCATTCATATTTTGAATCTTTCATTCGTACAATAGGAGTTATGGTATTATGAGGTATATTACCTGTTTGTGCAAAAATTTCAGCAGATTTATCTGAGTAATTTCTCCATTTACCCAGCACTTCCGCACACGCTTTTTCAAGTAAATCACGGTTTTCAGAAGATAGACGTATAACTGACATAGGCCATTTTACAATCCCTGCATCTACATTCATATAATTTTTTAAGGAAAATGATTTTTCAATCGGTGCTTTTTCCATTGCAAAAGTATAATGTCCGCCTTGAAAATGCTCATGAGTCAGAATTGATCCCCCTACAATAGGTAAATCTGCATTCGAACCTATAAAATAATGCGGAAACTGTTCTATAAAATCAAATAATTTTTTAAAAACTGAAGAATCAATAATCATAGGCGTATGTTTTTTGTTGAACAAGATACAGTGCTCATTATAATAACCATATGGAGAATACTGAAGAAACCAGTCTGAATTATTGATGTTCAGTTTTACAGGACGCAAATTCTGTCTTGCCGGATGTGTCATGTGACCTGAAAATCCCATGTTTTCCACACAAAGCTGACATTTCGGATAATTTAAAGCTTTTTGCTTTTTTGTCATTGCAATATCTCTTGGATCTTTTTCCGGTTTTGAGCGATTTATGGTAATATCCAGTGTACCGAATTCAGATTCATACGTCCAGCTTAAATTTTTTTCAATTCTTTCCGAACGAATATAATTTATTTTTTTATTAAAATTATAATACCAGTTTGTAGCTGCTGAAGGAGAATCAGAATAATTATTTTGAAAAATTTTATTCACTTCATGAGGAAACGGTGTAAATACCCCCATAAGCTTTGTATCAAATAAATCTCTTGATGTAGCCGTATCCTGAATTATTCTGTTTTTACATGCATAGTCAACAAGTTTGTTTAAAATAGCTTCAATTGACTCATTTGCATTTGTAACATCCGAATCCTCCCAGTCGTCCAACTGAAAAATATCCATAAGTTGATTGCGTACCACATATTCGTCATCTTCAGTAATAAGCTTATTATGAATTCCATAAACAATAAGTTCTTGAATAAGATCATATACCATTGCCGACACCTCGCTTTTCAAAATCATTCCCAATTCATTCAATAAAGTTTTTAGTTATTTTAAATTGTGCAAATATATATTTCCAAATAATAGAATATTCATACTTCCTCATCTCCGTCACCTGTTATTTCAATTCCGCCTACCGGTCTTATGGTGAGAATATAGCATGAATTATCACCGAAAATACGATTCATTTCAATTCTATAATCATTTACAAGTTCTGCCGGTACAAATGCCTGAACTGTTCCTGCAAATCCGCCGCCATGAACACGTATAGCACCTTTACCATTCAAAATTCGTTTCCCTGTCATAATTGCAATGGGTATCGCCTGTTCTGTTGCTTTTCTGCATGAATAAAGGTTTTGCAAATAATTTTCAGAGGACGATCCCGATTCATTTACAAGATTAAGGAATTCTGAAAAATTATTTTCTGACAAAGCCTTAGCTTCAAGTACAGCTCTTCTGTTGTCACCAAAAAAATGTGCGGCACGAAGAACGGCACGGTCTGAAACTTTCTTTCTGATTTCAGAAATATTCTGCCAGAAAAGATTTTCATCTACTTGCCTGAGAACCTTTTTTCCGAAATATTCTGCCGTCTGTTCCATTTCCGTACGAATCGCAGTGTAATCGTCGGTTAAATCGGAATGATTTCCTTTTGTATCTGTAATAACAAGTTCATGATCTGTACTATTAAAATCAAAATTGATTTTCTGTATATCAGGATTATCAATATCATTAAAATCTATGAAAACAAATCCGCCTGCGGAACATACCATCTGATCCATCAAACCGCTTTTTTTACCGAAATAATAATTTTCCGCATATTGTCCGATTTTAGCAATCTCTACTGGACCAGTTCTATTCTGATTGTAATATCTGTCAATAGCTGTTGCAATCAACGTTTCAAATGCTGCTGAAGAAGAAATGCCGCTGCCGCAAAGTACATCTGATGTTGTATACATATCAAATCCACAGATTTCAACTCCCATTTCTTTGAACTTTGCTGCAATACCTCTTACTATAGCGGAAGAACCTTTTTCATCAATGTGAATATCTAAATCTTTTAATGATACTGCAAATTCTTCATATCCTTCCGACTTTATTCGGATAATTTTTTCATTATGGAATGAAGTGATTCCGATAACATCAAGGTTAACTGCGCCTGCAAGTACGCAGCCATGCTGATGGTCTGTATGATTACCGCCTATTTCCGTTCTGCCCGGTGCAGAATAAACATGGATCTCTTCACGGTTCGGGTAGAGCGCTGTGAATTTCTCCACAGCGCTTATATAACGTATCTTCTGATTTTCAATATCAATTGGTTTATAAATTTTCTTAAATAAATTATCCAGTCCGCCGCCTTTTACTTCCTTAATAAAGTCCTTTACAAGCATTGTTTTCCCTTTCTTACTTTTAAATTATTGGTGAAATAACAAATTCAAGCGTCATATTCTTTTCAGAATTTATTCTGAATTCATCATGTACAGGCGCACCCCATGAATCATCTCCGCCCACGCCCATCTGCTTTGCAGCAATTCTGACCCAGGAATAACAAATATCCGGCAGTTCTTCCCTGTGCAATGCATTTTCAAGTTCATATGCACTATAAGGAAGTACGCTCATTTCAAAAGGCGCTTTTTTCTTACTGAATCTGATTCCAATATTATTCTTATCGTAAACATTAAGAAATCTTATTCCGGTTCTGTTTCCGCATTCTTGCGGATTCAAATATGCAGACAAATTTTTATAAGCGTTAGAATCCCACAATCCTAGTCTTGCTCCGCAGGCTCTGTCAATGTAGTTTTCATCCGGCCCCATTCCATAATAACTGAAATTTTTATATACTTTATTCAGCTTAAAATCTATTGCAAACACCGGCATATCTGACATTCCTGTCACACCGGGATATTCAACTTTAACTCCAAGTCTGCCGTCATAGAAAGCAGTGTAAATAATCTTATATTCAAACGACGGCGTACAAGAAGCTTTGTAAACAAATGTAACCTCAAGAGCATTTTTTAATTCCTTTGATACAGTTTTATCAGTACAGTATACTGCAAATTTACCTGCAATCAGCCACTGTGAAAGCTTTGAAGGTTCTCCTGCTCCTGTATCGTTGTCAGTCATCGCTCTCCAGAAGCTTACCTTCGGCACTCTTGTTATAAATTCCTTTCCATAATAAACAAGCGAACTGATTCCGCCTTCTTTTTTATCAAACATCATGGAATAATTTTTGCCGTGAACACCTATAATAACGTCTCCATAAACAATAAGGGGCTTTGTATATTCCATATTAGAATCTGAGTTGTTTTGTACAGTAAAAACTTCCTGTGCAAAAGCAATTTCATGACCGTTTTCTGCCCAGATTGTATCTTCAGCCAACACAGCTGATACTTCATACACATATTCACCTGCAAATTCAGGTATTGTCATTTCAATTTTACAGGTTTTTGTTTCCCCTGCATTTACCAACAAATCAATACAATCCTTTTTAATTTCAACTCCGTCTTTTTTCAAATAAATTATAAATTTAAGATTATCCGTACTAATAAACAAATTTTTGTTTTCAACTGTCAAAATACCCTGCTTGATTGTCATTCTTATATTTGAATACAAGGCTTTTACTTCCTGTACTTTCGGTGAATATGTTCTGTCCGCATATACGATACCGTTTGTACAGAATCCATAATCAGACGCTCTGTCCTCAAAATCACCGCCATACAAAAGAGTCCTTTTGCCATCATTATTTTCAATTTCAATTGCCTGGTCAATATAATCCCAGATAAATCCTCCCTGATAAGCTTCATACTTATCTTCAAGATTTATATAAAGCGACATACCTCCTAACGAATTGCCCATTGCATGCATATATTCACAGCTGATATAAGGTTTGCCTGTATTCTTTTTCAGATATTCTTCTATATCTGAAGGTTTTGCATACATTCTGCTTTCCATGTCAGTAATATTATCATATATGCGATTCCATACTACTCCCTCATAATGAACAAGCCTTGAAGGATCGGCTTTATGAAAATATTCAGCCATTGCGGCAATAACGTCACCGCAGTAGGATTCGTTTCCGCAGGACCAGATTAAAACACTGGCATGATTTTTGTCACGTTCAAACATAGATCTTGCTCTGTCAAGACAAGCGGCTTTCCATTCTGGCAGTGACGCTGGAATATTCATTGACGGTTCACAAGCTCCAAGCTTCTGCCATGTTCCATGCGTTTCCAGATTGGTTTCATCAATCAAATAAATACCGTATTCATCGCAGAGCTCATACCATCTTGAATTATTCGGATAATGACAAGTACGTACGGCATTGATATTATTCTTTTTCATGAACTTAATATCATACATCATATCTTCTTCTGTAACAGTACGTCCGTTCCTTGCATTAAATTCATGACGGTTAATACCCTTGAAAATAATCCTCTTACCATTTATGCACATAATTCCTTTTTTAAGTTCAAATCTTCTGAAACCTACCTTTTCCGTACCGATTTCAATTATATTTCCATTTTCATCAGTAATCTCAACTATTAGTGTATAGAGATTTGGCATTTCCGCACTCCAAGGGCTTATACTATTAATATTCCAATCAATTTTGCTGTCTGTAACAACCGCTTCCGATACACAAATACCGTCGGCAGCAATCAGTTTTGCCGCTACTGCATACCTTGCATTTTTGGCAATAATGTCAAGCTCTGCCGTAAAATGACCGTTTCCGTTTTTGTAATCATAGTCTGCAACAATTTTCATATCCCTGATATGAACTGAAGGTATCGCATAAAGATATACATCACGGAAAATACCTGAAAATCTCCAAAAGTCCTGATCCTCAAGCCAGCTTGCCGAGCTTCTTTTAAAAACTGCAACTGCAAGTTTATTGTCCTTTTCCTTAATATAGTCGGTAAGATTAAATTCGGAAGGCGTAAATGAATCCTCGCTGTACCCTATAAAGCTGCCGTTGAGCCAAACATAAATTGCTGTTTCAGCTCCCTGAAAGGAAATGTATACATCTTTGCCTTTCAAGCCGTCCTCAAGGTCGAAATACCTTACATAACTTCCGATCGGATTATCCTTTTCAGAGATATAAGGAGGGAAAAGGGTCTCCCTCCCCTCCCAAGGATACATTGTATTAACGTATTGCGGCTTGCCATATCCCTGCAATTCAATATGTCCCGGAACCCTGATGTTATCAAAGCTGTCAGTATTAAAATCTTCCTTATAAAAATCTTCAATTCTTTCTGATGGATTTTTTGCCCATGCAAACTTCCATATTCCATTCAGATTCTGAATAAAGGAGGAGTTCTTTTCCTCCATCTCATAATAATTTCTGTAATACTTATGATCAGAATGTGCAGCTGTTCTGTTTACTGCAAAAACTTCCGGATCTGAAAGCCAGTCTAATGCGTATTTCATAATTTTTTCCTCCGTTCCCGATTTACGATTCTGTCGTTTTTATTTTTGCTTTTAATTTATCGTTGGCCTGTTCAACATTCATTCTTGAAAGGATTATTGTAATAACAAGATTAAGTATGAATGGAATCCAGAGATACATAAAATGAAGCATATTGATGCAGGATTCAGGCTGTACTGAAAGAGAACCGTTATAACCGCTCCATTCAAGCAGCCATCCGGCAATTGCTGTACCAAGTCCGCCGCCGATTTTTACTCCTAAAGACGTACAGGAATACATTGTTCCGTCTACCCTCTTATGTTTTGTCAGCCATGTATATTCAGAGCATGAAGCAATTACAGCGTTCATATCACCCTGCCATGGACCTTGTCCAAAAGCTGCCAATGCGGTGAATGCCAACATTAAAGGTACGCTTCCATAATAACCGGCTACTACTACAAGAAGTCTGCCAAGAGTAGCTAACATATAGCTGTATTTGTTTAACTTATACATTCCCTTCCACTTATGAACCAGCATCGGAGTAAATAAAAGCGCAATTATCAATGGAATATTGATAAACCACGAAAATACACCATACATATTTTCATTAAACAGAACATACGTCATATAGTAAACGCCAACATTTATCATTGCACCGTAAATTTGCTGCAATATATATGTGCCGCAGATCATCATATAATACTTATTCTGAATAAGAAGCTTGAATGCTTCAATAATACCGTATTTCTGTTCTTCTTCCTTTGTATGCTCACCTTCTGAAAGTTCTTCATCTGAGAGTTCCTTTACAGAAAATGTTGAAATCGTATTAACAATGAGACCAATAATAGCGTAAATAATTGCCACTGTTCTCCAGCCGCCTGCACCGCCGCCCATTAATGAAACAAATTTTAATGTTACAGACTGAATAAGAAGACTTGTTGCAAATGCAAATATAAATCTATATGAACCCATCTGTACGCGTTCTTTACTGTTTTTTGTAACAAGCGCTGTCAATGCTGAATATGCAATATTATTTGCCGTATAGAATACGCTGTTCAGCAATGTATAAGAGATAAAAAACCATGCATACTGTGCGAAATCTCCCATACTTATCGGAATTGCAAAGATTGCTATCAGTGTTATTGCACAGCCGATATAACCATAAAGCATCCATGGTCTGGCCTTGCCGAATCTTGACTTTGTCTTATCAATCATTGCGCCAAAAAATATGTCTGTTATACCGTCAAAAATTTTGGAAACTGCAATTAAAGTTCCGACAATTCCGGCGCTCATGCCGATTGTGTCGGTCAGATAAATCATTACAAAAGATGAGAGTAAAGCATACACTACATTTCCGGCAATATCACCGGATCCGTACCCCACCTTATTGTACCATTTCAAATATCTCTTTTCAATCATAGTAAAAAATCTCCTTTCAGTTTTAGCATGTCCATTTATAGACAAAATAATTAATTTTATAAAATTTTAATAATTTCATACGGATATTTATATTGTAAAGAAAACTTATAAATCCGTTTGTCTATCCACTGTAAATACTATTTTGTTGAGAACAGGATTGAATCTGCAATTAAAAGACGTCTTTTTTATTATTATTCTTTTCTTTCTCTGATTACATTATATCACGCTTTTTTCAATATAAAATGCATAAAGTAATCGAATTTATGCACAAAATAATATAATCATCTTGAGGTATGCAAAGAATAGTGATATAATAATAAAACAAACTTTCACGGAGGGAATTTTCATGTTTATTAATGCGGCATATCTTCATAATTCTACGCTGGCAAAGGTAGATACAAGCAAACCACTTATTGTAACAAGCTGCGGAAACTACCGAGTCAAAACCCGTTCAGAAGTTGTTACACACCGTCCAAACGGGAGAAAAGATTATCAGCTTCTTTATATAGCGTCCGGTAAAGCGCATTTTTTTATTAATGAGAAAGAAAAAATCGTTACCGCAGGAAACATTATTGTTTATGTGCCGGATGAACCGCAAGAGTACGTTTACTATAAAGAAGATAAAACAAATGTTTATTGGGTACATTTTACCGGAAGCGAAACAGGAAAAATTCTTGATGATTATAACATTCATATTGAAAATAACATTCAGTATGTCGGCACATCTCCCGACTACCAATGGCTTTTCAGTCAGATTATTCAGGAGCTTCAACTGTGCAGATCAAAATATGAGGAACTTATTTCTCTGCTTTTGAAAAATATATTTATTCTGATTAGCAGAAGTATTGAAAACAATATTAAATTCAGTGATACAAGCGAAAAAGAAGTTGCATTTGCCATGCACTATTTCAGAAAAAATTATAATATAGAAATAAGCATTGATAAATATGCAGAATCAAGAGGATTAAGCGTATGTTGGTTTATTCGCTGTTTCAAGCAAGTCACTGGTTCAACTCCTCTGCAATATATTTTAAATTTAAGAATTTCCAATGCTCAGAGTTTGCTTGAAAGTACAGATTATTCCATTGCAGAAGTTGCTTCAGCTGTAGGTTATGATAATCCACTTTATTTCAGCAGACTTTTTCATAAACAGGTTGGAATGCCACCTAAAGAATACCGTAAAAAGCAAAATATTTCAGATAATAATATATAAATAATAAAATTTATAACATACCTATAAACCCATTTTTATTATTTTGTCATTAAAAACACAAAATAGCCACAGTATTTTATTCACTGCGGCTATTTTATTTAATATTTTATTACTTAATACTCATCTGAAAGCTTTTTCCCCATGCTTCCATTGAATCCAGAACCGGCGTCATGCTATGACCAAGCTCAGTCAGAGTATATTCCACTCTGGGCGGCACTTCCGCAAAAACCTCTCTGGTAAGCAATCCATTATTCTCCATATCACGCAGATTGGACGTTAATACTTTCTGAGAAATACCGGTTACAGACTTTTTTAACTCACCGAATCTTTTGGTACCGTTTCTCAGGTCACGAAGAATTAAAACCTTCCATTTATCGCCTATTAGCATCAATGTTGTTTCCACCGGACAAGCCGGTAATTCAGATTTATGAATCATAAATAACCTCCATTAGTATATAATTGGATGTAATATGCTTTCAGATACATTTTATCATATTATTAAAAATAAATCAAATAAATTTTTTATAGATTTTCCCCAAACACTGCAATTGTTACATTGAGGTAACTATGTCACAAAAAAGTGCCTGCTTTACAATACCTGAAAACTGTGTTATTATAAAATCAAGGAAAAATATGAAGCGCTTCAATTTCCTGAAAAAGCATAAACCAGACAATTTTCAGGAGGTTTTTATGATGAATAAAAATATATTTAAAACAGTAAAGCTCAAAAAAGGCGAAATGAACATTTACGATTTCGGAAGAGTAAAGCTACATGCTTACAAAACCAATGATTTTATCGATGATGAGGTATTTGTAGTAGAGAAAAACGGCAAGGCAGTTATTATTGAGTCACCATGCTTCTTTGATAATAACAAGGAACTGTCAGAATATCTGAATGATCTTGAGGTTGAGGGAATGCTCATTTCTTACCACGGTGCAGGAGCAACGTTCCTGCCGGACATTCCTAAATATGCCACACAAAATGCAGCAGACTTTTCTTCAAACGGCGGCGGAAAAACTCTAATTGATAACTTTACCGATACATTCGGTGAGATTTTTGACAGATCAATTCACAAGATCACAAACTTCATTGAAGAGGGAAAAATCACAATCGGCGATATTGATTTTATTATCAAACAAACTAATGACGCATTCGATATTGAAATTCCGGAAATTAATACCGTTTATACACATATGCTCGGACACGATTGTCACTCTATCGTTGCAGGATCAGAGCATGCAGACACTATTATTACTCAGCTTAAAGATTATATTGCAAAAGGATATGATTTAATTCTAACCTCCCACTATACGCCGGAGAATTTGAAGGACGCAGAAACAAAAATTTCTTATCTAGAAAATTTAAAAATGATTGCCGATAGTTGTACAAATGCAGAAGAATTCAAGAATGAAGTACAAAAACAGTATCCTAATTACAACGGTGGAAATTATCTTGATATGACAGCAGGCTTTTTCTTTCCATAAATTCTGAATAACGATAAAATAAACCTCCTATGGTATTAATAAATGCCATAGGAGGTATTGTTATTATAAAAGTATATATACGTAATATCTGTTGCACTTGGTGCTCCCGAAGGATGGGTAATGGTTGCAACTATACCAGCCGACATTATTCAATATTATAGTTATACTTCAGATGAAGAAGAAGAATCAACAATATCTTTCTAAACGCTGAAAACGTCATATCTGTAACTCTTTGTTAACTTACCGTCTTTGTCAGTATGGTTTACTCATCGCCGTGAGCAGCATTTCAACTTCACATTTATATGAATTACTGACATTCTTTTTAGAATTAACAGTCTTTAAAGTAAACACATGGTTTAATGCGTTAACCACTTTACCTCATAATTATGATTATAAAGAAAGGTAGATTATAACACATTCTTTACTTAAAAAAGATAGCAGAATTTACAAACGGTATGATAAAATGTAATGGTAAACTTAAACTGGTACTGTGCGATAAAATTTCGCAGAGTATTGATTTAAAATCCAAAAAGGAGTTTTAAAATGAAAGCTAAAAAAATGTTTGCAGGTATTATGGCAATTACTATGCTCGGCACTGGTTTTACAGGATGCGGTACTACAGAAGATTCTTCTTCGAAGAGCAAAACAAACACCGAATCTTCCGCAGATTCAAAACAGTCGGATAATTATACTGATACAATAACACTTGTATGGTATCCGAATGAATCAGCAGAAGATTATCAGGAAGCCAGAAACGAAGTGGGAAAACTTATTGAACAGGCTACAGGCAAGACTGTGGAGCAAAAGCTGACTACAGATTATGCCATTGCCATAGAGTCTCTTTCCAATGGTACGGCACAGATCGGCTGCTGCATGGGTGCAGAGGGCTATATCCAGGCAAAGAACTCAAATGATGCGGTAAATCCGCTGTTTGTTCAATCCGGAGAATCCGGTACTCTTGATGACGCTCTTTATTACAGTTTCTTTGCAGTAAAGGAAGAAAATGCTGAACAGTACCTGGACGGCGATTCCTACAGCATTGAAAACATCAAAGGCAGAAAGATGTCTTTCGTGTCCAACAGTTCAACTTCCGGTTTTAAGGTTCCGACTAATCAGATCATCTCTCATTTTGCTGAAGATAACTTGATCGTAGATGATTTGCTTGAGGGCGGAAGCAATGCTTTCTTCTCAGAGGTGCTTTTCGGTGGTTCACATCAAGGCTCTGCCTTTAACCTGCTTTCAAACAAATGCGACATTGCTGCATTCTGTGACATTGAGCTTGCACCTTATGTTACCTGTACAGAGGGAGAAGCGGCTGCGACAGGTTCTGTTTATACAATTAATGATGATGCTAGCGCACCGTTCGATACCGTAACAGGTTCAAAGTTTACTGTAATTCAGTCAATTCCGGTGCTCAACGGTCCGTTTGCCTATAATGGCGATACGCTCAGTCCGAAGGATGTACAGTCCATTCAGGAACTGTTCACATCAGATGAAGTTGCCAATAATGAACTGATTTTTTATCCGGAAGGCGGTATGGGACTGCTTGAAAAGGAATCAGATAAAATGTGCTTTGTCACAGTAGAGGATTCATGGTATGACCCGATCCGCAACATGGAATCCTGAGGAGAGTATGTATGCCGATTCTTGAATTTCAGAATGTAAGCAAAGTTTATAATAATACTGCCACAGCACTTGACAATGTTTCCTTTTCGATTGATGAAGGAGAATTTGTATCAATAATAGGTCCGTCTGGTGCCGGAAAATCAACTGTTCTAAGGTGTATTAATCGTCTTATAGACGCAACCTCCGGCAATATTGTCTATGATGGGCAGAATGTTATGAAACTGAAAAAACGTGAGTTAAGACAGGTGCGAACAAAAACAGGAATGATCTTCCAGCATTATAATTTGGTGAACAGGCTTAGTGTAATTGAAAATGTACTTCACGGCAAACTGGGACAAAAATCCACAGTCTGTGGTGTTATAGGGGCATACAGCGAACAGGAAAAGGAACGTGCCTTTTCAATTTTAGATGAACTCGGACTTGCCGACCAGGCGTATAAGCGCTGTGATGAATTGTCCGGAGGACAAAAACAGCGTGTTGGTATCGCACGTTCAATCATGCAGGATCCCAAGCTTATTCTCTGCGACGAGCCGATTGCGTCCCTTGACCCAAGAGCATCAAAAGTAATAATGGATCATCTTCAGAAGATAAACCGTGAAAGAAAAATCACCTGTATTGTCAATCTGCACCAGGTTGATGTTGCACTGAAATATTCAGAAAGAATTATCGGTGTTTCAGCCGGCAAAATTGTCTTTGACGGCAGACCTGATGAACTGACAGATGATAAGATACACGCAATTTACGGTTCAGACGGCAGCGACCTGATAACTGATATACAGGGTGAAAAGTTATGAATGAAAGTGTAAAAAAAGTTTTCTTTAAACGAAAGATAACATATTTAGTTATCTTTGCAACACTGATAGCGATATATGTCATTTCTGCATCTGCAACTGAATTTCATTTAAGTGAGGGACTTGCCTCATTTCCGAAAGCAATGGCATGGATTGGACATAATCTCATGCCGGATGAAAAGGCAATGGAGCGTTTTCCGAAGATACTTGACAAGCTTATCGAAACGGCTCTGCTGTCAGTTGCAGTAACAGTAATTGCAGCAATATTTGCTTTCTGTTTCAGTTTGTTCGGTTCAAAGGCAACAGGCTTTAACGGAATTGTAAACCGTATTGTCAGAATCGTTGCAGCATTTTTCAGAAACGTTCCTGATGTTGTATGGGCAATGCTGCTGATGTTTTCTTTCGGGCAAAATATCCTTACCGGTTTTTTCGCTCTGTTTTTTACGACTTTCGGACTGCTTACACGTGCATTTATTGAAACCATAGACGAGGTTAGTGCAGCCGGAATAGAGGCGCTGAACGCCTCGGGAGCAAACTTTATCCAGACTGTTTTTCAGGCAATAATCCCGTCTGCAATGCCGGGAATAGTAACATGGATACTTTACATGATTGAAACGAATATCCGTAACTCCACACTTATAGGAATACTAACTGCAACGGGAATAGGCTATCTTTTTGACCTTTATTACAAAAGACTTGATTTCAGTTCCGCAAGCTTAGTCGTCGTTTCAATTATTGTGCTGGTGATTGCCATTGAGCTTGTTTCAAATCTAATAAGGAAGGTGATTTTATAATGGATCAGACAACACCTGTTCTGACCCAATACAGCGGAGTATGCAATGCAAGGCGAAAACGCAGCGGTAAAATAAAAATTGGAGTTCATAGCAAAAGCAACAGCGCTGTAAAAATTCTTATTACTGTACTCCTGGGACTTACAGTTTATGCGTTTATTTCCTTTGATTACAAGGAGATAGTGCTGGGTGAAGCAATTGCCGCCACTCTCAGAAACGTTAAAACTGTATTTTTAGAACCAAAGCTTTCTACCGACACATTCAAGAATGTGATGTATCAGTTATTCTTGACGTTTTGCCTTGGCACTCTTTCAACTATTTTCGGTGCAATTGCCGCCTTTTTCTGTTCACTGCTTTGTGCTAAAAATACTGCACCGTCCGGTGTGGCAAATGCTGTAAAGTGTGTAATTGCATTGATACGTGCAGTTCCTACCGTTTTGTGGGTACTTATTTTTGCAGTATCAGCAGGACTTGGAAGCGTGGCAGCAGTCATCGGTCTTACATTCCACAGCTTTGCTTATCTGACTAAGGTTTATGCCGAATCAATCGAGGAGATCGACGATGGTACTATCGAGGCGCTTCGTGCCAGCGGCGCAGGGTTCTGGCAGATAGTTTTTCAGGCGATCGTACCTGCCTCCTTAAGCCGCATGGTCGCATGGACATTTATGAGGTTTGAGATTAACTTTACTAATGCGATTGCAGTAGGCGCTGCTGCCGGTGCAGGCGGTATTGGATTTAATCTTTATATGGCAGGAAGCTTTTATTTTAATCTGCATGAAATGGGTATTCTTACATATATCGTTGTTATTGCTGTGGTAATGCTTGAAATGTTCTCGACCAAAATTAAGGAAAGGGTAAAATAAAACTGAAATGGAAAAGAAACGTTTATTTAAAATTCTTTCCAAAGCTGAAAGCGAAAAGGTAGCAGAGCTTGGAAAGAAAATACGGGATAAATATCCGGTCACGGTAATAAAAAAGCCGGAAAAGACTCTTGCAATGATAAAAATGCGTGAACCGGTGCAGAACAGTCTGTTTTATATCGGAGAGGTTATAATATCCGAGGCATCAGTTTCAATTGACGGAACTGTGGGCAGAGCAGCCGCTATGGGAGATGATTTTGAAAAAACACTGAATATGGCTGTAATAGATGCAGCCTGCAACAAGGGTATTTTTGAAGATGAAAAAATACTGCTTGAATGGGAAGCAAAACAAAATGAAATAACAGAAAAGGAAAATGCCATGCTGCAAAAAACAAAGGTGAATTTTCACTCTATGGATTCGGAGGTGACGGTATGAATACTCTCCACAATTTTGACGAGGTATTTGATACTCAAAGAGTATTCCGCAAGCTTCTTGAAGCTATGTCAAATCCGGGAAGAATTGTTTCGGTATCAGAAGAAAAGGACAGGCTTTTCGGAGACTTCCCATCATTTCTTGCAGTTGCAATGACGCTAATTGACAACGAAGTAAGCTTCAGCGCTGCTGGAAATAAGGAATTAAAACAAGACATAATGCTTGTAACCCTTTCCCCTGAAGCCGACACAAGGACGGCGGATTATATTTTTGTTACGGACACCGATATACTTCCGGAGATTCTTGAAAAGGCCAAGTTTGGTACGCTGTCCGACCCTCACTGCTCTGCGACAATTATTATACGTGACAACGGCGAAAAATGCATTAATGCTTGTCTTTGCGGTCCGGGGATAAACGGCGAAACAGAGATTTCCTGCTCGGAGGTATTCTGTACTGCTCTTGAACTGAGAGATACTCAAAATTACGAATATCCTCAGGGCGTGGATATGATCTTTATATCGGACAGCGGCGATATTACTGCTGTTCCAAGACTTGTGAAAAGGAGAGAAAGCAATGGCATATGTTGCAGTATCAGGCGGTGAAGAGGCGATCGAGGCAAGTATACGTCTGCTGGATTATTACAGAAGCGGTACAGGCAAGGATTTAGAGATTGACGCACTTGTACATAAATTCGGACTTCTGATTGACAAGGTTATGAGTGAATCGGGACTTTATGCAAAGGAGTATGCAGCGCTGGCTTTAAAGCAGTGTGAGGGTTCGCCCGAGGAGGCAGTCTTTCTGCTGAGAGCCTATCGTTCTACCCTTAAAAGAAGTCATTACACAAATGTTGCAGATACCGGGAAAATGCGCATTGTCCGCAGGATCTCAGCTGCATTCAAGGACATTCCCGGCGGACAAATGCTTGGTGCGTCCTATGATTACACTCATCGTCTTATCCACTTTGAGCTTGAGAATGAAAATGCCGCAGAGCTGCATAAAAAGTTTCAAAAAATCCTTGCAGAACAGACGCCGGAAAAAGTACAGTCCTGCGGACGGGTTTCCGATATGCTAAAGGACGAGGGGCTCATTGATCGTTTCCCTGAGAACAACACTGAACCTTATGACGTTACTGAAAAGCTGCTGGAATTTCCGGCACCGAGAAGCGCACGCTTGCAAACAATGACAAGAGCAGATACAGGATTTATTTCCGGTCTTGCCTATTCCGTACTCAGAGGATTCGGACAGGTTCATCCTACTGTGGGAGAGCTGCGCAGCGGTTACATTGAACTTGAAATCCCCTATCCCGATTCGGATAATGATACGATTTATCTGGGGGAAATTTTGATTACTGAGGTCGAAGCGTTTGCACAGTCCAGCGATAAAGATCAGTTAAAGCTTGCAAGCGGCTACGGAGCAGTATTCGGCAGAAATGAAAACAAAGCAATTGCAATGGCTGTTATCGACCGTGAAATCGAACGAGGCGGAGATTATGCGGCACAAGACGAGGAATTTGTACTTACACACGGAGACTGTCTTGAAATGAACGGTTTTATTTCACATCTCAAACTTCCTCATTATGTCACATTCCAGTCAAAGCTTGACGCAGTAAGAAAAACACGGAGGAAACAGGAAAATGAAGAACGCTGAAAATTATAACTACGCATTTTTAGACGAGGGTTCAAAGCGTGAGATACGCAGATGTATTCTTAAAGCCGTTGCAATTCCAGGCTATCAGGTACCTTTTGGTTCAAGGGAACTGCCCATAGGCAGAGGCTGGGGAACAGGCGGCATTCAGCTTACTCTTTCCCTTATCGGTTCTGATGACACGCTTAAAGTCATCGACCAGGGCAGTGATGAAAGCGTCAATGCAGTCAATATAAAAAAATTTGTAAGGCTTACTACAAATGCACAAGTCACTTCAGACACACACAAGGCAACGCTTATACAAAGCCGTCACAGAATACCGGAAATTCCTCTTGAAAACGATCAGATACTGATTTTTCAGGTACCTATCCCTGAACCGCTAAGAATAGTTGAACCGAGAGAGGAAGTAACCAAGAAAATGCACGCTGAAAAGGACTATGCACCGATTTGGTTACAGCTTTATGAAAGCATTATTCGATACGGCAAAGTAACAATTCCAACAGAATATCCATGTACGGTCGAGAACAGATATATCATGAACCCAAGTCCTATCCCGAAATTTGACAATCCGAAGCTGCATATGTCAAAATGTCTTTATCTTTTCGGCGCAGGGCGTGAAAAGAAAATCTATGCAATTCCTCCGTATACCAATGTTATATCGCTTGCTTTTGATGATTTTCCCTTTGAACGTGAAAGTTTTAAGGGGAAAAAATGCAGACTTTGCGGAAGTACAAATACTTATCTTGATGAACTCTTTGATTCAGAAACGGGAGAAAAATTTTATCAGTGCTCCGATACATCATATTGCAGGGAGGTGCGTCTGAATGCAGCTGAATGAAAAGCCTGTTTTGCAGGTGGAGAATCTTACAGTACGCTATGGTGAAGGCTGTCCTCACTGTAAGGAAAGCCTTGAAAAAAACCGCTGTACAGTATGCGGAACAGTATGGGCGGCAAACAATGTTTCAATTGATGTTTACCCTGGAGAAGTTCTGGGAATAGTCGGCGAAAGCGGCTCAGGAAAATCTACGCTTATGCAAAGCCTTTACTTTGATCTTGAACCGACTTCCGGCAGCGCATTTCTCAGCGGTTATCATAATGGTAAAGAAAGCATATGGAACGCCAGTGCCGCAGAAAAGCGAAATATAAAAAACTGCGTAATGGGTATGGTTTATCAGAATCCCGTTCGTGGTCTGAGAATGGATTATTCCGCAGCCTCAAATATTGCGGAAAAACTGATCGCAGCAGGAAACCGTGAAGCAGGCTTTATGACAGAACGTGCAAAGGAACTGCTGACATCTGTTGAAATACTTACATCAAGAATGGGTGAAGCGCCGAAAAATTTTTCAGGAGGAATGCAGCAAAGGGTACAGATCTCAAAAGCACTTGCAAACAATCCCTCAATACTGCTCCTTGATGAGGTCACAACAGGACTTGATCTTTCGGTACAGGCAAGAGTACTTGACCTGATACGCCGTATAAGAGCGCAGTACGGAATTTCTATCCTGCTTGTTTCTCACGACCTTGCGGTAATAAGAATGCTTGCGGACAGAACGGTTGTCATGCTGGACGGCAGAATTATTGAAAGCGGTCTGACAGACCAGATATTAGAAGACCCTCAGCATGCATATACACAGCAGCTTGTACACTCACTGCTGTAACAGGAGGAAGATATGATTGCAATAAAAAACGGACGAATTGTTACGCCCAATGAAATTATAGAGAACAAAACGCTTTTGATCCACAAGGATCGTATCATTAATATCTGCAATTCAGATATCAAGGCAAAAAAGACCATCAATGCTCACGGTGGATACGTCATGCCCGGATTTATAGACGTTCACTCTGATAAGATAGAACAGTTTATTTATCCACGCCCCACAGCACGTTTCCCCTTTGAACTTGCATTAAAGGAATGTGAAAAGGAACTTCTCCAGCTTGGTATCACTACCATATATCATTCCTTTTCACTGTATAAAGATGAACTTCTCGGTAAAAGTCCCCTTCGTACAAAGGAAAACGTACTGGAAATGGCGGAACTGATAGCGAATATACACAAGCGCCGTCATTTGATACATCACCGTTTCCACCTCAGAATTGAAATTGACAACATTGAAGCGTATGACATTGCAAAGGAAATGATGGAACGTGGACTGGTACACGAAATTTCCTTTATGGATCACACTCCGGGTCAAGGGCAGTACCGCAGCCTTGAGGTTTACCGTGATACCGTAGACAAATATCATGGCATGGAAAATGAGGCTATGACCTTTGAAGAAGTTCTGGAGCATCACAAGGAAAAGGGTATGCTTTCATTTGAACAGTTAAAAGAGCTTGCTGATATGGCGCATGAAAGAAACATTACTGTTGCATCCCATGATGATGATACTGTGGAAAAGCTGAAGATAAACCAGCGTCTGGGAGTTGACATAAGTGAATTTCCTATTACGGAAGATACTGCAAAAGCTGCCCATGACATGAATTTTTATACAGTTGCAGGTGCTCCAAATATTCTGCTGGGCGGCTCTCATTCTGGTAATATGTCGGCGGCTAACGCAATTGTCCATGGGTGTGCGGACATCCTCTGCTCCGATTATTTTCCTCAGGCGATTTTGCAGAGTCTGTTTATAATGCGTGATAAATACGGTCAGTCACTGCCGGAAATGGTAAAAAAAGTAACTCTGAATCCGGCAAAGGCAATGAGGATAGACAAGAATTACGGCTCTATTGAAAAGGGCAAAAAAGCTGATATTGTAATTGCTGATATTGTGGACGATTATCCGGCTATTACCCATGTTATTGCAGATGGAAAGCTTGTGTCAAAAATTAAATACAGGAGGCAGACGGTATGAACATTCTGAAATTAAACGGTCTTACCAAAAACTTTTTTCTGCATAATGCAAACCGTAAAATCCATTCCTGCCGGAACATAAGCTTTACTCTTGAAGAGGGAAAATTCCTTGGTATAGTGGGTCGCTCCGGAGCAGGAAAATCTACCATATTAAAATGTATTCACCGTACATATATCCCTACCGATGGTGAAATAATCTACAACAGTAAAGCGTTCGGAGAGATAAATCTGACTACTGCGACAGAACGTGAAATACTGTATCTGCGTAATCATGAGATCGGATATGTTTCGCAGTTTTTGAATGTTATGCCAAGAACTACTGCAAAAGAACACGTTATGAATGCGCTGACGGAAACGGGTCACAGCGCTCATGAGGCAAAGGAAAAGGCTGAGAAAATGCTTGATTATTTCCGCCTGCCCGAAAACCTGTGGGACATTTACCCCAACACATTTTCCGGCGGAGAACGGCTCAGACTTAACCTTGCCCATACCATGGTAAAGCGTCCCCGCCTTATGCTGCTGGACGAGCCTACCGCTTCTCTTGACGACCAGTCAAAGTTGTTGGTACGTGATATGATTTTAAGTCTGAAAAATGAAAACACAAGTATGATTGGTATATTTCACGATCTGAAATTCATGGACGGGATCTGCGACAATGTATTTAATATTTCGGAGGGAACTTTTGAATGATAAAAGCTGATATGCACATACACTCCACAGTATCTGACGGCAGCTTTACAATACCTGAACTTATCAGCCGTGCCAAGGAAAACAGTCTGGATGCAATAGTGATCACCGACCATGACACGCTTTCCCACTCAAAGCAGTTGCCGGAACATTCCGGAATAAGGGTGACTGCCGGAATAGAAATTTCCGCCTTTGATTATGAGAAAAATTTTCGTGTACATATTCTGGGGTATAACATCAGAAATATTGATTTGATTGAAAAGACTGTGCGTCCCACACTGGAAGCACGTCATGAAAATTCTCTTAAACAGATAGGTATTCTCAATCAGCACGGCTATGAAATTGATATAAACGATCTGAGAAAAGCCGACGGCAAATACATATACAAGCAGCATATCATGGAGAATCTTGTCAGACGTAAAAAAGCAGCTGAAATGTTCGGAAATTTCTATTACAGTACTTTTAAAAACGGCGGTATCTGCGCCTTTGATATCAGATATATATCCCCTCTAGAGGCTCTGAAAGCCATAAAGAATTCGGGAGGGCTTGCTGTTCTGGCACACAGTGGTCAGCAGCAGAATTTCAGCCTTATACCGGAGCTTGTTAAAAACGGTCTGGACGGTCTAGAGCTTAATCACCATTCTCATTCGCCCAAGGACAGGGAAACCATCAGAGAATACGCTGAAAAGTATTCTCTGTTCCTGACTGGCGGAAGTGATTTTCATGGTGAATTTGAACCGGCAGATGTTGACTTAGGCGATTTTATTGCCGAGCAGAGCGGTATAGAAAAAATCTTTGACTAAAGGAAGGTATTATCCATGATAAGAAAAGCAGTACCGGAAGATATGGATATAGTGTATAAACTTATCTCCGAACTTGAAGAATGCGAATTTCCGGAAAGTGAATTTAAACAAATTTATGATGAGATTTTAAACAGCAGGCAGCACTGCGTTTTCCTTTATGAGAAAAATTCAAAGGTTATGGGGCTTCTGCATCTTAGGCTTGAAAATCAACTGCACCATTGCGGCAGAACAGCGGAAATTATAGAACTAATCATTGAGGAGAGTCATCGTTCTGAAGGAATAGGGAGGTCATTAATTAATGCTGCTTTTAAATATGCTGTAAAACAGAATTGCAAGATTATTGAGGTAACAAGCAATCGTAAAAGAACAGCTGCACACCGCTTTTACCAAAAAAATGATATGGAGCTTACTCATTTTAAATTTACAACGGATACAGACAAGTTTTCATTATATAATTTGGGATTTGATATGCCCCTACAATATCACAGTAATCTCTAGAACAACGAAATAAAGCATCTAAACATTATGCAAATTTGTGTATCAACATAAGCTTAGATGCTTTATTTAGATTTTAACTTTTTTAATACTATTCTATTGGCAACAATATCTCTACTTTAAATACCGTATCATCATTAAGTACATTAAATGTTCCGCTATACTTTTCTGCTGATGCTTTTATTATTGACAACCCAACCCCCTTATGGGACTCTTTAGTAGAAATAATGTTGTCAAAACGTTTTTTCACATAGCCATTAAAACTATTTTCAAAATAAATAACATAAAAATCGTTCACACGACCTATTAAAATACGAATGAACCTATCTTCGACTTTTATTTTTTGGCAAGCTTCAATTGCATTGTCCCACAAATTCGCAAATATTGCGGTCAAATCCAAATCGTTAACAAATTCAAATAAAATGTCCTCTATTTTTGTTTCTACCTTAATTGATAAATTTTCCGCCTCAGAAATTTTTTGACTCATTATAACACTAAGAATTTTATTTGAACACTGAAAACCTTCGAATAATACATCCACCTCTTTTTCTATAACATCGCTATATTCTTTAGCTTGTTCACTATCTAAGTTTTTCAAAGACCTAAGAACTTCTAAATGCTTCTTAATATCATGCATTACAACTCGTGATTTTTCATATCTGTTATTCATTTCAATATAATGCTCTAATTGAAGCTGACTTTGGTTCCTCATCAACTCATATTCATACTTATCTTTATACGCTCTGGCAATTTCTCCTGTAACATACACTATATAGATACTAACAATTAAAAATCCTATTAAAATAAACAAGTCGGTTATAACATCAGATATATTATCAATTCTTATTGTAAAATTGTATTCCACAAATAGTGCAAACAACACAAACAGTCCTATCAACAGTAGCTGTCTAAATTTAATCGCTTCCAAATGTCCTTTTATAATTACCGATATAAATATCACCCATACTATTACCATAAACATACAATAAAAGTTATTAAACATTAGTACGCACTTTATATCTTCAGAAATTGCAGCAAAATCATTTCCGGTTATTACAGAGCATAATAATACAGAAGATACATTAGCAAACACTGAAACAACTATATATATTGCGTTATATATAAAAGTCTTTTTTGTTTTTTCCTTAAACATCAATGAATTTAATATGCAGGCATACACAAATAAAAATATTGAGTTAAAGTATGCTATATTCATTTTTATAAAAAATTGATTCACTAGAACAATACATATAATTGAAAAAAAGAATGTAATAATATAAACTGTTTTATTGTGATATTTTGGCTTATATAATTTATAGAACAACAAAAACATTAATAAACTAGTAATACTTGAGCTTAAAATTTGAATCAAAGTTCTAGCTACTGAATCATTCATATAGTCCTCACTTTCAAAGTATCCACTAATTTATTAGAGAGTTTGTATATAAACTCTTCTCTCTTCTTCTGTGCCAACGGCAACATACTGCCATTCTTCATTATAATTACAAACTCATTCTGAATTCTCTGAACATACTTTAGATTCAATACACAATCACGCCTTGTTTGATAAAACTGATCCTTATTTAACTTATTATATATATCCGTCAGATTCTCTCTAACCAATACTCGTTCATCGGCAGTATGCACATATACCTTTTTCTTTGCTTCAAACATAAAGTAGTATATATCATTCACCTTAAAACAAGCAACACCTTCATTAGTTGGAAATGTTATGATTTCCTCGCTCGCATCATTTAATGCAGCTAAGTAATCTCTCATAACCTTATGTAATTCTTCAGATTTAAACGGCTTTATAATAAAATCAAATGCATGTACTTTATATGCTCTGCGCCAGTAATCAATATAGCTCGTTATGTAAACTATTGGAACATTCATATCCATCCTACGTATTTGCAGTGCCACTTCAATTCCGTTTGACCGCTGCATTTCAATATCTAAAAATATAATATTAAATTTTTCATTCGCAACCAACAAATCAGTTCCATCACAGTATGTAGAAATTTTAGCTGCTAATTTCTTCAATTTACAATAATCAGCCAAGATCTGTTTAATCTCTCCTAAAGCTTTGATGTCATCATCGCATATAGCAATATGTAGCATACTTCTACTCCTTCTGTTCTGTCATTAACAAGATCTACAAAGCAGATTATACCACAAAATTCATTAAATGTAAACACAAAGCAAGTGTTTTCCCTATTTATCTTAACAAGCACAGAAAAAGTATATTCCTTTTCTCATTCCACGCAAAAATTCTCCCGAACTTACGAAAATTTATTTTTATAAATTTATATAATCAGGGAAATTCCTAAAACCCTTTAAAGAGCAATTATATTTTAAAATTCGTTGAAGAAGAATGTAATAAGCAAAAAATAAGACTATCTAAGCAGCCTTTCTATGGGCAATTCTTCTATTTTTATATCATTAATTACAGTTTTCTCAGAACAAACTGTAATTAGATACTCAGTTGCTCGTTTAGTTACAAAACTACAGTTTATACTTTCATTCAAGACATCAAAAGATTTCAATGGTTTAGATAATCCTAGTCCAAGCATTTTTACATATGCTTCTTTCGAAGTCCAAATTTTATAAAACGCTATATTAAGTTGTTTACTATTTATAATGTACTCATATTCATTGCAAGTAAAAAAACGCTTTGCCATCTTGAGATTTTCATCAGCAATTTGCTCAATATCAATGCCAACTGGAAAACTATCACCTACAAATACAATAGCATTTCCCGAATGTGACACTGAGAAATGATAATCGCGACTATTTAAAACATATGGCTTACCGTGTTCACCGTATCCAAATTCAATATCGGAAGGAATAATACCTAAACGCTGTGATATTTCATTTCTGATAAGCAGACCTGTTAACAAGGAGACTGTTTTATCTTTATCAAAATAAAATCGAGATATTTTATCCTTGCGTCTTTTTGAAATTAAAGGCAAATATTGTTCATAACAACTAAACTCTTTATTTTTGTCAATATACATCAACTTCACTTCCATGAAAACTATTCCTTCTTTATAATGTAAGAAGAAATAACCAACCATGAACTGTATTCTTCATTTTTTCACTGTCTACAATCATATACTATGAAAAGTGAGTAGTTTTTGTGCTGATAGTTGACTGTGTTTTATTGCGAATTGTAGGCATTTCTTCAAATATATTCTCTTTTTATTATACCAAAGGATAAATAAATTGTCAAATTCTGTATATCCCAAGAAATACGACCTTCCTCATCAGAAGTGCTGCTGCAAGTACAGCAATGATAACGGTCTATATTTTTAAGAGATTTTTGGGGAAACTTTTTGAATTTGGGGGATAACTATTTTTATGTTGGGGGTAATAATCAGGCGACTTCCCGAAAAGAATGACGCAAAGTTTGACATGGCATTTGGGGGAACGCTTTCCCCCAAATCTTCCCCCAAAAAATCCCCCAAATTTATATGAAAATACGGTAATTTACGATAATTTATGGACCTTCTCTTTGAACGCAAAAAATCCCCGAAACGCCCTAATTACGGACTTTTCGGGGATTCCAATGCTCTTTTCAAAAATTTTTCACTTTTTCATCATGCTAGCAACTTCATCAGCAAAATTGTCTTCTTTCTTTTCAACGCCTTCGCCTCTCTCAAAGCAAACATAATCAACAACCTTAATTGTTGTATTTGCTTCCTTAGCACAATTATCAACATATTTCTGAACTGTAAATGAACCATCCTTAACAAATTCCTGATCTAACAGACAGTTTTCTGAATAATATTTACCGATTTTACCTTCAACAATCTTAGCCTTAACCTGTTCAGGCTTATTTGCCATTTTTGGATCTTCATCCATCTGAGCAAGCATAATCTTCTTTTCAGATTCAAGAACATTAGCAGGTACATCTTCTCTCTTTAAATAAGGAGCTTTAAGTGCAGCAACCTGAAGAGCACAATCTTTACCGCATGCCAAAACCGCATCTGTTGCACCAGCAGGTGTTTCCAGATTTACCATAACACCGATTTTACCGCCGCCATGAACATAAGGAACAAGAATACCCTCTAATCTCTTAAATCTTCTGATGTGCATATTTTCACGGATTTTAAGGAAAAGTTCCTGAAGTGTTTCAGCAACAGTCATAGTACCACCTGAAATCTGAGCTGCATTAAGTGCTTCAAGATCGGCAGGATTTGTATCTATAATAGTTTGAGCAACATCATTTACAAACTTCTTAAATTCATCATTATTTGCAGCAAAGTCTGTTTCAATATTTACTTCAACAACAGCACCAACAGTATGGTCAGCATTTGTCATTGACATAACAATACCTTCTGCTGCTACCCTTCCTGATTTTTTAGCCTGTGTTGCAAGACCTTTTTCTCTTAAAATTACAGTTGCCTTTTCAAAATCGCCATCAGCTTCCATCAAAGCTTTTTTACAATCCATCATTCCAACGCCTGTCTGCTTACGCAGCTCAGCAACATCTTTAGCTGTTATATTAGCCATTACAAGTTCCTCCTGATTATATTCTTACGAAAAACCCGAATATGTATTAAATATTCGGGTTTATTTCAAAATTATTCAGCAGCTTCTGCTGTTTCTTCAGTATTTTCCTCTGCTGCCTCTGTTGTATCTTCACCCTGTCTGCCTTCAATAATAGCATTCGCAATAGCGCCGGCAATTAGCTTAACTGCTCTTATTGCATCGTCATTGCCTGGGATTACATAATCAATTTCATCCGGATCGCAGTTTGTATCAACTATAGCTACAATTGGAATATTAAGCTTTTTAGCTTCTGCTACTGCAATCTTTTCTTTTCTTGGATCAACAATAAACAGTGCGGCAGGAATCTGATCCATATTTTTGATACCGCCCATAAATTTTTCAAGCTTTTCAATTTCAAGATTAAGCTTTACAACCTCTTTCTTTGGAAGGAGTTCAAATGTACCGTCTTCTTCCATTGCGTGAAGCTGTTCAAGTCTTTTAATTCTTGTCTGAATTGTCTTAAAGTTTGTCAGCATACCACCGAGCCAACGAGCATTTACATAGTGTGCTCCTGCTCTTAAAGCTTCTTCCTTAACGGAATCGCCAGCCTGCTTCTTTGTACCTACGAAAAGCACATTGCCGCCTTCAGCTGCAAGGTCACGTACAAACATATAAGCTTCTTCAAGCTTCTTTACAGTCTTCTGAAGATCAATAATGTAAATTCCATTTCTTTCAGTAAAGATATATGGAGCCATTTTTGGATTCCATCTTCTTGTCTGATGACCAAAATGTACACCTGCTTCAAGAAGCTGTTTCATTGATACTACTGCCATGGTAGTTCCTCCTGTTGGTTTTATTTTTTCCTCCGCCCAACTTAGCTCAGCAGCAACCGCAATAATCAGCGGCACCGGCTGCCAAAAGTATAAGCGTGCGAATTACCGTTTAATTATACCATAAGTTTTTTTAAAAATCAATACCTTTTTTTAATTTTTTCAGATTTTTATTTTTTCTTATGGATGATTTTACATAAGAACTGCCTGTTAATTTTACAAGTATCGTATCTTTCCCTATAAGTCTAACATCCTGACATGTAAGAATAATATCATCCTCTTTACCGAAAATTCCCCAAAAACGCATTCTTCCATAAATTATAAAAGCTATTACTGTTCCGTTTTCCGGTTCAAATTCAATATCGTCAATAAATCCGATTTTTTCACCGGTTTCAACATTTATTACTTCCTTGCATTTCAAATCATTTAAATTGCAAATCATAAAATGCTCCGATAATAAAAGTTTACTGCTCAGTTCCCATATTTTCTCCGAACGGATCCATATTGCCGCCTGTTCCGTTATTATCAGGCGGAGCCATACCGTTATTTCCATTTGGCATATGTCCGCCGGTTTTTCCGTCATTACCGTCAGGTATAAAACCATCGTCCGGTTTCATGCCACCCATACCGCCCATTTGTCCTATTGAGCCGTCTCCGGCATAAGTTACTGCACCGGATAAAACAACAGTTTCAAGCAGTTCTCCCCCTTCATATTCTCCATCTATGCTGTAATCATTATCTGCACTGGTAATACTTCCACCGCGGTAAATAGTGTACTCACTGCCGGAAATAAGTTTGGGAGAACTTATTATAATCGATGAATATTCTTTTGAAGGCTGATATGAGACAATAATATTACCGTCCGAATCTTTTACGCATACAGCAGTTAGTGCCCGATTACTCTGAGAAAATGCAATTGCAATTGTATTCTGACCGGAACTGTCTGAAGGCGTTTCCGCCATACCAGAGCTTCCTGCCGCAATAAGTATGCCGCCGTTAATAATTATCTCACTTCCAGAATCCAAAGCTCCGTCTCCGTCGCTTACCGGACCGTCTACGACAGTAGTGCCGCCGTTTATATTTATAATACCGTTAGAATCTAAACCGTCTCCGCCGGCATTTACATAAATATTTCCATTATTTATGTTTAATTCGCAGGAAGACGAAGAATTTCCAAATTCTCCCGGCACCATTATATTGCTTCCGGAGCCGTCGCTGGCGTTAAATCCGTCATCACTGGAAGTAATGCTTATTTCTCCTCCGTCTATATTAATAATTATTCCTTCAATTCCCTCATAACAAGACTCTATATTAACTTCGCCGTCTTTTATATCCACATTACCGTCGCCGTGTATACCGTCGTCTCCGGAATTTAAAGTTAATTTTCCTCCGTTTATTGTTATATTTCCGTTGGAATGTACACAGTCATCAGTACTTTCAACATTAAAAGTACCTCCGTTAATAATAATATCCGAAACAGCTTTAATCCCTTTTTCACTGTTTTCAGTTTTATTCTGATTACCTTCCATTCCTCCGAATCTGCCGAAATCTGCATCCATTGTATCATTGCTCTGTGATATGGATTCACTTCCGCTTTTTAAAACAAAGCTGCCATCGTTTATAGTCAATATGTTTTCCGACGAAACAGCGTCCTCCTTGGCAGTTATATTATAATTTCCGCTTTCAAAAACTATATAACCCTTGTCTGTTTCATCTGCATTGGAAGATTTTATACCGTCCTGCTGTGAGTTTACAGTTATATCCGAATCTTTTATAACGACAGAATCTTTTCCTTTAATACCGTTGCCTACCGAACTTATATTAATATTGCTCCCGGAAATTCTTAAATCGTCCTTGCAGGTAATGCCTTCATTATATTCAGCGTTAATAATCAATAAACCGCTTCCGTTTAAAGACAAGTCATCTTTACTGAATATAACAGCGTCAGGCTCGTTTTCTTCATCACTTTCATACACATAATTTTCAGCATCACTTAAAATATTTTCCGTTCCGTCTACACATGTTATGACTGTTTTATCTGCATTTTCAATAAATAACGGCGAAGAAGACGAATTACTAATATCTACCCCATTAAATATTATGTGTGTAAGCTCTTCATTATTAATATAAATCTGACCATCATTTAAGTTTCCGCTAAAAATAAATGTACCGCCATTGGTTACAGATATTATATTATTGCTGTAAACGACTCCTTGTCCATTTATTTCAATATTATCGCCCTTCATTAATATTTCCGCTGTAACATCGTTATAATTTTCCAGCAGATCTTCATCATCAAAATAATCTGATGAGGTATTGGATACAGTATTTAAAACAGATCCTGTATTATCAGTATTTGTACTAGATAATGTCTCTGATGTTTCTGCCGATCCAGACACAGATTCTGAATTTGTATTCTTCCCGCTGCACCCTGCCGATACAACAGATACCATTGTAATCATCATCAGTACACTGATTATTTTTTTTAATTTGTTCATAAGAAAAATCACACCTTTTCATGTTTTCCCCTCTGTGACTTTCTTTTATCTATCTAATTTTAATATTATTTTATTCAAGTTAAAATTATGTGAAATAATAAAGTAAATTAAACGAAATTTAAAGAGCAGTATTTATTACTGCTCTTTCAAAGTTTATTTGCTGTAGTCCTTGAAACTTATATTCAGATCCACATCTCCCTCTATTCCGGGAACACTTCCAGTACTTGTATATTGCCACATATCAAAGTCATAATAGTATGTAGGTTCCGAACCATATTCCGCTAACCAAAAATCATAGTCCGTCAGCCTGTTCAAATCAAGCTTAAAAATAGTAGTACGCTTATTTTGATATATCATAGGAGTATATCCGGCATTTCTTATAGTTTCACAGAATGCCACGCAGCAATCCGTAAGAACGTCGACAGATACATTATCCGTTCTTGCAGTGTCATCATAAATGATTTCCCAGTCATATACTACAGGATAATTTATATCAAGTCCTTTCAGGCTTTCAATAACAAGATTCGCTTCTTCAACTGCTTCTTCAACTGTTATTGCCTGGGAAAAAAAATATACTCCGGCATCAATTCCCGCCTCTCTTGCTCCCTGAATATTTTCAGCATAATTTTCATCAAGTCCGGCTTCGCCGCTGCCGTAACCCCTATAACCCAGACGAATCATGGCAAAATCTATTCCTGATTCTTTTACCTTCTGCCAATCAATGTTTTCCTGATGGACAGAAACATCTACGCCGAGCAATGATGTTATATCAGAACCGTCTAAATAGTATTTTCGTCCGTTTCTTGTTTTTATCTGGTCAATTTCTTTGGAAAAAGCCGGAACATTTTCCAAAACAGGAATCCATATTTCTCCGTATGTACCGTCCTCCAGAAGTATTTTCTTGCCGCTCAGCTCATAGTAATTCTCGTTTACTTTTCTATCTATATCTTCATATTGATCAGTCGATATACTTCCGGCTCCCATTGTAGTTACAGCTTCATTATTTTTTTGGTATAAAAAGTAAACAACCACCGACAGAAAAATAATAAGTATAAGCTCAACTATTATTAAAATATTTTTTATTACCGCTTTCATTGCCGCCTCCTTTTCATAAATTAATAATATCATAAAACCGATTAAAAGTAAATATAAAATTCTGACTTTATTAAAGCTTCTCCCAGAAATCATTTTAATTTGCATAAATATTTATATTTCAGATTGACATATTATGTATAATCTGTTATAATTATATTAATAAAATTCTAATGGAGGAACAAAATAATGGAAACAAGAATATTAGAAATCAAATCAAAATCCAACAGCAAAATAAAAATCGGAGTAATTCCCGGACATTTTGCAACCAATCATTCACATGTTAATTACTATATTGATATGACAAAAATCAAAACTCATCATAAGGTAGCAAAGGAAACTGCAAGAGAACTTGCAAAAGCATATATTTCCAATTTGTCTGTCGATACAATTATATGTCTTGAAGGCACTGAAATCATCGGCGCTTTTCTTGCAAGAGAGCTTGCAAAGGAAGGACATACCTCTATCAACAGCGGAAAGGACATTTGTGTAATTACTCCGGAAACCAATGCAAACAATCAAATGATTTTCAGGGATAATATTCAAAAACACGTTTTCAATAAACAGATTCTTCTTTTGATTTCATCTGCTTCAACGGGAAAAACTATCAACCGTTCAGTTGAGTGTCTGCAATATTATAACGGTCAGCTTGCCGGTGTTGCTTCTATATTCAGTGCGATAAACGAACATAACGGCATTCAAATCAATTCAATTTTTACTTCTGAAGATCTGAATAATTACGAAACCATGTCGGCTCATGACTGCAAGCTTTGTAAATCCGGTCAAAAAGTTGATGCAATTATTAACAGCTTTGGCTATTCAAAAATATAATGCTGCTTAAAAATAACCAAAATATAAAAAAATAAAAGAGCGGAAATACCGCTCTTTTTTATATACTTCTGATTCTGCGCAATAAAATAACATAATCCCAGATGTTTAACCGCTTATCATCATTAAGCTCATAATTTAAATCCGTATCGCTGATTTCCAAGCTCCTTACTAATTTTCTTTGCAGTATTACTGCATCTCCCGTATCAAGCTTTCCATTATTATTAAAATCTCCTTTTATAACAACTTCTGTACCAGACGAAGAAGTTGTCAAAGCAACAGAAGAAACTGCTGATGTAGTTAATGTTACATTGCTTTCAGATGTTACAGTAGTTTTAGATACTGCAGAACTTTCAACGCTTATTGAAACAGTAGTTACCGAAGAGGTAACCTGAGACGTTACAGAAGTTGTGACAATCGGCTGATCTGAAATATACACATAATCAGTATCACTTAATTCCGGATAAGTAAATGCAGGAGTTATATACGTATTATCCGGAGTATGATTACTGTTAAAACTTTCAGACCCTTTAAGAAAGTATTGATATTTAACAGGATTCGTTTCATCATCCAAATCGTCCCATGTACAGTCTACTGCATACCATTGTCCGTCTTCCATCTGCACATAATTCCACATATGTGCAAAATTTGTTTCCAGATTTATGTTTCCGACTACTAGAATGCATGGTATATTTTCTTTATCGCATAAGATTTTCATAGCCTTTGAATATCCTTCGCAAACTATACCATAAGGTTCTATAAAAAATCCCAGTGCGGTATCATAGTACGGCGCAGATAAATCATAATTTACTCTTTTTATTATTGAATCATGAATATATTTAATTTTACTGTAATTATCTGTTCCTTCTACTGTGAATTTATCCACACAGTCTTCATAAATCGATTGAAATTTTTCAGCGGTTTCAACATCATTATATACATCTTTAACATTACCGCTTACTGTTACTTCCGAAACATATACAGTGTATTTTCCTGTTATAAAATTACGGCTTACTTTAGCATTTGCAACAGATACCGTGATCTTTTTTTCATCCAGCCAGAATAATTCAGGATAATCAAATGTCAGCGCTGTTTTGCCCTCCTTAATATTTGCCATAACAAGATTCCAGAATTCACTTCGCTGATCATCGCTCCAATCAGAAATATTTGCTGAATCAGCCTGAAAGGTTATTGATTCGGGCAAAGGAATCGAAATATTTTCAGTTGTAGGATTAAGCCATACTTTCATTGCATTATATGCCGATTTATTATTATCATCAAGCTGATCGTAATAACTGAACGTATTTTCATTATAAAGAAATTCAAAATCATTTGGCATCAACAAGGATGTTTGACTCCAATCGCCGGAATCATAACATATTTCAGCATCAAATTCTTCTTCTGCACTTATCGCCTCGAAAGCGGCAGCTGAAAGTCCCGTCCTGATTGCATAATCATCCGAACCTGAAAAAACAGATATACAGAAGAAAAAAGCAGTTAAAAAACTAATGGTAAATTTTTTCATAGAACTTTTATACCATATTATAATGGTATCCTCCTTCCAAATTATTTACCCTTAATCCGCCTCTATATCTTTTAAACATATTATACAATATTACAATCAAAATGTCAATGAAATTCTAGAAATATTCCAAAATTTCATTGACAATAATTTAATAACAAATTCTTTTCAACATTCCATTCATATACGCTATGCACACTCCAAAATTAGTCATCGGTATTCCGGCGTCACTAAATATCCGTTGCTTTTTAAGCATAGCTTTTCTATTTATCATACATCCTCCGCAATGTATTGCAAGTTTATAGTCTTTTATATTTATACTTATATTTTGTCCGGATATGTTGTCTATAACAAGATTTTTACCGGTATATTTTCTTAACAGATTAGGTATCTTTACTCTTGCAATATCGTCATCCATAGCATGATGCGAACAGCTTTCAAGTATCAGAACTTTATCACCGTCCGTAAGATTATTAATTGATTCAGCACCCTTTATAAGACTTTTTATATCCCCCTTGATTTTTGCCATCAGCAATGAAAAAGATGTCAGGGGAATGTCTTTCGGAATTATTTCGTTGACTTCCTTAAATATCTGTGAATCGGTAACAACAAGTGCCGGCGGATTTTTAAGACTATCCAGTGCGTTACGGATATTATCAGACGTTACAGTCATTACCATACAGTTATTGTCAAGCAAATCTCTCAGAACCTGTACTTCTGGAAGAATCAGACGTCCTTTAGGCGCCTGAATATCCTGCGGAGCAGTGAGCATCACTAAATCTCCAGGGTGTACAAGATCAGCGGTAAGAACAGGATCTTCAATTTTATCTTTAAGCAAATCTATTAAAGCTTCTTTTATTTTACCAATATCATTTTTATCATTTAAATCTGCCGAAACAACATTGCCATACAGTTCTAAGTCCAACTCAGATTTCTTACCGTTAATTTTATTCGCTACAATAACATACGGTATTTTCTTTGATTTTATCATACTGACATATTCTTTAACGGAACAGACATTCTGACTCTCACTGCTTATTACCAGTACTGCTGCATCGCACACTTCTAACTGTTCCATAGATTTTTCAACACGGATTTGTCCAAGCTCGCTTTTATCGTCAAGACCTGCCGTATCAATAAACACTACCGGACCTAAAGGCAGTAATTCCATAGGCTTGAACACAGGATCCGTTGTTGTTCCGGCAACAGGGGAAGTCAAAGCGATATTCTGTCCGGTAACTGCGTTAATAAATGTAGACTTGCCTGCGTTAGTATCTCCGAATACTCCGATATGCAATCTCAACGCCTTAGGCGTCTGATTAATCTCTGAAACCATAGTAATCTCCTTTCGGATCTTTAAAATCTGAAATCACGTTCCCCTGATTTAATTTTTTCAAGGTATTCGTCAAACTTAACTCTTACTTTCTCCTCCTTGATATTTTCTCTTTCAGATTCAATAACATCAAAAGTAAGTTTATTGAATTCCTCATCACCGTAATCAAGAGCATATTCAGCAAGTGTCAGCATAGCGTTTGGCAGACAGCAGTTAGAAATATTTCCTGTCTTTGCAAGCTGCATAAAACGATCGCCGGTCCTTCCGGCACGGTAACAGGCAGTACAGAAGCTTGGAATATATCCGTTTTTCAGCAACGTTTTAGTTACTTCCGCTTCTGTTCTCTCATCTGAGACCTTAAACTGTGCAGTACTCTGATCATCGCAGCTGCTATCACAGTATCCCTTGCTTAATCTTTCAGCGTATCCGCCAACTCCTGTACATGAACCGCCGCTGGTCTGTGAAATTCCCAGAGAAATAATTTCGTCTCTGAAATTCTGCTCCTCTCTTGTGGAAATTATCATTCCGGTATATGGTACAGCTAAACGGTAAACGGCAATAATCGTTTTAAACTGTTCATCTGTCACTATATTCGGAAACAGACTTAAATCCACGCCTTCTGCCATTCTGATTCTCGGAATTGAAATTGTATGAGGACCTATTCCAAATGTATCCTCAAGGTGCTTTACATGAAGCATTGTACCGATAACTTCATATTTATACTCATAAAGTCCAAACAATACTCCGATACCCACATCGTCAATTCCTCCCTGCATTGCTCTGTCATGAGCTGTTGTGTGATAATCATAATTGCTTTTTGGTCCTGACGGATGCAAGTTTTCATATGTAGGTTTATGATATGTTTCCTGGAACAAAACATAAGTACCTATTCCGGCTTCTTTTAGTTTTTTATAATCCTCAACAGTAGTTGCCGCAATATTTACATTGATTCTTCTGATTTCACCGTTTCCGTTTTTAGTTGCATAAGCAGTTTTCATGCATTCGATAATATAATCAATATCGCAGTTTTTCGGATCCTCCCCTGCTTCCATTGCAATTCGCTTGTGACCCATTGCTTCAATTGCACGGCATTCTTCTGCAATTTCCTCCTGAGTAAGCTTCTTTCTTTTGATTCCGGAACCGCAGTGATAACCGCAGTATTTACAGCCGTTTATACAGTAGTTTGATACATATAAAGGAGCAAACATTACAATCCTTTTACCATAAATCGCTTCCTTAATTTTTCTAGCCATAGCAAATATTTTTTTACGAAGTTCTTTATTTTCTTTATTTTCACATGCGTAAAGCAAAACTGATACCTCATAACGATCCAGTCCCACTAATGATTCCGCTTTCTTTAAAATTTCATCAACCATTTCGGAATTGTCCTTGTTCTTTTCACCGTATTCAAGGACTTTCATTATTTCCTCATGATCAATAAATTCCTCTGATTTAACTGATTTGCTGTTATACATTTTTCTAACCTCTTTCATTTACTTTTTGATATTGCTGCTTTTACAGATACACCGCTGATTTTTCCCAGCTTACCCGTAATAGCGCTTATTGTATCGGTATCAGTGTCCACAACAACAGATATAACTGAAACTCCCCTTTCTCTATAGGGAATACCCATTCTTCCTATTATTATTCCACTGTATTCATGAAGAACTAAATTAACCTTTTCTGATGACTCAAGCTCATTGATAATCACGGCAAGCACCGCTATTCTTTTTTCCATTTTTAAAATCCTTTCAAAAATAAAAATACCCGATTACTAACTAATCGGGTAAACTATAAGCTATTACATATTATTATATGCCCATAAGCCTGTAAGCCGATTGCTAAGATAAATTCTTCACAGCCCGAAAACAGTAATTATGATTTAATTATACCATATCTTATTCATTTGTCAATAGATCATTTTTAATCAGAAATAATTTTTAACATTTTCTCCTCCGCATTTTTATCAGCTTCACGATATTTTTCACAAGGAACATTTCCGCATACCGACCAATAATCACAGTAATCGCAAGGACTGCCGCCGAAAATCACCAGCGGATCAGCGTCAATATTACCGCTGTAAAGCTCATTGCATACATCAATTATTATTTTTTCTGTATGCTGCCTGAGTTTTTTAAACTGCGAAGAAGTAAGACATGATGAAGAACGTTTATTTAAAAGAAGTTCTCCGTCTCCGGTATCTCCCTTTAGCAGCTTTGCCGGAATATATATTCCCTGAATATCCTTTTCCATAGCATTAAGTACCGCACGGTCATTCAATACTACTCCGTTCATTTTATAATGCTTATTCAAATATTCTTCCATATTATCCGATTCGTCTCTGTCCCTTCCGCAGACAATTTCTCCGGAAGGCATATACAGCACGCCTGCCGGATTGCAGTCGCTGTATGCTCCCCCGCTGCCTGTGATAGTGAACATATATAAAAGCATCTGTAAATTAATGCCATAAAGCAATGACGACATGGAAAAAATTTTTTTACCGGTTTTGTAATCAATTACACGTATATATTTCTCACCGTTACTTTCATAAATATCTACTCTGTCAATAACCCCCCTGATTACTATCTCGATACCGTTATCTCCGGTTAAATTCGCTATTCCCTTTTCATTTATATTAAATTCAAAATTTATAGGGCGAAATTCAGACTGTTTCAATTCATTCTGCAAATGAGAAATTATTTTAAATATATTTTCCTTTATACGTTTAAGGTTACTTTCCAGTCTTGCATTTCTTTTTATTACACCCCCCATATTGCTTTCAAAATAATCATCGGCACATTTTTCAATTATTTTACTTATTTGATTTCGGCTTAACTTATCAAACTCTTCTTTATTTTTACATGAGCTTAAAACGCATTCAAGACACTGATGAATTAAATTACCTTGTTCAAGGCTGCCGATCTGACGTTTTCTTCTGACTTTTAATTTTAAACCGCTGTTACAGAAAAATTTAAAATGACATAAATTAAATTCTTCAATTCCCGTTGCGGAAATATTAAGAGAATCAGTATAAATTCTTTTTATCAGGTTAGCGTCTTCAATATGAAATTCTTTTTGCGAAGATACTTTTTTTAAGTAATCAATTTTTGCCGTATAGTAAGGATAGTCCTTCAAGACTGTTCTCAGACTTTCAATTTTACTGTCTGATCGACTAAAATTTTGTATATAATTATAATACGCCGCTTGGGGGGTTGAAGAATAAAACACTATATCTTTATCCGAAGCAGAACTCAATATTTCATTTTTAAACATATTGCGTATTTGAGTCAATACTGACGCAGGATATCGTGAAGAACCTGTGTTATCGCTCAGAGGATACGATATAAAAAGCTTATCTGAAGCATAAGTCAAGGTTTTATATACTATCAGCTTTTCATCTGATATAAGCTCGTCCGTATTTCTTGAAAGCCGAAGTCCGGACATTTCAAACTTCATACGGTCTTTTTCATTTAAAAGTCCGCTTTTATGGGAAGCCATAGGAAAATATCCTTCGTTTACTCCCAGAACAAACACAGCTTTCGGCGAATCCAATCTTGCTGTTTCAGCACCTGCAACATGTACTCCGTCCAGAGTCTGCGGAGGAATAGAATATGTGATCTGTTTAATAACCGCTGTAAATAAATGGTGAAATTCGCTCATTGTCATAGCTCCTCCGATTTCTGAAATGGCGTTCAAAACCGACATAAGCATATCCCATATTCTTTTTTGTTCCTTTGCCTGATAAGTCAATCCCATATCATTTAATTTGCCGCATAATTCTGATACTCTGATCGGAACCTTAGTTTCATATAAAAATTCATATATACTTTTGCATATTTTTTTACAATCGGCGCCTTTACATTTATTTCGTAAATTGATTATAGGCTCCATAACTTTCTTTCGGGTATTTTCAACACCTGATTTCTTTTCTATTTCAGCAGTAAAAGGACTAAACCATTGTTCACCTCTTATATCCCATTCAAAACAGTAATTTTCAATTTCTGAAATTTCTTTTATTGTAATATCGTTAAGCTGTGTTTTTATATATTTTAGTATTGTTTCCGTATCAGGTCTGGCCTCGCACAAAATATTTACTGCATTTATAACAAGCTGCATTATTACAGTATGATAAGCCGATTTTTTTATATCCATAAAATAAGGTATATTATATTTTCTGAATGCGGCTTCAAGTATATAAGTATATTCATTAAGCTGTCTAGACAATATAGCTATATCACTAAATAAGTAATTTTGATTCATAACAAGTTCTTTAATTTGAGAAGATATATAATCTGCCTCTTCATATAAATCTCTGCATTCAATTATACTTATGTTTTCCGAATACTGTTGTTTACCGTTAAAATTTCTGAATATATTTTTATTAAGATAAGCTAAATCATCATTTTTATATTTTACTGTATTTTTTAAATTTTCAGTTACAATTTTAATATTATATTTTTTGGCAATCTGGTAAAAGCTTTTCCATGTTTTTTCAACAGAATCAAATACTCCGTATTGATTTTCTCCTATATTTTCCAGTCTGAGCGCTGTAAATACATCTTTTGATTGTGAGATAATCGTATCAATCATTTCATACTCATCACCGGTAAAGCTTTCAAATTCATCTATAAATACAATACGTCCGTCAAAAAAATCATTAAGATTAGCTATAGCGGCCGCTTCAGAAATATCTGTAAGACTATCCTTAAGATGATTTTCTTTAAGCATATTATCATAAGTATAATAAATAAGAGCCAGATCGTAAATTTTTTCATTATATTTATTATTGGCAGAATCAACAAATCTCATAAATTCTTCTGACAAAATACCGCATTGTCTGAATTCCGTAACAATTTTAAGTGCATCGCCTATAAAATTAATTTTGCGGGACTGTTTATTAAAATACTGTAAAGACTTATTAATTTCAAGCTCCTTAATCGCTTTATTCATGAGAATAAATTTATGAATATCCTCGGCGTATTCGCCGGATCTGCTGCCAAACTTTTCAAAAATTTCCTTAGCAAGAGAAGTAAAGCTTACAGACAAGATTTTATTAAAATTTTTCGAACCTAAAAAATTGTAAAGTTTTTTATCAGTTTCAAAAGAAAATTGTTCCGGAACAATAAAAATAACTTCATTACCGTTATTTATAAACTGATTGATTTTCTGCATCATCAAATAAGACTTTCCGCATCCGGCTCCGCCAAGTATAAAATTTAACACTAATCTTTCTCCTTTGAAAATTATTGGGTACTGAAAACAGTACCCAATTTTATTTTATGTATAACCGTTTAATTTCTTGGATTTAATTATTGATGGATAATTTTTATATCCATAATTCAAATCAACATTTCCGCTGATTCCGTTTACTTTTCCTGTATGACTGTACTGCCACATTCCATAGCTTCCGGTATATGAAGGCTTAGATACTCCTGTATGAGCAACCCATATATCATATCTTGACAATACGCTGCTGTTCATTTTATCCTTAAGAAAGCTTGCATAGCTATATACTGACACATAATATTTCTGTTCTTCAAGATAGTTGCAGAAAACCTTTGTCATATTTGAAATTGTAGTAACGCTAAGTCCTGTCTGAGTAGGATCTTCAATATCAAAAGCAACCGGATAGCTTAATTTATAGCCTTTAATTGTATTATAGCATACTTTCGCTTCTTTAAGCGCCTCTGATGTGCTGACTGCATAACTGTACCAGTAAACGCCGCATTCCAGTCCGGCAGCCTGTGCATTTTTTATATTTGTATGGAAATTAGCGTCCACCTGATCGTATTCCATTCCGTATCCGGCGCGAATCATTACAAAGTCAATACCCGCTGATTTTACTTTCTTCCAGTTTATACTTCCCTGATGCCTGGAAACGTCAATGCCGTCATATATTTTTTTGGTAGTGGTCGTTGCTTTGGTTGTAGTTTTTACGGTCGTTTTAACAGTGGTTTTTACCGTTGTAGCTTTTGTCAGCAACGCTCTCTCCGATAAAATTTCAGCTCTTAATCTTCCTATGTACGGAGGAACAGTAGTTGCCGGAGATATATATCTTGTTGTAACTGCCGGCGTTGTGACCGCTGCTTGCGTTTCATCAGGAGTTTCATCATATACATAATCAGAAATATCATCGCCATCCTCAGTCAGAAGCTCATATGTATCATTTTCCGGATCATAATTTAAAAAAGCGCTCTTATTACTGTCATAAGTCAATGTCTGGTCTAGAAGCGATTCTGCATTGGCAGTAATGCCAAGAGATGTCATCATAATTGCTGAAACAATCATAATTATAAATTTTTTTGATTTAAAAAAATGCATCATTTCATCTCCCGTAATATTAAAATTTCAATTATGACTATATTATAACATATTTCTTTATATTTTGTAACTGTTTTTTAATAATTTGCAATTTTTTCTATGAAATAGCAAAAAAACAAGAATATATTTTATGTAATTTTAACAAGTTTTTTTCATATTCTGCTCATTAATGTTAATAATCTTATTGACAAAACGAAAAAAATAGAGTATTATTAATATAATAATTCCGGTAGGTAAGGCTACCACAGGGATACGGGTTACTGCCGCAAAGTAGTGGAGACACTATGAGATGGTTAACAAAATATGTCGAACCAAGGCATATTTTAATGTAATTTCACGCCCTGCGAAGCTAAAGCTCGAACGGACAGAAATACAGATATTTTATATTTTTATGTCCGTATCATGTCCTGATGCGGACTTTTCATTTTATTTTCAGAGGTGTACAGCTTATGACCGAAAAAATTCTTGAACTTTTAAATGAAAAAAATTATGTAAAAATCAAATCCATTGTAAAAGATTTATATCCCGCAGACCTTGCATCTCTTCTGGAAACGCTTTCTCCGAGGAACATAACACTTCTATTCAGATTGCTTCCTAAAGAACTTGCAGCTGAGACTTTTACGTTCATGGACAGCGATACGCAAATGCATCTTATCAGCGGTTTCAGTGACAAAGAACTGCGTGAAATTCTTGATGAAATATTTGTTGACGATACGGTTGATATTATTGAAGAAATGCCGGCAAATGTTGTATCCAGAATTCTTAAAAATACAGACGCTGAAACACGAAAACAGATTAATGCTATTCTGGACTATCCGACTGACAGTGCAGGAAGTGTTATGACTACCGAATATGTCTATCTTCATAAAAATATGACTACAAAAGAGGCTTTGGACTGGATAAGAAAAGTCGGGGTTGTCAAGGAAACAATATACACCTGCTATATTACAGAATCACGTAAATTAATAGGATTTGTAACAATTCTCGATCTGGTTACAGCTGACGAAGATGCCACAATAGAAAGCATTATGGATTCTAATGTGAAATTTGTTTATACTCATGAAGACCGTGAAGACGTTGCTAAAAAGTTTTCAAAATATGACTTCCTTGCCATGCCTGTTGTAGATAATGAGGAAAGAATGGTAGGAATTATTACTTTTGACGATGTACTGGATGTAATCGCTGAAGAAAATGAAGAGGACTTTTCCAAAATGGCAGCTATGCAGCCAATAGAGGATTCATACTTCAAAACTTCAGTTTTTACCCACGCCAAAAAACGAATAGGATGGCTTCTTGTTCTTATGCTTTCAGCTACAATTACAGGAAATCTGCTTACAAAATATGAAGAAGCATTTCAGGCTATACCTATTTTAGTTTCATTTATCCCGATGCTCATGTCAACAGGAGGTAATTGCGGTTCTCAAAGCTCAACTACTGTTATTCGCGGACTTGCAACCGGTGAAATCCAATTCAAAGACTTCTTTAAAGCAGTTTTTAAGGAATTCAGGATCTCCTTAATAATCAGCGTTATACTTGCTGTAACAAATGGTTTGCGAATATTTATATTTTATAAGAATCTTCAACTTTCAATAGTAATTACTCTTTCCATTATAGGAACGGTAATTATTGCAGAATTTATAGGTTGCGCCCTTCCGCTTATAGCTAAAAAGGTTAAACTTGACCCTGCAATAATGGCAACTCCTTTGATCAGTACGATTGTTGATACATGCTCAATGCTGATTTATTTCCAATTTGCAACAATGATTTTTTCAGAATTAAGGCATTAATTAAAAAAAGCGGTACAGTTATTACTGTACCGCTTTATTAATCTGGTTTATTACTGAACCTTATATGCGTCAATCATTTTCTTAACCATCTGTCCACCGATTGATCCGGCTTCTCTTGATGTGAGGTCACCATTATAACCCTGCTTAAGATTTACGCCTACCTCACTAGCTGCTTCCATTTTAAAACGTTCAAGAGCTTCCTTGCCCTTCTGAGTAAATTCGCCTTTCATATTTAAATCTCCTTTTATAATTTATTAATGCCGCACTAATATTATAGACATCCGCTAAAAATATATAACAGGTAATATTTAAAAGTAAAGGAAAATTATTAAAATCATTTTTTTACTATTTCCAAGTAGCAGTTATAACAACCTTTTCACCGGTTAAAAGTGCAGGAATAATAATAATATCTCCAGGCTGATAAACAGTACCGTTGTATTTCCAGCCGTTAAATACTTTTGTACCGTTTTCAAACTCGCACTCAGGAAGAACAAATTCTTCCCCGCATATTCCTGTTACCGTATACCTGTCATTATAATTACCGTTATTTGCCGAAATACTTATTTCCGCAGGAGCCGCCTGCCAGATTGCAGTAAAAGTCACATCAGAATCGGGCACAAGATATTTTGAATTCGGACCATATATCAATCCGTCATATGAACATAGCCAACCGGTAATTTTATATCCTTTTCGTGAAAATCGCGAAGACGCCGCTATATCATAATTTGTACCCGCAGTACAGCTGACAGTTGCATATTTATTTCCTACTATACCATCGTAATCGCCTGCATAATATGTAATAACGTGATTTGAATACCAATACGGAACAAATAATACGTCAGTCTCAGGAATCGTAAAATACTCTCCGGTTTTATAAACCTTTCCATCGTACATCCATCCTCCGTGTATAAAGCCTTCTCTTTTAAGACTTGCCTGCGGAATTATAATGCTGGTACCGCTGTAACGCTCAATTGTATCAAGTACCTCAGGATTTAAATATGACGTCATATCACAGCCTTCAGTATCATAAGATATAGAAACCTTTTTAGCCACATTAGATTTTTTCTTCAGAAGAAAATTAGACATTTGCTGATAATCTGTCGGTGTATAATTTCCGTCTTCATTAATCAGACTGCGTTTCATAGCAATGAGGTCAAATACAGTAGCCTTATTTCCATAAACATAAACCTGCTCCGCATTGACCGGAAGTAATGAAAAACAAGAACATAAAATTACGGATGAAATAATTACAGTCATTATTTTTTTTATTATTTTCATAATTCCTCCTCATTTAAATTGATTTAATTTATCATTATAACTATACCCTATAAGATTTAACTTACTGGTTATTTCACTTTCTTTAATATTATAATCATCGCATAATTCATCAAAACTTTTGTACTTATCTCTAAGCAAAGTATTGATAACACTAAGCAAAATAACCGGATCCTTCGGAAGATTCATATTTATCATTCCCTTTCAAATTGTAATTATAATAATATAGCTAACAGGCTGAAAAGTCAACTAAACATAAAAATCAAAAATAAATTTTGTTAAATATTACGATTACATAATATAAAATTTATTAAATTTAAACAATTTATATTTTATTTATACTGATATAAAGCAACGTTTTCAAAACCGTCTAAAAGACTGTCAATACGCTTAAACGCCTGAACAGTACCTCTTGCAACACACCCCATAGGATCTTTGGCAATATTGCATTTTACGCTTAAGGTTCTGTTTATTAATTTATCCAATCCTCCCAGCAAAGCACCTCCGCCTGTGAGGATAATACCGTTTTCATATATATCGCCTACGAGTTCCGGAGGCGTATCTTCCAGAAGATTTCTGATGGCGTCAACTATTTCAAATACTTCATCTTCAATGGCGTCAAAAACCTCCATTTCACTTATATTAATCATTTCCGGAAGTCCTTTTATTAAATTTCTTCCTCCGATATTCATTCTGACATCGTCACTTGGATCATATAAATTAGTTAATTCTTTTTTTATTGATTCAGCTGTTCTGTCGCCGATAAGCAATTTATGCCTTTTCTGAATATATCTTACAATAGCATTGTCAATCATATTTCCCGCCGTTTTTATAGAACGTGAAGTGACTACGCCGTTCATTGATACAACGGCAACATCAGTCGTACCTCCTCCGATATCAACTACAAGATGTCCCCTTGCTTTTGACATATTGATACCTGCTCCGAGTATTGCCGCAATAGGCTCCTGAATAAGATAAACCTTTCTTGAACCTGCATTCATAGCTGCTTCTACAACTGCACGGCTTTCTACGTCGGTAATAAAAGACGGAACGCATATAACTATTCTGGGTTTAATCAATCTGTATCCGCTGGCTTTTCTGACAAACTCACGTATCAGACACTGAGTCATTTCGTCATCTGAAATAACGCCGCATGATAAAGGTCTTATAACCGATATGTATTCCGGAGATTTTCCTACCATTCTATAGGCCTTTTTACCTACTGCAAGGATTTTATTTGTCCTCTTATTTACTGCTATAACAGACGGTTCATTTAATACTACCCCTTTGCCATTGACTGCCATAACAATATTTGCTGTTCCTAAATCAATTCCAATGTCCTGTGCCATTTTCTTCATTCCTTCTTAAGTTTTGTTGTTGTTCCGACAGCCGCATAAACTTCGGCTGCTCCCATACTTTTTAATAATTCCGCACATCTGTTGATTGTGCTTCCGGTCGTACAAACATCATCGCATATAATAATTTTCCGTCCCGAAAGGTCGGTATTTTTTATACTATACGCACTGACGTTTTCCATTCTCTGAGTCATGTTCAGACTATGCTGAACCTTTGACTCATGTTTATATAAAATATCTGTCATCATTTTAATTCCGGTTATAGTGGAAATAGTTTCCGCTATAACCGCTGCCTGATTATATCCGCGCAGTCTGAAGCTCTTTGCAGACATAGGCACAGGTATAATACAGTCAGCTTTAGAAATTTTTTCATCACATATTATTTTTTCCGATATAATATTTCCTAGGTAATAACCGAATTCTTTATGTCCGTCCTTTAAAGAATAAATACCGTTTTTTACCTCATTTTCATAATAATAACCCGCTAATTTTCTGTCATAAAACGCACCTGTTATCGGCAGAGCGTCGATACTTTCAAATGTGTACTTTTCCAGTTTTTTCATGCACTTTTCACATACAAGTTCATTATATTCTGTAAAGCTTCTGCAAACCGGACATCTGTTCGGAAAAAATAAATCCAATATATAACTCACTGCTTTATTCATGCGGTTTGATTTCTTCCCTGAGCATAGCGGTAAGACAGGTATATCTGTTTGTACGCTTATTGTTTACAACCATTTTTGTTATAATTTCTTCCGTACCTATTATTATAAGCAGCTTTTTTGCACGTGTAACAGCCGTATACAAAAGATTTCTGTAAAACAGCTTTTCAAATCCTCCCATAAGCGGCATAATTACCGCCTCAAACTCACTTCCCTGACTTTTATGCACGGTTATTGCGTAAGCCAGTTCAAGCTGATCCAGCATATCAAACGTATATACGGCATTTCTTCCGTCAAAGGAAATAACCGCTTCCATACGCTGTCTGTTGATACTTAGAATTTTTCCGATATCTCCGTTATAAATACCGGCACCTTGTTCTCCGTCTTTTGACCAAACAATGTCATAATTATTTTTAGTCTGCATTATTTTATCTCCCTCACGGAAAGTATATATAACAGACCTTGCCTCTTTTTTCATTGTACTGGCAGGATTAAGCTGTGCCTGCAGCGCCTTATTAAGTTCTATTACTCCAACGACGCCTTTTCTTGACGGAGATATGATCTGTATATCGTCAACTGATGAATAGTTATATGCTTTAGGCAGCCGTTTTTTAGCGAGATCAATTATAAGATTTATTGCCATTTCCGGTTGAGATCTTTTAAAGAAAAAGAAATCATTATTCTTCTGTGTAAGATCAGGCATTTCTCCCCTTACTATTTTATGAGCATTCGTAACAATACAGCTCCGCTCTGCCTGACGGAAAATTTCTTTTAATTCAATTACAGGTATACACTTACTTTCAATAAGGCTTTTAAGAAGATTGCCCGCACCCACAGACGGAAGCTGATCACTGTCTCCTACCATAATAAGACGGCAGTTTAATTTAAGCGCTCTTAAAAGACTTTCAAAAAGAATAACGTCAACCATCGACATCTCATCAACTACCACAACATCACATTCAAGAGGATCGCTTTCATTATGCTTGAATTTCAGTTTTCCTCCCGCGTCAAATTCCACTTCAAGTAAACGGTGAATTGTTCTCGCTTCACGTCCGGTCAAGTCGGACATACGTTTCGCAGCTCTTCCTGTAGGTGCAGCAAGCATTACAGATTCACCTTTTTTTTCATAAAGAGAAATAATAGCGTTTAAAGTAGTAGTTTTACCGGTGCCCGGACCGCCTGTCATAATCATAATACCTCTGGACAAAGCCGTTGTTATAGCCTGACGCTGAAGCTTTTCATAATGTATCCCGTTCTGTTCTTCCTCTATGTCAATAAGCTTTTCATAATCATAGTCGTCAGGACTTGAAAACGCCTGTATTACTCCGATCCTTCCTGCAATATAACTTTCAGCGCAGTAATAATCGTCAAGGTATATAAATCCCCTGTCATTCTTTATATACTCATAAATTTTCTGTTCTTCCATCAGTTCGTTATACACTTCATAAAAATCAGCCTGAGTGATTTTCAGATAGGTACATGCAAGCTTTTCAAAAACGTCAATCGGTATACATGAATGACCAGCATTTGCATTTTCGCTGAGAAGATATATAAATCCCGCTTCAATTCGCTTATGTGAATCTGACGGAATATTCATCTCTCCCGCTACTTCTTCCGCTTTTTTAAAAGACAAGCCTATGTAATTGTCACAAAGACAGTAAGGGTTAGCCTTAATCATTTCAATCGCCTGACGTCCCCACAGCTGATATGCACGCATGGCAATACCTGCTTTAAGGCCAAATTCGGAAAGATAAATCATCAGGTGTCTGAGATTAAAAATTTTCTGAACCTCTTCAGCTATACTGTCGCATTTTTTCGGAGAAATACCTTTTATTTCTAAAAGCCTTCTGGGTTCCTTTTCCATAATTTCCAGCGTCTGTTCGCCGAATACATCGACAATTTTCTTTGCAAGCGCCGGACCTATCCCTTTTATAGCACCTGAAGAAAGATATTTGCATATATTAACAGATGTATTGGGCAGCTTTCTTTCAAAGTATTCTACTTTAAACTGTACTCCGAATTTGGCATGAGTGACATACTGCCCCTCCATCAGGAGTGCTTCGCCCGCTTCAACGTCGCCAAGTTCGCCAACGGCAGTTACAAGCTCGCCACCTGTATCTATATCCAGAACAGTATACCCATTATTTTCATTTCTGTATATGACAGCTTCAATAGTACCTTCAATTTTCAGCGAATCCTGCTCCATGCTCTTCCCTTTCTTAAACGTCATTACACTATACCTTTTTTATTATACTATTTTTCAACAGAAAAATCAATTATTTTACGTATTTTTTTGCAAACATAAAATTCCTGTTTATAAAAGAAAGAATATTGACAATATGAAAATTACATGCTACTATAAAAATAACAGGAGGTGTTAGTTATGAAAAGAATAAACTTAAAAAGAATTGCGGCCGCAGTTATAGCGGTTTCATCAGTTTTTGCCGGCGTTTATGGAAGTACCGTTCCAAGTGCAGCGGAACCGGACGAATATCATGACGACTGGCTGCATGTCAATGAAAACGCAGAAATAGTAGATATGTACGGAAATCCGGTATGGCTTACAGGTTGCAATTGGTTCGGATACAATGTAGGCAGTCAGGTTTTTGACGGCGTATGGTCACGGAATATGCACGAAATGCTTACAGAAATTGCAGACCATGGATTTAATCTTCTTCGTGTTCCTATGTCTACTCAGCTGCTGCTTCAATGGAAAAACAACGAACCCGATCCGGCGACGCCAAAAATAAATGAATGGACTAATCCGGAACTGACAGTAGAGGGTGTTGTAGGCGGTAAAGTAAAATACAGCTTTGATGTATGGAATCAGGCAGTGAAATGGTGCAGAGAACTGGGCATAAAAATCATGATTGATATACACAGCGCTGAAACAGCTTCAGCCGGTCATCAGGTCAGCCTATGGTATACTGACAAATATTCCACTGAAGACTGGTATGAAGCTTTAGAATGGCTTACAGATTATTATAAAGACGACGATACGCTTATTGCAATAGATTTGAAAAACGAGCCTCACGGCAAAGCCGACGTTCCGTCGCAAATGGCAAAATGGGACGATTCCAAGGATCCTAACAACTGGAAATATGCTGCCGAGTGCGCTGCGGAAAAAGTACTGGCAATTAATCCAAATCTACTTATAATGGTAGAGGGAATAGAAGTCTACCCTAAAGAAGGCTACGACTGGACTGCTCCGGCAAAAGACTGGACTACTAATACGGAATTTTATTACGGTGCATGGTGGGGCGGAAACTTTCGGGGTGCAAAGGAAAATCCTATTGATTTAGGTGAACATCAAAGTCAGCTGGTATACTCGCCCCATGATTACGGTCCGCTGGTTTATGAACAAAGCTGGTTCCATGAAGGCTTTACACAGGAAAGTATAATGGAAGAATACTGGTATGACAACTGGTTTTATCTTCTAGAAGAAAAAACTGCACCGCTTCTTATGGGCGAATGGGGCGGATTTATAGATGAACAGCACGATCCTGACGGTGCAAATACTAAATGGCTGACCTGTCTCAGAGACTTGATGATCGAGAACAGAATACATCATACTTTTTGGTGCTTTAATGAAAATTCAGGTGATACCGGCGGATTGGTATACGATAATTTCGGAACCTGGGACGAAGATAAATATGCGCTTGTTAAACCTGCATTATGGCAGGACGAAAATGGTAAATTTATAAGTCTTGACCACAAATTCGCAATAGGTGCAAACGGTATTTCACTTTCCGATTATTATTCCGGGGAACAGCCAACACTGCCGTCTGAAAGTATAGATACCTTAATTAAAGGCGATGTTAACAACGATAAAAAAGTAAATATATTTGATTCTGTTGTACTAAAAAGATTTGTTGCAGGCATCGAAACAGATATTGATAAAAATAACGCTGACTTTAATTCGGACGGTAATATAGGCATATCAGATTTGATCCAGCTTAATAAATTTCTGATAAAATATTAATTATTTTTCTGCAAATTAAATATCATATCATTTAAACTGTCAGGAGTTGTAAATTCCAGAAAATCATATTTATGACAGTAATTATTGCAAAGCTCTTTTTGTTCTATATTTAAACCACCGTCTACCAGAATTATCTTATTAATTAAATCTTCATCAATCCACTGCATTTTATTAACAATATGATTAAGTTTTATTTTTATATTTTCATCACTATAAAGTACTACTACAGAAATATTACAGTAATCTGAAATACATTCTTCGCCAAATATATTTTTTAACATTCCGCATGCACATATAAACAAAAATAATGATATAAAAACTATTAGTACAACAATTGTACTGTTCATAACACCACATCCTATCAACATATTTAATATAATATTATGCATTTTTTACGAAAATGTTAATAAACATATTGACTTTATTCCAGTCATGTATTATTATATTTATGGAGGAGAATATGGGATCATATAAATACAAAGTTATAAAGATCGAAGGCGACTATGCTACACTTATCAGAACCGATATTTCCACGGAAGAAACAATGTTTATAGCTCTTGCTCTTCTGCCGTTCGGAACAGATTTGGGTACAGAATTATTATGGGAAAATTTTGAGTATAGTATCCTTTAAATATTTTTTCTTACATTTTAACTTCTTTTTTGATGAAAACTGGTAAATTATGAATTTTACATAAAATTTCTTGACAAAAAGAGGTTTTAATGATATTATTATGTATATTATAAAAATTGGAGGAATTACTTATGAAAAAAACTATTTCAAAGTTAATGGCTACTGCCGGAGCACTTTCTTTACTTGCTTCTGCTATTCCATTTGTAGGCGTAAGCGCTGATGAAGCAGCACCTTTTGAATATGAAAAAGTTGAAGGCGGCGTTGTAGTAACAGCTTGGAACGATATTTCTGTTGAAGAAGCTACAATTCCTGCTACAGTTACTGAAGGCGATGAAGAACTGGCTGTTATTGGTATTGCTGATTATGCTTTTGGTCTTTGCGAAAATCTGGCAGTTGTAAATGTTCCTGATTCACTTAAGCTTGATAACATGGGAAATACAGCTTTCCTGACTTCTACTATGGTTATGGATTTCTTTGACAACGAACTGTCTGAAGCTGCTACAACTGATGATATTATCAGATATGTTGCAGAAAAAGCTGATTACAAGGGCACTGGCGAAAACGGCGCTATTACAGACGCTGACATTAAAGAATTAAGCGTTAAACTTGTAAATCACCTTAATAAGGTTGATATTTCTGCAGCTACTACAGTTAAAGGCAAGCTTATGACATTGATCATGAATATTGACGAAATGGGCTTTTCACAGGCTAACGTTGACAAATTCAATATATATGTTACAGCTATTCCTTATGGTGATTTAACACTTAAGGGTAATGCTGGTACATCTGAAGCTCCAACAGAAATCAAACAGTATGCTGACGGCAAGAACATTAAGTTTACTTCTAATGACTTTATCCCTGGCGATGCTAACGGTGACGGCAAGCTTACAGCTCTTGATGCTGCATTTATTGCTAAGACATTAGCTGATGCAATGGGTAAGCCGGTTTCAATTGATGAATATCCTGCTGCTGACTTCAATGGCGATGGTAAGATTACAGCTCTTGACGCTGCTGCAATCGCTAAGCACCTTGCTGAACAGAGTATTGGCGGTAAATAATTATTTACTGTTTTTACTAAAAAAACTCAATTGAAGATCAAAAATAATTTGATGTACTGCCCACAGGATTTATCCTGTGGGCATCTTTGTTGTATATAAATAATGCCCTGCAAAAAAAAGCAAAGCGTTATAATGTAGTTTATCAATCAAAAGAAAAACGAGTGACTATATAATTATATTGCTTTTATAATAATTTATCAATATAGAAGTACTGTACAAAAAATCAGTAAATAAAACGAAAGATATTTTATCAGCGATTGTAGTTTTCGCCCAGAATTATTAAAAAATCTTGAGTATAATTAGATAATTTTTAAAGGATTTTTCAAGCTTTTTATGATATAATTAATTCATTAAAGGAAAACAGAATGCTTCAAATAGAAAATAAATCTGCATAGTCATTAAGCAAGATTGATATCAGCCATAAAATTACAGATGCGGTTGATATACAAAGCAGACTTATATATCTTTTCACACATGGTATAAATCTGAACGGCCGCAGTTTGTGCTGTGTTGTGAAATGTTTATAATTTTTTGAAAATAAAATTATTATAAAGGAGGTAGTTATCTCGATGTTATTTGAGATTGAGATAATGCGAATGTTATGATTAAAAGAAAAAATCTTGCAAGACTTGCCGCTGCAATTGTTTTTACTGCATCTTGCACAACAACATTTTTATCGCCAATACAGGATCAATCTGAATTAAATGTCGCTTACGCAGAAAGCGCCTATACAGTTCCTGAACTGACGATGAAAAACAAAGCAATTCCTGACACTGAAAGTTTTCATTTTGTAAACTCTATGGGCGCCGGCTTTAACCTCGGAAATACTTTCGATGCTATCAATAACGTAGATGCTGTCGAGGGAGACGCAAATATGTTTCTTGAATATGACTGGCTCAGCGATAAAGAAGCAGGAATTACAACTCATGAAACTATTGACGCGATAAAAGATGCAGGCTTTACAACTGTTCGTATTCCTGTTTCATGGCATAACCATCTTGATTCCGATTTCAATATAAAGTCAGAATGGCTTGAAAAAGTATATGATATCGTTAATTACGCCCTCTCTAGGGATATGTATGTAATCCTTAATATTCACCATGACAATGAAAAAGCTTCGGGCTTTACAAATCCAGACTACGATCCGTCATGGGCTGAAGGTAACAAGGATTGCTACATATACCCTGATAAAGAACATCTAGAATCATCAAAAAATTATGTAACCAAAATATGGGAACAATTAGGAAAAACTTTCAAGGACTGTGATGAACACCTTGTTTTTGAAACAATGAACGAACCTCGTCAGGTCGGTAATGTTCATGAATGGTGGTATGCTGACGATGAATGCTGTCATGAAGCTTTGGAATGTATAACTGAGATCAATCAGGCGGCTGTTGACGCAATAAGAAATAGCGGCGGCAATAACAGTAACCGTTATATTATGGTTCCTGCAACTTCCGCTAAGGCCGAAGCCGCTATGCAGAGCAAATATTTTAAAATGCCTGAAGATTCCGCAAAAGATAAGCTGATACTTTCTATTCATGCTTATGAGCCATTTAATTTCTCTATGGATAAAACAAGCGAAGGTGCACCGACAGAATTCAGTGACACAATGAAAGAATCATTGGACGATATGTTCGATACTCTTTATGTTGCATTTATAAAACAGAATATTCCGGTTGTAATCGGTGAATTCGGTGCAACAAACAGAAATAATACTCAGGCCAGAACTGATCATGCAGCATACTATTATGCAGCTGCAAGAGCTAGAGGTATTACCTGCTGTATGTGGGATAACTCAAATGCGGAAGGCGATAATGAAGCTTATCGTTTCCTTGACAGAACTAACAAAAAATTTATCTATGATTCCATCGCAGAAGCAGCTGAAAAATACGGCGCACCGAGAAAAAGTTTCTCAGGCAGCGATGTAGAGGGTGTTGTAAGTAATACAAACTGTACAATATACCCTGACGGCAAGGTCATGTTCCCCTGCGAAATAGGAGAAAAAGCAGAGATTTATTTTGATATTGATACAACAAAATCTCTCTGCGGCGGCGGTGCTTTATGTTTCAACTTAAACGCTCCTAACGGAAAGAGCTACTGGATAGGATATCCTTTCAGGGCTGGCGTTGAATGGAACTATGAAAAAAATGATAATGTACCTGTTCCTACACTGATCGACCTCACAGATACTTCTATAATGAATGTTAATTGCTGGTCTGAAAACAGACAAGTTACAGATACAGAAGAACTTAAGATGCTTTCAAAACTTTGTCAGGAAAGCACTAGCGCTGAAATTCAGCTTTGGTGGTCTCTTAATCTTAACTGGGGCGACAGACCGGATTCATCTGTAACAGCAGGAAAAACAGAAGAGGAAGTATCTGCGCTTAAGGCTGCTGCCTGCAAAGAAGTTATTGCAGTTATTAACGTAAGACCTATGAGCCTTGAGCTTGATACAAATATGGGTCATGGCTCATGGAATACCAGTCAAGCTTCCGGAGAATATACAATTGACGATATTAATAATTTGCAGAATTTCCTTGTAAACAAAAGTACTCCGAATTTATATGACAAAGATTATGACCTGAACGGCGACGGCGTCTGGAACGCATTTGATTTATGCATTATGAAACAAAAATATATAAATAAGCAAAATGAAGGCAGACCGGTAATTGAAGGCGAAGCGGGTGTAATTACAGAAAATAAAATTACATTTAAATCCGGAATAGGCAGTGAATTGATTCTTGAAGTTGAAAAGAAAGACTGCGTAGGCGGCGGAGGATGTATTTCTTTTATTGAGAATATTGACGATAATGAATACTGGATTGCTTATGAATGGCAAACAAATGATTCCGGAGTAGTCAAGATTGATATGACAAAACCAAATCAGATTACATTGAATGATGTAAAGGTTGAACAAAACGGTAATGAAGAACTTTATAAAAGGCTTACTGAACAATGCATGAATGAAAAGGAAGCTAACCTGTTTTACTGGTGGGTTGCTGAAAGCTGGGGAAACAATTTACCTGAAGGCACAGACTTGACAAAATATATTAAAGTAAGATCAGTTCATATTACATCTCCAATAAATTGATAATGAAATTGCTTTCTTCTTTATCTTATTCCCTCTTAATATATTATAAAACGCACGCCTTATTTTTAGGCGTGCGTTTTTTTGTAAAATGTGTTATAATTAATTTTAAGGAAGTGATATATATGCGTATACTCATTGTAGAAGATGAAAAGGATCTTTCTATGATATTAACTGAAATGCTTGAGATGGAAGGATATTATGTTGATGCAGCATATGACGGAATAAGCGGACTTGATAATGCATTATCAGGAATTTATGATATAATAATTCTGGATATTATGCTGCCTGAAATGGACGGAATTCAGGCGCTTTCTGAAATCCGGAAAAATAATATTAATACACCTGTTTTAATACTTACTGCAAAGTCAGAAATTGAAGATAAGGTAGACGGACTTGAAAGCGGCGCTGATGATTATCTCACAAAACCATTTAATACAAAGGAACTGATGGCAAGAATACGCGCCTTATCTAGACGCAGAGATAAGATATTTTTAGACGAAAATCTTAAATTTGCAGATATAACCCTTGATAAGGAAACACATAATATATATAAAGATGAACAGAAAATAAAACTTACAAAAAAAGAATTTGAAATAATGGAGCTTCTGATTTTAAATAGTGATAAAACTGTTCCAAAGGAAAGACTTACAGTAAAAGTATGGGGATATGATTCGGATATTGAATATAATTCAATTGAAGTATACATTTCATTTCTGAGAAAAAAGCTTAAAGCTATCAATTCAAATGTTCATATCATTACTGTCCGCAGCATTGGATATACAATTAAGGAGCAGAAAAATGGATAAAGAAATAAAACGTCTTAGGAAGAAGTTTTTTATTCTTTCAACTTCAATTTCGTTTGTTATTCTTTTTGTAATGCTGCTGATTTTAAATCTTTTTATGCAGATTTCATATCATAGTGAATTTAAAACCGCAGACGAGATGATAAAACAGACCGCTTATTCCAATATGCCAGATATTGATAAAGAAATAATTTATTTAAAAAATACTGATACAAACGATATCGGCGATCATATTATTCCATATAATCCAAGAACAATTAAAAATATTACGCTCAACGGCGAAATAACTTGTACTGATACAAGCGCTGAATGGTATTGTGCTGGCGGAGGAATTTACTTTGAATTGACCGATGAGCTGGGTAATTCAAAATTAATTCACAAAGAATACAAATTTAATCAGGGCAATACAAAAATAACAGTTGATTTTACGGATAACTCTGATTTTATCTGTAATGAGCAGCCGGTTGCTACGGATATAACAAAAGTGTCGCAGGATAGATTCCTGATTTCTATTGTCTGGTGGACAATGTCAAGCGCTTCAGAAAGTACAAATAACCCTGATGTTAAACTAAATATTGACAGTATAGAAATACAATACAATGAAGATGCTTCTGCTGCATCAGCACAGAATTATAAGGTTAAAATTTGTGACTTTAATGATATTTATCCTTCAGGGATACCTCAGATTTTAAATAATTTCAGATGCTTCTATTTTATAACGGATAAAAACAATAACCTCGTAGAAATTAATAAAGGCAATATTTCTCAAAAAATATCAGAAGCTGATGCAATTTCTTTTTTACAAAGAACTGACAAATCTGATTTTATTGTCAATAATATAAGCTACAATCATGACGTTACAGAAACTGATAAATTCAGGATTCACATATTTATACACAGTACACAGGCTGAAAAAAACATTCGTCAATTATTATTAGTGTCAATTCTATCCGGCGTTATAATATTTATTTTAATACTAGTGATTGTATATATAATATCAGGTAAAGCAGTAAAACCAATAAGCGAAAATTATAGAAGACAGAAAGAATTTATTTCAAATGCTAGCCACGAGCTTAAAACTCCGATTACCGTAATTACAGCAACTGCAGAACTTATGGAAAAGAAAATCGGTTCAAACAGATTTACAAGCTGCATTAAGGTTCAGTCTCAGAAAATGGGCAGACTTGTAAATGAAATGCTAACTCTTTCAAAACTTTCAAATCAAGAAAAAAAACCTGACGATTTTAAGCAATTTGATATAAGCAAGGTTATAGAAAATACAACATTATATTTTGAAAGCAGAGCCTTTGAAGAAAAGAAAGAAATAATATCTGATATACAAAATAATATAAGATTTATCGGCAATCCGGATAAAATAGACGAACTTACAGGAATTTTACTTGATAATGCACTTAAATATTCAGATGAAGAATCTAAGATAAAGCTTTATTTACGGTTAGAAAAAGGTATAATTATACTGACTTGTCAAAATCAATGCAAAAATTTCAATACAGATAATATTCCGCATTTGTTTGAACGTTTTTACCGTGCTGATAAATCGCACTCAAAAGAAAAAGAAGGCTTCGGACTCGGACTTTCAATCGCAAAAGAAATTGTATTGCTTCATAATGGCAGTATTTCTGTTAATTATAAAAATGATGTTATTTCCTTTACTGTAAAATTTTCCATATAAATTAATGACAGCGGACACGTTAATAGTATCCACTTAAAAATATAGCTGCTGAATAACTTTTTTTAAATAGGAAATACTAAATAGAAAATTAAGGAGGAATATTTCAGTTGTTGCAAAAAAACTATTTTAAAGGCTGGTACTTCAAATGTATTAACGATGATCATACAATTGCATTTATTCCGGCATTTCATCGAAGCAATCAGGAAGAAACTGCGTCATTGCAGATAATTACAAACTCTTCTGCTTTTAACATATATTTCGATTCTCTGAAATTTCAAGATAAACAATTATCCGTCAAAATTGGCGAAAACCAATTTTCCGAAAAAGGAATTAACATCAATATTTATACAAAAGACATTATAATACAGGGAAATCTGAATTTCAGTCATCTTTCACCAATCAAGTATGATATTATGGGACCATTTCAATTTATACCATTCATGCAATGCCGACATAGTGTTTACAGTATGAGACATCGAATTGACGGACAAATCAATGTTAATGGACAACTATTGATTTTTAAAAATAGTATGGGATATATTGAAGGAGACTGCGGCCGTTCATTTCCAAATAGATATATTTGGACACAATGTCCCTTCAGCAATGGTTCGCTTATGCTATCCGTTGCGGATATTCCCATATTAGGGGGACATTTTACAGGAATAATCGGTGTCATAATGATGAATAGAAGGGAATATCGCATTGCTACTTATCTTGGTGCAAAAATAAAACGAATAAGCAAAAATTCCGTCACTGTAAAGCAAGGAGATTATGAGCTGAATACAGTATTAATTGAAAAAAATGCTCAGCCGCTTTATGCACCCGATTATGGAAAAATGAGCCGAACAATTCATGAAAGCGCTTCCTGCACAGCATATTATAAATTTACATTTAAAGGTAAAAAACTATGTGAATTTACAAGTAACAGGGCAAGCTTTGAATTTGAATATAATTTGAAGAATTTATAAATATAATGATAATTCTATACCAACTACTTATTTATGCATGGATTTATTAACAAAAAATTAATATATTATTTAAAAGTTATCTATTTTATTTTTTTAAATTTATGGTATAATTTTAAAGTGATAGAACAAAAGAGAAAAAGAAAAAACACTTGAACAAAGAAAGGAGCTGGAGGAATTCCGGCTTTTTTCTTATTATATTACAAAGCCATTCAAAATTGAATGGCTTTTTCTTTTTGGAAAATCTATATGCCTAACAAAGCTTTTGGTTAAATAAAATTTAATAAATATCAGTGCTGATTCTTTGGTTTCAAAGCAACTAAAAAAGTAAATTCTATTTATACAAAAAACCACGATATTTCAAATGAAATATCGTGGTTTAATTTTAATAGTACTTTGTGATATTATAAATTATTTCTGAGGACCCAAATCTGATTCTTCAATAATCTGAAGAACACAATTAATAATTGCTACTGAATCCTTCGTATCAATAGTTGTATCATATACACAATTTGCATTTTCCATAGCTACATCTGACTTAAGAGGATATGCGATATTGTTTAACAGGTATTTATTTAAAGTAACAATATCACTAGAATCAACAAAACCATCTACATTAACGTCACCGTATTTAACTTCATCCAAATCACCTGTAAAGCTTGGAACAGTAACACCTGTACTTTCTGTTGTATCATCTGTTGTACCTACTTCAGTAACAGTAACATTGACTGTTGCAGTCTTATCACCAAATGTTACAGTAATTGTAGCCGTACCTTCACCAACACCAGTAATAGTACCGTTAGCGTCAACTGTCACAACAGAATCATCACTTGATTCAAATGTAGCATCAACTGCTGAACCATTAACTGTTGGCTTTAATGTTTCAGTTTCACCAACTTCAATTTCAACCTTAGAAGGTGTTACAACAAGTTTATCTTCATCTGAATCTGAAACGTTAGGAGCCTCATCCTGAAGGAATGAAACAACCCAAGCAAATGGAGCATTCCAGTTGATTGTAACTTCGTTAACAGACCAAGCTTCAATTGAGTCAACATAGCAACGTTCTGAAGCCAATGTGCCTCTCTTAAATCCAAGAGCCTGAATATATGGATCCTGAAGACCAGCGCCAGGACCACCTGACATTACACCATCCGGAGCAACTGGAAGTGTTGAATCAAGTTCATTAGACCAATATCTGTGGTGAGGTCTGCTGATATGATAGCTACCATAACCAGTTACATAGGAAACTGACAGTGGGTTACGTCCAAGAACATAGTCCATAGCAGTAGAAACACCGTCAATATGCTTCTTATCACCAGTAATATCATAAGCATAAGCCATTACTATTGCATTATTAACAGCAAATGAGTTCGAACCCCATTCAAAACCGTTAACTACTTCATCACCAATATTTACTGAATCTGTAAATGTAGTACCCTGATATGGAATACCATAACCCTGTTCTTCTTCCTTAGCAATATAAAGTTCAGAAGCATCAACAATTGAATTTTTAACCTTGTTTAATTCATCACTAGTAATTGTATCGCCGTTCAAATACAGTGAAAGTGAACCGAGTGAAGCAGTATTGCCCCAGTTAAATGAACCGAAAGAACCGTTATTTTCACCGCCCTCTAGAGTTGAGAGAACCGTAAATGCATCGCCATAATCCTTAATATCTTTGTAATAAGAATCTCCATCTTTACCAAGAGCCTTAGAAGCTGTATAAAGTTCACAAGCTGCCCAGTAAGCGTCATCCTTAACGTTATCATCACCGTAAGCACCGCCGCCTATAGCCTGATCCATAGGAGCGTACAATGGCTGACCATTACCATCTTCTCCAGCCTTTGACTTATCATATTCATAATAATGTTCTTTATAAGCTGCATAACTAGCTACAGCTGCATCGTAATATTCCTGTGCCTTCGCAGAATCAATATCCTGCCACAGACGAGCTGCCTGTGCAGCACAAGCTACGAAGTTCAGTGTTGCTGCAAACGTCGGAGGTTTAACAATACGCTTTGTTTCCCAGCCGCCTTGATCCTTAGGACCATCGTAATTCCAAGGTCTTGTAGCAAGACCGGTCCACTTATGGTCATGAAGCTTATGATATACAAGACCTGCATATTTACCCCATGTAGGTTCATTAGGCTGTACAACCATTTCCATCATCCAGTCAAGTTCAACTGCTGCTTCATCAAGAATATCAGGAACATTATTGCCTGTTTCAGGAATCACAACTGTACCATTACCATCAGCAAATTTATCAGCATTTTCTTCTGCTACTGCTCTTTCATACATATTCTGGAGAGTCCATACAGAAATACCACCGTTAACTACATATTTACCATGGTCACCGGCATCGTACCAACCGCCTGTAGCAGTAATATCAGAACTCTTATATGTTCCAGTAGCTTCATCAGCAGACTTATAAGATTTTATCCACTTTGTTTGAACGGCAGCTGTATCAGTTTTATGACCGCCTATATGAGCCAGTGAAGATTTATCACCTGATGTAATATATTTTTCTTCAATATCAATACCTGAACGGTTCTGATAATAATAGTTCATAGCATTTGTCAGCATATTGTGACCGGATTCACTATAAATATCATCACCAATCTTGAATGGGAAGCTTACATAATCGCCGCACTTGAGATAATATTCACCTGCTGTTGTAAAATCAGAGAAATCAAGAGTATGTACGTTGTCTCCGGAATCAGCATCCAAACCGCCCGGAACTGTATTGCCTTTATATACTGACTTTCCAGTAGCATTATCAATAAGATCAAATTCCAAAGCCGAGTCGCCAAGCTCAATTGATGTAGATCCGTGAATTTTATCACCCTTATTATCACCTAATGTAGCAACCTTAGCAAGCTTTGTAAAATAACCAACCTGGTTTACGGAGATATAGTTATTTTCCAGACCGCTGTTATCACGATTCATAACGCCCAAAGCGCTTAAATTGTCCTGACCGCCTTTCCAGTCGCCTTCAGAGCCTGTTGTATCTTCAATTGACATATTATCAAACCAAATCTCGTCACCGGATTGTGTACAAGGAGTAGGCTGATTTGCGCCAGCACCGCCGTAATGGAATGCCCATTCAACACCTTCTAAGTTTTGAGGACAAGTCCAAGTAGAATCAAACTTTTGCCACTCTGTACTATTAATTGTTATAATTGGATTCCAAGTACCGCCGCCGTGAGGACCTGCATTGTTATTATTCCAGTATTCCTCATCACCTTTAATATTACCGATCTTAGTGTTTATCTGAATACCGGGACGAGAAACCTTAACTTCCCAATGAATCTTATATGTATGACCTGCTTTAAAAGTCAGATTTCTGTGTCTGAACTGAAGATCCCATCTGGATTCACCGCCAGCTGCTGCACCGCCCGGTTCTTTAACAGTAACATGGAATGTTCCGTCACTAGTCAACTCAAATGTCTGCTTAGCCGGGTTAGTTTCACAAGTGTGCCAAGGCAAAGCCTTATAAGTAAAATCATTTTCACCAAGTACCTGTCCGGCAGAAACGCTCATAGGCGCAATTGTTGCAACTGTTGTTGTCAACATTGCAGCAGCCATAAGACTTGCAGTAACTGCCTTTGTAATTTTGTTATGCATTGCATACCCTCCCTAAAAATTAAACAAAAATTTCTGCGATTTCTCGCTCTTTTGTGTATTATTGTATATTTTGTTCAATATACAACAATTTTTAATGAGTCAGTCAAAAACTCATTTTAATCAAAATTAATGTAAACCTATACTCCTCACAAGTTATACAATAAATTTTCATGTTTATTATAATACATCTACACAATCTTGTAAATAGTTTTTTGTAAATTTTGTCATAATGTATGAAAGTCATGAATTGTTTTTGTTTATTTTAACAATAAATTAATACCAAAAGTTTATTTAATTATTTTTCTAACATTTCGGTTACAATTTCTTTTACAATACCAGGATTTGCCTTTCCTTTTGAAGCCTTCATACACTGTCCGACAAGATAACCCAACGCATTTGTTTTACCGTTTTTGTAATCATTTATAGATTTTTCATTGTTTGCAAAAACTTCCTTAACAAGATTTTTAATAAAATCAGTATCGGAATTCTGTGCCAGTCCCTTTGATTCAATTATAGAATCCACATCTCCGCCGTTTTTCATAATCTCATCAAACACTGTTTTTCCGGCAGAATTGGAAATAACACCCTTTTCAATTTTTTCTACTAAAGCGCAAAGATTTTCGGCATTTAAGTTTGTTTCAGAAATAATCTTACCGGTTTCATTAATATATTTTGAGATATCGCTTAATATCCAATTACTGATATTCTTCGGCTTACATATACCCAATAAATTACATTTATCAAATAAAGATGATTTTTCCATGTCCTCGGAAATAAGAGTAGCGTCAATTTGTGAAAGACCATAATCTCTCACATATCTTTTAATTTTTGCGTTTGGAAGCTCGGGTAAAGATTCCTTCAAATCATTTACCATTTTTTCATCTACTGAAATAGTAAGCAAGTCAGGTTCCGGAAAATACCTATAATCCTGAGCGTCCTCTTTAGAACGCATAGGGAAACTCATTCCCTTAGAATCGTCCCATCTTCTTGTTTCCTGAATTACCTTCTCCCCTTTTTCCAGCAGTTCGATCTGTCTTTTTGCCTCATATTCAATACCTCTGACTGCTGCACTGAAACTATTTACATTCTTCATTTCAGATCTTGTACCAAATTCGCTTGAACCCTTTTCCATAACAGAAACATTCACATCACATCTAATTGAACCCTCCTGCATTTTACAGTCAGATATGCCAATATACTGCAATATTGACTTAATAGTTTCCAGATAAGCCTTAGCTTCTGCCGAGCTTCTTATATCAGGTTCCGAAACGATTTCAATAAGAGGTACACCGCATCTGTTCAGGTCAACAAGCGAGCCTGCAAACGATTCGTCATGTAATAATTTTCCGGCGTCTTCTTCAATATGGATTCTCGTAATTCCAACTGTTTTCATTTTTCCGTCTACCATAAATTCAAGGCTTCCGTGTTCACAAAGAGGAATATCAGCCTGAGAAATCTGGTATGCCTTAGGAAGATCTGGATAAAAATAATTTTTTCTGTCCTGTCTGCACAGAGTATTAATAGTACAGTTGAGAGCATGTCCCATTTTTATTGCATACTCAACCACCTTTTCATTTAAGGTCGGCAGTGTTCCGGGCATTCCCATGCAGATAGGGCAAACCTGAGTATTCACTTCAAGTCCGAATGCATTTTTACAGTCGCAGAAAATTTTAGATTCCGTATTCAGTTCTGCATGAACCTCAAGACCTACAACTATTTCGTAATCCTTCATTGTTTTTCCTCCTTAAAGTGCTTTTGACAGAACGTCAAATCCGCCGCAGATTTTTTCATAAGTATAAGCTGTATTCAGAAGCGTCTGCTCGCTGAACTTGTCCCCGATAAGTTGAAGTCCCATAGGCATTCCTGCACTGTCTTTACCGCATGGGAGACTAATTGCAGGAAGTCCGGCAATATTTACCGTTACTGTACACACATCATTGTAATACATTTTAATAGGGTCGCCTATATTTTCACCGATTTTAAAAGCTGATGCCGGAACTGTAGGCGTAGCAATAATGTCACATTCTTTAAAAGCATTGGAAAATTCTTGAGAAATCTGATTTTGAACTCTTTTTGCTTTTTTATAGTAAGCGTCAAAGTATCCGGAACTCAAAACAAAAGTACCAAGCATGATTCTTCGTTTAACTTCGTCACCGAATCCTTCACTTCTTGTCTTTTCATACATATCAACCAAACCGTCATATTCAGATGTTCTGTAGCCATACTTTACACCGTCGAATCTTGCAAGATTTGATGAAGCCTCTGCTGACGCAATAATATAGTATGTGTTAATTGCATATTCTGTACTCGGCAAAGAAATTTCCTTTATAACTGCACCCTGTAATTCAAATTCTTTAACGGCTTTCATTACCGATTCCTTTACCTGAGAATCAATTCCCTCACCGAAATACTCTTTAGGTATACCTATTTTTAGACCTTTTGCATTTTCTTTAAGTGCAGCCGCATAGTCAGGATATTCAATATTTTTAGAAGTTGCGTCGTATCTGTCATGACCGCAGATAAGGCTCTGAAGCATTGCCACATCTTTAACGGATTTACCCAGAGGTCCTATCTGATCCAATGAGGAAGCAAACGCTACTAACCCATATCTGGAAACGCTGCCATAAGTAGGTTTCATTCCCACAACACCGCAAAGTGCAGCAGGCTGACGTATAGAACCACCTGTATCTGAACCAAGTGTAAGTATTGCCTCACCGGCAGCAACAGCGGCAGCGGAACCGCCTGACGAACCGCCCGGAACACATTCTGTATTATAAGGATTTCTTGTCAGATGCATATAGGACGTTTCTGTAGAAGAACCCATTGCAAATTCGTCCATATTCATTTTACCAATAACTGTCATTCCGGCATTATTTATCTTATTCATTACAGTAGCATCAAAAGGAGGAACGTAATTCTCAAGCATTTTTGAAGAACAAGTCGTCCTGATTCCTTTTGTAGAAATATTATCTTTAATTCCTATAGGAATACCTGCAAGCGGATGAAGCTTTTCTCCCGCTGCCATTGCTTTATCAATTTTCTTTGCATTTTCCTTTGCAGATTCTTCCGCTACAGTTACATAAGCACCAATTTTATTTTCAGTTTCATTTATTCTTGCTAATACATCATTGCATAATTCCACAGCGCTGCATTCTTTATTTTTAAGCATTTCTGACAGCTCTGAAGCTGTTTTTTCATATAATCTCATTGTAAACTCCTTTATTCAACAGTTTTCGGAACTACCAGACAGCCTGCCTGAACCTCCGGTGCATTTTTCAGCAGTTCTTCACGTTTGAATTTATCAGTAACCGCTTTATCTTCCCTTAAAGTCATAGTATCCTTAGGGTTCAGATCAAGCGTGCCCTCAACATCAGGCAGTCTGTCGACCATGTTAACAATAGATTCCATATCCTTTTCAAATTTTTCAAGCTTATCATCTTCTATTCTCAAGCGTGACAGCTTCGCAATATGTTTAATGTCAATTTTCATATCTACCATCCTTTTACATTGATATATTAATAAGCTCTTGTTCGCTTATAATTTCTATTCCCAATTCCTGTGCCTTCACAAGCTTGCTTCCAGCGTCTTCTCCCGCAACAACATAATCAGTTTTCTTTGAAACAGATGAGGAAACCTTTCCGCCAAGCTTTTCAATTAAGGACTGAGCCTCTTTTCTTTTCATAGTCGGCAAAGTACCTGTAAGAACGAAAGTCTTACCCTTGAATCTTCCGTCTCCTCCGGATACGGAAGATCTATAAATCATATTTACTCCGTATTCTCTCAATCTATTGACAAGTTCAATCCTATGAGTTTCTTTAAAAGCCTTAACCACATTTTCTGCCATAACGTTTCCGAACCCGTCTATTTCTGATATTTCTTTAGCGTCTGCATTCATAATAGAATCAATATTACCGAATTTTTCACATAAAAGCCTTGCAGCCTTTACTCCTATATTCCGTATACCAAGTGCAAACAAAAGACGGTCAAGATTATTACTTTTTGAATTTTCAATTGCTTTAAGAAGATTTTTAGCAGACTTTTCTGCAAATCTCTCCAAAGATTCAAGCTGATCATATTCAATACAGTATAAATCTGCTACCGACTTAATAAGTTCTTTTTCCAAAAGAACCTGTACAATAGCAGGTCCGAGACCGTCAATATTCATAGCATCCTTTGAAGCAAAGTGAATAATATTTTTTAAAAGCTGTGCCGGACAGTCAGTATTAGGACATCGCAGCACACTTTCATCTTCATATCTGACCGCAGACGTTCCGCAAACAGGACATTCCGAAGGAAGTGAAAACCTCATAGAATTCTCATCATGACATACAGTTTTAATAACCTCCGGAATAATTTCTCCGGCTTTTCTTACCAATATAGTATCTCCGATTCTGATATCTCTTTCATCAATAAACTGCTGATTGTGCAGTACTGCTCTGGAAACACTTGTCCCAGCCAGATTTACCGGTTCAAAAACAGCCACTGGCGTTATTGCGCCTGTTCTTCCAACATTTACCTCAATATCAAGAAGCTTTGTTTCTTTTTCTTCCGGAGGAAATTTATAAGCGATTGCCCATTTCGGTACTTTTGCAGTAGATCCCATTATTTCCCTCTGTTCAAAATTATTGACTTTAATTACAACACCGTCAATATCAAAAGAGTAATTATTCCTGCTTTCACCGATTTTATTTATTTCAGCAATAATTTCTTCATAATTTCTGCATTCAATATAACTTGGTATAACCTTAAACCCCAAAGATTTCATATAGTCCAGTGATTCTTTATGAGATAATATATTTTTACCTTCAATTTGCTGTAAATTAAATACAAAAATATCAAGTTTTCTTTGTGCAGTAATTTTAGAATCTTTTTGGCGAAGAGAGCCTGCGGCTGCATTTCTTGGGTTTTTAAAAGGTTGTTCATCATTCAGTTCCTGTTTTTCTATAAGCTCAGTAAAGCTTTTACGGGGCATATAAACTTCACCCCTAACCTCTATTAATGGAACTGATTCATTCAGGATAAGCGGTATTGACTTTATAGTTTTAAGATTATTTGTTACATTTTCTCCCTCAAAACCATTTCCACGGGTTGAACCGATTTTCATCTCTCCGTTTACATACTCCAATGATACAGATAAGCCGTCAATTTTAGGTTCGACAACAAATACAGGAGCATCAAGCTGTTCAAAGCATTTTTCAATAAAGTTTCTCACTTCATCAAAAGAAAAAACATCCTGAAGGCTTCCCATCTGTACCTTGTGCTCAACTTTTTCAAATGTGTTAAGAGCCTCTCCCCCCACACGCTTTGTAGGAGAATTTTCAAAAGCAAATTCAGGATATTCATTCTCAAGCTTTTTCAGTTCCTGCATCATCATATCATATTCATAATCCGAAATCACAGGATTATCCATCACATAATAATTTTTATTATGTCTTTCAATTTCCGCAGACAATTTTTTTATTTTATCAAGTATTTCCGAACTATTCATAATCTCTCCGTTTTTTACTAACTTTACAATAAATACATTGTTTATTATACCACGATTATGCAATATTTTCAACTTATTTTTTCAAATTAAAGCTCGTATTATGTATTTTAGGATATATTTTCTCCTATGATTCCGTCAGGTACTTCTCCGATAATTACAGATTCAGCTAAAATACAATTTAATTGTACGCTGGTATTACAGCTTCCTGAAGGAAACACAGCTGTAATATCAGCCGTAATATTCATAGAAATTTTATGACACGACTGATTAATTCCGGCAGAAGTTAACTCACTGTTCAGCGCCGACGATACTGATCCGGACGGAAGAAATTTTATTTCAATTTCCGGACCCCGTCCGCTGAACAAATATGAACCGCTGACAGTCCCCAATGGTATTTTAATTTTATTTTTGCTGTTATTTAATAATTGACGGTTAATATCGGATATAATCTGTGTTTGAAGAATATTTAATTTATCAGTTTTAACCTTTACTGAAGACAGTTTATTATCTGCGTCATAAAGTTCATAAACTAAATCTGAATATTCTGTGTTATTATCATTAAGCGTCTTGCTGACGCTTTTATTTATAATTTCTGACACAGATATATTACAGTAATATATACTTATCTGTTCTATCTTGTTCTTTATTTTAATGTCAATACAAATTACTGTTATTATTATAATAGCCGTAAATACTGCGGCAATAAATATTTTTCTTTTATTTAATTTCTTTCTTGATCTCATTTTCTACACATACCTCTTTTATAATTTAACGGACGGTCTTATGACCGTCCCGATAAAATTATATATCCTGACAACCGCAGTCATCCTGACTGATACTGCGTTCTGCCGGATAAGTACATCCGCAATTATTATTATTTTCAAGTTTTGAAGGTGAAAATTCCTCTACCGGAAATTTAATTTTATCAAATATTTCACACGGACTTGCCATATCTGCACAGCATTCCTTTTGAGGTATTGTATAATTGTAAGTTGGTACCATTATGGTAACCGGTCTAGTCAATTCAACAACATAGAATAAACCCAACGTCAAGACAACATCTCTCTGAGGTCTTGGAGGAGGCAACTGAAATTCGCTGCTTTCACTGCATCCGCAATCACAGTGCTGACATCCCTTAACAATTTTAGCTTCAAGTACGATCGGCGAAACAACCTGAACAGCGGCAGACGGCGGATTAATAGTGTTGCAGCAGCTTCCTGTGGTTCCTATTGATGTACCGTCGCTGTAAAATGTTTTAGAGTTTGTTTCACTGCCATAAAGTATGCAGTTTTTGCTGACTGTTGCCGTACCGGTAAGAATAACGGGATCACCACAGGCTTTTTCATAACCTAAAAGCTGAACGTCCAGTGAAAAGGTCAAATCAACCGAAAAGAATCCCTTATTAAACGGTATTTCTTCAACATTCATACATACGTCTGAAACTGTTATACATCTTGATTTAACTATTGCTATTTCCGGCGGAAGTTTACAGTCAAGATTAACCTGAACGCCGGTAACGCAGTCTTTGTCACTGCAACTGTCAAATACTCTGTTAACTTTAATTGGAACAGCGTCACAGTCGTTAAAATGACGAGTATATTCGCTCATAAAAAAAGTCCTCCTATTATATACTAAAGTTTCAAAATTTTTTGAACACTTCTATATATAATATTCAGACTTGAAACGAATTGTTACAAAATCAAGTATTTTTATCAACCTGATGAAATTTTTTTAAGTTTCCGATCTTTTCATTTCGTTCTTCCAGAACCTTTTCTACCTCTGACCATTCAAGTCCTTGATTTGCACAAAGCACCATTACATGATACAGTAAATCATTTATTTCATTTTTCAGTTCATCATTATCTTTATTTTTAGCTGCAATTATTGTTTCAGAAGCTTCTTCACCGATCTTCTTGCAGATTTTATCTACACCTTTTTCAAAAAGATAGCAGGTATAAGAATTTTCCCGAGCAGTACCATTTTCATAATCTTTTTTTCTCTGCTTGATTACTTCAAAAATTTCTTCATAAACTGTCATTTTTATTCTCCCTCATAAATATTATTAAAAAAACAACTGTATTCTCCGGTATGACAGGCAACGCCCGTCTGTTTAACATTTACAAGCAGTGTATCATCATCACAATCGCTGTAAATGCTTACTATTTTTTGCAAATGACCTGATGTTGCGCCTTTATTCCACAGTTCCTGCCTTGAACGGCTCCAGAACCATGTGTATCCTGTCTCCAAAGTTTTTCTAAGACTTTCCTCATTCATATAGGCAAGCATAAGAACAGTTTTAGTATCTGCCTCATATACAATTGCCGGTATCAGTTCGCTCTTGACAAAATATTTGTCAAGGTTATTTAAATTCACTTTTATTTTTTCCATTGTAAATTGCCTTTCTATTTATCTCACAATAATTCCTTTGCTTCTGCAATAATCCTTAACCTCGCCAACAGTGAGTTCCTTAAAATGGAAAAGCGAAGCGGCAAGTGCGGCAGTAGCACCGGTTTTTTCAAACACCTCTGAAAAATCATCAATTTTTCCGGCGCCGCCGCTTGCTATCACCGGAATATTTACAGCGCTGCAAACAGCGTCAAGCATTGGAATATCAAATCCGGCTTTAGTTCCGTCGGCATCAATGGAATTAAGGCATATTTCCCCCGCACCAAGCTGTTCGATTTGCTTTACCCAATCTATAAGGTCAAGCTTCATATCAACACGACCGCCGTTTATAAAGACAGTCCATTTTTTATCGGAAATTCTTTTTGCATCGATACCAACGCATATGCACTGGCTTCCAAAAATATCAGCCCCGTCTTTTATTAACTGCGGATTCTGTACAGCCTGTGAATTTACAGAAACCTTATCTGCACCTGCCCTTAACGCATCACGGATATCATCAACCGTTTTAATTCCTCCGCCCACTGTAAGCGGTACAAATACTTTTTTAGCAGTTTCTCTTACAACGTCAAGGAAAACACCTCTGCCTTCAAATGAAGCTGTTATGTCATAAAATACTATTTCATCAGCGCCCTGTTTATTATATTCCTCAGCAGATAAAACCGGATCGCCTACATCTTTAATTCCTTCAAAATTTACTCCCTTGACTACCTTTCCGTTTCTCACGTCAAGGCAAGGAATAATTCTCTTTGCAAGCATTTATGCTCCCTCCCCTATTTCAACAGCTTCTTTCAGATCAAGAGTACCTTTATAAATGGATTTTCCGCAAATTGTACCGTAAAGTCCGAGTTTTTTACATTCTTTTATATCTTCAATTGTATGAACTCCTCCGCTTGCAATTATTTTACACTGCCCTTTTGTTGCCTTTGAAAGCTCTGCCAACTGAATGGTATTTACGCCTGAAAGCGTACCGTCTTTAGAAATATCCGTTACGATAAAATATTTCACACCGATTTCAATCATTTTCTTTGCAAGATCTATATAATGGACGTCAGATGATTCAAGCCATCCCTCGGTTGCAACCATACCGTTTTTTGAATCAATTCCAACAGCGATTTTTTCACAGCCGAATTTATTCACTGCATCTTTTACAAGCTGAGGATTTTTCAAAGCTGCTGAACCTATTATTACTCTTGAAATTCCCATTGCAAGGTATTCCTCAATGGTTTCAAGATTCCTTATTCCTCCGCCCACTTCGACTTTCAATGAGGTTTTAGTCGCTACATCTTTATAAATCTTAGTATTTACCGGTTTTCCTTCCTTTGCGCCGTCAAGGTCTACCATATGTATCCATGAAGCGCCTGCCTTTTCAAAACCTTTTGCTGTCTCCATATAATCTGCCGCTACTTTTTCAACTGTAGAAAAATCGCCCTTAAAAAGTCTGACGCAGTTTCCGTCCTTAATATCTATTGCAGGTAAAATTATCATTTAATAAGTCCTCCGAAGTTTTTAAGAATTTTAAGACCGGTATCTCCGCTCTTTTCAGGATGAAATTGTGCTCCGTATACAGTATTTCCATCGTATACCAGTGCAGGTACTCTGCCGCCATATACGGAATATGCCGCTATATTTTTATCCTCGCACTCAGCCTTATAGGAATGAACAAAATAAACATAGCTGTTATCGTCTAGTCCTGCAAGCAATGGACAGTCGTTTAAAACCTCAAGCTTATTCCAACCCATATGAGGAATAATCAGTTCCCGTTCTTCCATTTTTCTGACGCTGCCTGGAATCAAACCCAGTCCGTCACACTCTTCAAATTCATATCCTTTTTGAAATATAAGCTGCATTCCAAGGCAAATTCCTAAAAACGGTTTTTTCTTTGACTCAGTTTTAATAGTCTCTGTTAAACCGCTTTGTTCAAGCATTTTCATAGCGCTGGGAAATGCTCCTACTCCCGGAAGTATAAGTCCGTCGGCTTTTTCAATATCTTCTTTTTTATTTGTAAGTAATGAATCAAAGCCTAAATAATCCAGTGCATTTTTTACACTGAAAATATTTCCGGCGCCATAATCAATTACAGCAATCATTTTTTACAATCCTCCCTTAGTTGAAAGCGTTTCACCGGATCCTGTTTCTTTAACAGCCATTTTCAACGCATGCGCAACAGCCTTAAAAACAGATTCACATTTGTGATGATCATTTTTGCCATATACCATATTAACATGAAGCGTTATACCTGCATTGACAGCAAATGCTCTGAAAAATTCTTTAGTAAGACATGTATCATATTCACCTATCATCTGATTAGTAAATTCACCATTAAATACCAGAAATGGTCTGTTACTTATATCCAAAGAACAAAATCCCAAAGCCTCGTCCATTGGTATATACGCCGAGCCGTAGCGTACAATACCTGATTTATCACCAAGCGCCTGAGCTAATGCCTGTCCCAGAACAATACCGGTATCTTCAACGGTATGATGACCGTCAACATACAAATCCCCTTGGCACTTTATATTCATACTTATTCCGCTGTGCACTGACAAAGCTGTCAACATATGATCAAAGAAACCGATACCTGTGCTGATATCTGCGATTCCTTTTCCGTCAATCGTAACTTCAACCGAAACTTCAGTTTCTCTGGTTTTTCTTTCAACAAGACCGTGTTTCATAATGATATCCTTTCTCAGACTTTTACAATTTCCTTCAATGCCGAAATAAGCTTTGACATTTCTTCCGGAGTGCCTACTGTGATTCGCAGATAATTATCAATTCTGGGTTTATTCCAGTAACGAACATATATTTTTTTCTTTTTTAATTCTTCGAATATATATTTTGCCTTAACACTATTATGCTTAACAAACAAAAAATTACTTTTTGAATCGGTAAATTCAAATCCCAATTCGGCAAGAGCAGTTTTAGTTTTTTCCCTTGTATTAATTATCAATTCAACAGTATTTTTAAAATATTTTTCATCTCTTACTGATTCTGCACCGCATATTTGTGACAACTGATTCATAGTATAGGAATTTACAGAAAACTTTACATCGTTAAGATACTTAATAAGCTTAGAATTTCCCATAGCAAATCCAATTCTCATGCCTGCCATTGATCTGGACTTTGAAAACGTCTGAATAACAAGAAGATTTTCATACTTATCAATTAATTTTAGACAGCTTTCACCGCCAAAATCAATGTAAGCTTCATCAATCATTACAATTGAATTCGGATTTGCTTTAATGATATCTTCTATCATTTCCACACTTTCCAATACGCCTGTGGGAGCATTGGGATTAGGAAAAATAATACCGCCGTTTTCTGATTTATAATTATTGGGATTAATTCTAAAATTGTTATCTAAGGGAATACGCTTATACGGAATTCTGTGAACTTCTGCCCATACGTCATAAAAGGAATAGGTTATATCAGGAAATAAAATAGGTTTATCTGAATTAAAAAATGTCATAAAAGCCATAGATATTACATCATCTGATCCAACACCTACAAATATCTGAGATTTATCAAGATCATATTTCTTTGCAAGTTCAGATACTAGTACATCGGCATTTGTATCCGGATATAAACGCATTTTGCCTATATCAAAGCTATCTAACACCTGTCTTATACCCGGACACGGCGGATAAGGATTTTCATTTGTATTAAGCTTTATGATATCATTTTCTTTTGGCTGCTCGCCCGGTACATAAGGTTCAACACGTCTTATATTATTTTCCCAGCTCATATTTATCTCCGTTCTGCCGAATCAGGCTTTTTCATTTTAAACTCTTATCAAAGCTTATTCAAATCTTACTTTTATCGCATTTGCATGTGCGGTAAGACCTTCCTTTTCTGCAATCAATACTATATCATCTTTGGCTTCACGCAAAGCTTCTTCCGTATAATAAATATAACTGGAACGTTTTACAAAGCTATAAACAGAAAGCGGAGAGAAGAATCGTGCTGTACCGCTTGTAGGCAAAACATGATTAGGACCTGCATAATAATCTCCCAATGGTTCTGATGCATACTGACCCAGAAATACAGAACCTGCATTGTCAAGCTTACCTATATACTCTGTTGGATTTTTCATAAGTACTTCAAGGTGCTCCGGAGCTATTGCATTTGCAAGCTCAACAGCACAGTGAGGACAATCACATATAATAATCATTCCATAATCATCAAGAGACTTTTCAATTATATCTTTTCTGGACAGATATTGCATCTGTCTTTCAATTTCAGCAATAGTTTTATCTGCAATTTCTTCACTTGTTGTAAGAAGAATTGAAGAAGCAAGCTTGTCATGTTCAGCCTGAGACATAAGATCAGCTGCAATAAATTTAGGATCAGCAGTTTCGTCTGCCATAACAAGTATTTCACTTGGTCCGGCAATCATATCAATATCAACCTGACCGTAAAGAAGCTTCTTGGCAGTAGCAACATAAATATTTCCCGGACCTACAATCTTATCAACCTTAGGAATTGATTCTGTACCGTAAGCCAAAGCTGCCACAGCCTGAGCGCCACCTGTAAGGAAAATTCTGTCTACTCCGCAGACAGCTGCCGCAACCAGAATATCTTTATTGGGAGTGCCGTCCTTTAAAGGCGGAGTAACCATAATAATTTCTTTTACTCCGGCAATCTTTGCAGGTATAGCATTCATAATAACGCTTGATGGGTAAGCAGCCGTACCTCCCGGTACATAAAGACCCACTCTTTCAAGTCCTCGTACTCTCTGACCAAGCATTACACCGTTGTCCTTTGAGTGCATAAAACCGTTTTCCCTCTGACGATTATGAAAATCTGCAACATTCTCCATGGAGTTCAAAAGTGCATTAACAAAATCTTCATCTGCTTCTTCCAGAGCGTCATTTATGACATCCTGCGGTACTTCATAATATTCCGGCAGACTGCCGTCAAATTTCAGCGTGTAATCGTTTACGGCCTTGTCGCCGTTTTCCTTTACATTTTCAATTATTTCGCTTACTACCTGCTCCACCTTTTTATTAGTTTCACCGCTTCTTTTTTTCAGGTTTTTAAGAAATTCAATTTCATCTTTTCCGTTTGCATAAATTTTACTTATCATTTAAATTCTCCTCAATAATACTGATCAAATCTTCTATTTCCTTCTGACGAAGCTTTAAGCTTACGGTATTTACAATCAGTCTTGCTGAAATAGAAACGATATCTTCAATAACTTCCAATCCATTTTCCTTAAGAGTCGTACCTGTTTCTACAATGTCAACAATTCCGTTTGAGAGTTCCAACAATGGTGCAAGTTCAACCGAACCTTCAATTTTTACTATGTCTATATCCATGCCCTTACTTTCAAAAAAGTTTCTTGCAACATTCGGATACTTTGTAGCTATTGTTTTTACTCCGTATCCTTCATAAAAATCAGTGCCTTTTTTAGCAGCAAGTGCAAATTTGCATCTGCCGAATCCCAAATCAACCAATTCAAAAAATTTACCGCTCATTTCAATAATTGTATCTTTTCCCACTACACCCATATCGCACACGCCGTGTTCAACATAAGTAATAACATCGTTTGCTTTGGCAAGTACAACTTCAATATTAGCATTCTTTATCGGAAGAATTAATTTTCTTCCCTTATCTCTTACGGCAGTACAGTCAAAGCCTGATTTTTCCAGAAGGTTTAACGTATCCTTTTCTAACCTTCCTTTTGTAAGAGCTATTCTCAATGGTTTTGACATTTATTTTACCTCCGTTACTGTTTTACCGACAGATATTATATTTCCAATATTTTTTTCTTCTGAATATTTTTTTGTTTCTTCTATTGTATTAAACAAGGATATTTCAACTTTTTTATTTTCTTTTCTTAAATCACATGAAATTTTCAGTGCTTGCATTTCATATCCTGTTTCGGCAAATACAATTGTATCAACAACAGAAGCTTCAGCAGAATTATGCTTCATTTCAACTTTTGTAACTGCGTCAACATTCACGGCAAATCCCGTTGCAGGAACGTCATATCCAAAATCAGCAATCAGTTTGTCATAACGTCCGCCGGACAGAACTTCTTCACCATACCCTTCAAGATATCCCTTAATTATAATGCCTGTATAATAATCAGTACGGTTTACCATTCCTAAATCCACAGTAAGGTTTCCATTACCTATAATCTGTGAAATATGATTATATAGATCCTTAAGATTGGCAAGAATAGTGTCAATTTTTTCGTCAGAAAACAATTTAGAAGCTTTTTCAAACACTTCTTCACCGCCAAAAAGTCTTGGAAGTCTTTTTAAAGCGTGTGTTATTTCATTTTTACCTATACTGTCAAGATAATCATTCAACGCCGGATAATTCTTGGTTTCAATATAATTTCTTATAATTTCTTTTTGTATATCATTAGCGTCAAGCTTATTTACAAGCTCATTAAAAAATCTTATATCACCGATTTCCAGCGAAAAGCTGCTGGAAGAACATGATGCCAGCACTTCTATTGCAGTTGAAATAACCTCCAAATCTGCCATTTTAGACGATGAACCGATAAGCTCAATTCCCGTTTGTACTACCTGTGCGCTTTTTCCCTTCAGAGACGGAGCCATATTGAATACACACTGATTATAATAAAGCCTCATAGGAAGAGTAGTATCTTTAAGTCTTGTAGCCACTATTCTGGCAATCGGAATAGTATTATCCGGTCTTAATACCAGAAGTCTGCCTTTGCAGTCTGTCAGCTTAAAAAGCTTCTCCTGAGGAAAATAAGATGAATTATGATTGAAAACGTCATAAAATTCTATGCTTGGAGTTATCAGCTCGGAGTATCCCATGCTGTTAAAAATTTTATGAATTTTATCTTCTATTGATTGTCTGATTATACATTCTTCAAAAAGAAGGTCTTTTGTACCTTCCGGAGTAATTAGATCATTGCTTCTCATTGGTATTTCTCCTTATTTCACTTTAGTACGCTAATATGATAACATGATAATTAAAAAAAGTCAAGTTAAAACAGAGTCATCTGACTAGTTTTAGGCAAACTGCCTAAAGCTCCCATTCTTTCAAGAGCTTCCATTGTTGTTTTTGACGCACCGCTCTTTTCCTGTAATTCTTCAATAGATATATAATCCTTTTTCTGTGCAGCTTCATATAGCTTCAATGCCGCATTTTCTCCGACGCCGGAAATGGCATTGAACGGAATGCGGATTTTCCCGTCTTCAATAAGATATTTCAACGCATGAGATTTATAAATATCAACCGGAAGAAAGTCGTATCCTCTTGACATCATTTCATTAATTATTAAAAGCAAATCATAAGTATCTTTTTCCTTTGCACTTTTTTCATTCCCCATTGCCTTTAACTGTTCAATTTTATTTCTTACTGCGTTAATACCGCTGACAACTGTTTCTATATCAAAATCAGCGCCTCTTGTAGTAAAATATGTAGAATAAAATTCAAGAGGCTTATATAATTTAAACCATCCCAATTTTATGGCCGCAATTACATACGCAGCAGCATGTGCTTTCGGGAACATATATTTAATTTTCAGACAACTGTCAATATACCACTGCGGAACATCATGCTCTTTAAGCATTTCAATAATTTCCGGAGTAAAGAACTTAGGCGCTTTGCCTTTTCGGGTAAACTCCATTATATTAAATGCCATTTTAGGTTCTACACCCTTATAGAGCAGATATGTCATAATACTGTCACGAGTACCGATAACGTCTGAAATTGTACATATATTCTGATCTATAAGATCCTTAGCGTTGCCCAGCCATACGTCTGTACCGTGTGATAATCCGGAAATCTGAAGAAAGTCGCTGAACTTAGTAGGCTTTGCATCAATAAGCATTTGGATCGTAAATCCTGTTCCCATTTCAGGAATACCCAAGCTTCCCGTCTGACAATATATTTCTTCAGGTGTTACTCCAAGAACCTCAGCAGACGTACACATTTTTATAACCTGCGGATCAGATGTCGGAACATCTTTTATTTTAATTCCTGTTATGTCCTCAAGATGCTTGTATAGGGTAGGCACAACATGTCCTAATTCATCAAGTTTAAGAATGGTATCATGAAGCGAATGGAAATCAAAATGAGTGGTAACAACATCAGATTCATCTGATTCCGCCGGATGCTGTATAGGTGTAAAATCATATACTTCATAATCCGACGGAACAACAACCATTCCTCCTGGATGTTGACCGGTTGTTCTTTTTACTCCGGTACAGCCGATAGACAGTCTGTTTTCTTCAGCCGGATTTGCAGTCTTTCCGGTTTCTTCAAGATAATGTTTGGCATAACCGAATGCGGTCTTAGACTGCACACCGCTTATAGTACCGGCTTTAAATACATTTTTCGGTCCGAACAACTCTTCGGTATACCTATGTGCGCTGCCCTGATATTCACCGGAAAAGTTCAGATCTATATCAGGCGCTTTATCACCGTCAAATCCCAAAAATGTTTCAAACGGAATATCATGTCCGTCCCGCTTCATATCCGTTCCGCATTTAGGACAGTTCTTCTGAGGCAAGTCAAAACCGGAACCGATACTTCCGTCCGTAATAAATTCACTGTACTGACATTCCGGACACACATAATGAGGAGCTAACGGATTAACCTCGGAAATACCTGCCATAGAAGCCACGAACGAAGAGCCAACCGAACCTCTTGAACCTACAAGATATCCATGTTCCTCGGAATTCCACACAAGCTTCTGCGCAATAATATACAATACTGAAAATCCATGCTTTATAATTGATTCCAGCTCTCGATTAAGTCGTTTTTCGACAATTTCAGGCAAGGGATCTCCATATATGCTTTTTGCCCTTTCATTTGTTATACGTACTAAATCTTCTTGTGCGCCGGGAAGATCCGGAGTAAACGTTCCCTTAGGAATAGGACGGATATCATTTTCGATCCAGTCGGCTATCATATTAGTATTTTCAACAACAACTTCATACGCCTTTTCTTCACCCAGATACTTAAATTCCTCAAGCATTTCATCTGTAGTACGCAGATAAAGAGGCGGCTGATTTTCGGCGTCTTTAAATCCGTTTCCGGTCATAAGGATCTTTCTGAAAATACTGTCTTCCTTATCCATAAAATGAACGTCGCATGTGGCACAAACGGGAATATTAAGTTTTTCACCCAGTTCAACAATTTTCCTATTATAATTTTCAAGTTCTTCTACTGTTTCAGCCGTACCGTTTCGAAGCATAAATTCATTATTCATAACAGGCTGAATTTCCAGATAATCATAAAATTTTGCAAGCTCTTCAATTTCCTTCTGAGGGTGTTTATCAATTATGGCTCTGAATAATTCTCCTGCTTCACAGGCGCTTCCGAAAATCAGACCTTCTCTGTGCTTTAGCAGTTCAGACTTCGGCATAAGAGGTTTTTTATAAAAATAATTCAACTGACTGTAAGAAATAAGCTTGTAAAGATTCTTTAATCCCACGCTATTTTTTACAAGTATAATCTGATGATATGATTTAAGCTTTTTAACGTCTATTTTATTAACTTTAGTATTCAGATCGCACAATTTTTCAACACTGTTATTTTTAATTAGACGTCCCATGAGTTCTATAAAAATTTTTGCCAGCATCAGTGCGTCATCACATGCACGGTGATGTTCAAATTTACCAAGCTTAAGATGCTTTGCAACCGTATCAAGCTTATGCTTTCCAAGCTCCGGAAGCATCGCGCGGCACATTACAAGACTATCAATACTAGAGTATTCATGAGAAATACTATGTCTGCGGCAGACTGCGTCAATAAATGAATTATCAAATCTTGCATTATGTGCAACCATTACCGGATTATCACCGCAAAACTCCAGAAACTGTTCTACCGCCTCCTTCTCCTTAGGCGCATTAGCGACCATGCCATCGTTTATACCGGTCAGCTCGACTATTTTTTGCGGTATTGGTTTTTCCGGATTAACCATAATATTAAAGCTGTCGACAATACGCATATTTTTTATTTTAACAGCGCCTATTTCAGTTAATCTTTCTTTTTCCACATTCAAACCGGTAGTTTCTACATCATATATTATTATTTCGTCGTTTACATCTCTGGTATCGTTCTTGTTTATTATATTAACAGGATTAATATCGTTTACAACATACGCCTCGCACCCGTATATAACCTTAAAGTCATCCAGTCCGGCCGATGCATTCATTGCGTCAGGAAATGCCTGCACTACTCCGTGATCGGTTATAGCCATTGCTTTATGACCCCATGAATGTGCCCGTTTAATCAGAGTTGCCGTATCCGTTACTGCGTCCATTGCAGACATGTTTGTATGTAAATGAAGTTCGACTCGTTTCTTTTCCGCATTATCCTGCTTTTGTTTCTTTTTAACTGAAACAATAGAAAACGGTCTTATTGTAATATCTTTAGAAAATGTATCAAATTCAATTGAACCTGATACTATAACTGTTACTCCTTTTTTCAGCTTGTCCACAGCTATTTCGTCTTTTTTCGGATCAACAAACATTTTCATTTGTATTGAACCTGTATAATCTGTAATGAAATAAGAATAAATCGTCTTACCGCTTTTAGTATTTCTGGGTTCCCCAACGTCAAAAATATCAGCCATTATTGTTACTTTTCTATCCAGTTCGGCTGTTGCAGACGCTATTGATTCAGGAGTATTTCTTATATTACGTCCCATAATAATTTCTGCCGAATCTGTAATAACTTCAAAGGGCATTTCAAGTGAAGAAATATCAGCAGAAGTATTTTTGGGAGGCTTAGGATCGGATATTTCCCTGGAGATCTGCGGTTTATTACCGAACTGTTCCTGATGCTGCGGTATTGACGCTCTTACTTCCTCCATCATTTTCTCATGCTCTGCAACATTAACATTATGCTCGCCTGTAAGTTCAACATCGATATTTAAATTAAATTCTTCCTGAATAAGCTTTGAAAATTCTCCGCTGAAATTTGATTTAACCAATAAGTCGTATCCGCCGTTTTTCAATTCTATAGAAATAAGTCCGTCAGCATATTTTACATCAGCATTATCCAGAAATCCGTTTACAACAGATAATTTTCTTTTAAGCTGTGAAATCAGATCATTATAATAATTCATTGTAAACATTTCCGGAAGGTATGTACAATAAAGATTAATTTTATCCAGATTCAGAATTTTCTCCAGATGCTTTTCAAATGATATTATATCATTATAGGGAATTAAATCCCTGAAATTTACATAAAAAGATATTTCAGTCAGATTTGCCGAATATGTTAATTTATAAATATTTCCGTTTTTTGTAATTTCGGGAATATCATTTGTATATTCACTTAAAAAATCGCCTAATCTGATTTCAGTCATTTTAATCTCCTATAATAATTCAATTTCTTTAAGCAATTCCGATACGATATTTTCTTCTGGAATTTTACGCAGTATTTCGCCCTTTTTGAACAGTACTGCGCATTTATCTCCGCCGGCTATTCCTATATCTGCTTCTTTGGCCTCTCCGGGACCGTTTACTATGCAGCCCATTACCGCAATCTTAATATCTTTATTGATATCCTTAACCGCTTCCTCTATCATACATGCTGCCTTAACAAGATCAATTCTAGTCCGTCCGCATGTAGGACATGAAATAACCTCAACACCGCTTCCCTTTCCAACAGCCTTCAAAATATCCTTTGCCGCATATATTTCCTTTATGGGGTCTCCAGTCAGTGAAACTCTTATTGTTTCTCCTATTCCGTCGCACAAAAGCGAGCCTATTCCCACAGAAGATTTTATAATGCCCATTCTTTCAGTTCCCGCCTCAGTAACGCCAAGGTGCATAGGATATCCGCACTTCAGCGCCGCAAGACGGTAGCTTTCAATCATAGTTTTAACATTTGATGATTTTATAGAAATAACAATATTTTCAAAATCAAATTTTTCAAGAAGCTTTACATGATACAGCGCGCTTTCTACCAATGCCTCAGCAGTAGGCGCCTGATATCTTTCAAGTATATGTTTTTCAAGCGAACCTGAATTTACGCCTATTCTTATAGGAATATTTTTATTTGCACATGTAACTGCAACCTGTTTCACTCTGTCAATATCTCCGATATTGCCCGGGTTTATTCTTATCTTATCTACTCCTGCATCAGCTGCGGCAAGAGCCAGCTTATAGTCAAAGTGTATGTCAGCCACAAGAGGAATATTAACCTTATCCTTTATTGCCGGGATCAGCTTTATGGCTTCCATATTCGGTATTGCAGCTCTGACAATATCGCAGCCGGCTTTTTCCAATTCAACAGCCTGATCTACACTTCCTTCAATATCGTCAGATCTTTTATTAAGCATAGACTGAATATATATTTTTTTACCATCGAGAATATAATCCTTTACTTTAACTTCTTTTACCGTTCTCATTGTATATTTACCTACCCTATCAATTTTTTTATATCACTAAAAGTAACTGCAACAATAAGCATCATTAAAAGCGCCATACCTATTAAATGAACTATTCCCTCATGTTCCGGCTTTACCGGTTTACGTCTTACTGCTTCAATAAGAAGAAACAGAAATCTTCCGCCGTCAAGTCCCGGAATAGGAAGAAGATTAAATATACCCAAATTAATAGTTATAAATATTGTAAGATTTATCAGAGTCATAAAAGATTCTCTAAATGTTTCTCCTGCATCAGCCGCATCACCTATCGCCCCAACTAATCCTACCGGTCCTGAAAGGTCATTAAACCCGTATTTTCCCGTTACAAGATCTACAAGAGAAATCCATATCATTCTTGCCGTTGAAACAGTGTCTTTGCCAGAAAACGCCAATACATTCAGAGGATTTTTATTTAATCCCTTAATTTGAAAGTCTACTACAGAATCTGTTGCACTGTCATGAAATATCACATCATTAAGCGTTATTTTTTTACCGTCTCTTTTAACAACAATATCAAATTTACCATCATCGTCCGAATAAAGCTGATAACTCAGATCACTGGGAGTGAAAATTCTCATACCATCCATTTTTATAATTTCATCGCCTTCTCTGAGTCCGCATTCATAGCTTTGCGCCGTAATTACTTCACTGGTTTCAGACTGTGTACTGAATCCTCCGACTATTGTACTGGGAACTGCACTGCGCATACAAGTCAAAATTACAATAAGTACAAATCCTAATAGTATATTCATGAACGCTCCGGCTACTATAACAAGCATTCTTTTCCATACGGGTTTATTCCCGAATGCACGGCTGTTTTCACTTTCCTGATCTTCACCTTCCATCGCACAGAATCCGCCGACCGGAAAAAGTCTAAGCGAATACTCAGTTTCGCCTATTTGTTTTTTCAGTATCTTCGGTCCCATACCCAAAGCAAATTTATTTACTTTTATTCCGCAAAGCTTTGCAACAAAAAAATGACCGAATTCATGTATAAAGATTATAACTCCAAAAATAATGATTGCCAGAATATATTTAAGCATAATACCTCCTAATTTACCCGGCTGTTAACAAAATCCCTTGCCGCTTTGTCAATTTCAATTACGTCCTCATAAGAAGTTATTTCTCGGTAACTAAAGCTTTCAACAGAACTTTCTGCCAATTTACCTATATCAAGAAAACCTATTTTTCCATTCAGAAAATGTTTTACCGCTTCCTCATTTGCTCCGTTTACAATACACGGATATGCTCCTCCTTTGCCGATAGCTTCGATACACGCTGAAAGACATCTGAATGTCTTATAATCAGGTTTTTCAAAAGTAAGCGTACCGTAATCGGTCAGACTTAACGGGCGACAGCTGCATTCCATTCTTTCAGGATAAAGAATAGCATATTGAATAGGTATTTTCATATCCGGCACACCCATCTGCGCTATGACAGAATTATCATTAAATTCGACTGCTGAATGCATGACACTCTGCTTATGCACAACAATTTCAATCTGTTCCGGTTTAAGATCAAAAAGCCATTTTGCTTCAATGAATTCCAGACCTTTATTCATAAGAGTTGAAGAATCAATAGTGATCTTGTTTCCCATACTCCAGTTAGGGTGATTTAAAGCCTGTTCAATTGTTACATTTTTCAATTCTTTTTCAGTTTTACCAAAAAACGGTCCTCCAGACGCTGTCAGAATAATTTTTTTCAGCTGTGAGCGTTTATTTCCCTGAAGGCACTGAAAAATTGCTGAATGCTCGCTGTCAACCGGATAGATCCTAACATTTTTTTCTTCAGCCGCCTTCATCACAAGATTTCCGCCTGCAACAAGAGTTTCTTTATTGGCAAGGGCAATATCTTTACCGGAACCAATCGCTGTCAGGGTAGGAAGAAGTCCCACCATACCAACAACCGAATTCAAAAGCAATCCTCCGGAAATATCAGCAGCTATTTCGCATAATCCTTCCATACCAGTAAGTATTTTTGTACCTGTTCCGTCAAGCAATACTTTTAATTCATTATAATATTTTTCATCATAAATGCAAACAGTTTTTACATTGTTTTCTTTACATTGCTTAGCAAGCATTTGATAATTTCTGTTTGCGGCAAGCGCATGAATTTTAATATTATGCATTCGTGCAACTTCTATAGCTTGTGTGCCTATAGAACCGGTTGAGCCAAGAATTGATATAACCTTATTCATATAATTATATGCCATTTTTAAGGCATAATACCAGCCTTTCATATATTTTTCGCAAAACAGGGGCTTTTAAGCCCCTGTTTATAGTTATTTGTATATATTAAAAATAGTAACAAATGCATAAAGACACGGAGCTACAAAAACAACACTATCAAAACGATCCATAAGACCGCCATGACCCGGCATAATATTTCCGTAATCTTTTATTCCGCATTGTCTTTTAACTACAGATGCCGACAAATCTCCAAGAGTTCCTACAACTGCCAGAATCATTCCCAATACGCATACTTCAAAGTAATTTACACTTACTGTATATTCAGTAAAATGAGGAAGAATTTTTGAATATCCAAAATTAATAAGCATAAACAAAAGACCGGTTATAAAAATCCCTCCAACAAATCCTTCAACTGTTTTTTTAGGACTGATTTCCGGACATAATTTCTTTTTGCCTATAAACGTACCTACAAAATACGCTCCCGAATCAGCAAGCCAAGCTCCGCATAATCCCATAATCAAATACATTAATCCATTTACCTTATCAATATCATGCAATATAATTAGACTGCTCATAGCATTGCTGATTAACAATGATGAAGCAATTATGAACATAAGTCTATAGTACTTCATTGAATTATGCTGAATAATATATGTTGTAAAAATACAAGTCAGCGCAATAAAAGTAACAGTAAATTTGTATTTTGCAGCTTCTCCGGTCACTATAAACGGATTAACAGCAGCGTACAAAAGCGCTGGAATGCATGTTAATCTAAGTTGAGTACATCTAGCAGCTTTCAAAACTTCATAGACCATAACTACTGAAATTAATGCTATTGCAATATTCAATGCAATCGTATTATGTAAAATCAGGATAATTACAGCAATTACAATACCTACCGCAGAAGAAAGTAACCTGACTGCCATTCAGACACCTCCAAACCGTCTTGAACGTTTTCCGAATTCAATTAATGCTTTATCCAATTCATTAGGTGAAAAATCCGGCCATAAAACATCTGTAAAATAAAATTCAGCATATGCAGACTGCCATATAAGAAAATTTGAAAGTCTCAATTCTCCGCTTGGTCTGATCATCAGATCCACATCAGGAACATCGGCAGTATACAAATATTTCTGAAACATATCTTCAGTAATTTCGTCAGGTTGGATTTCACCTCTTTTAACCTGTTCTGAAAGTATTTTCGCCGCATGAACAATTTCATCACGTCCGCCGTAATTTATAGCAAGCAGCATAGTCATTTTATTATAATCTTTAGTATCCTCTTCAAGATCGTTCATTTTTTTCTGAAGATCATCATCAAATATTGTTTTATCTCCCAGAAATAAAACTCTGACTTCCTCGCCTATATAATTGCGCACATCAACTATGTACTCTCTGAACAGTTCAATAATTGCGCTTACCTCATCTGCAGGACGTTTCCAGTTTTCAGTAGAAAAAGCATAAAAAGTAATATTTTTGATACCAATATCTTTACAGTATCTTGTAATTTTTTTAAATGTTTTTGCACCTTCCCTGTGACCGAATTTTCTTGGTAATCCACGCTTTTTAGCCCATCTGCCATTTCCGTCCATTATAAACGCAATATGTTCAGGAAACTGTTCAGGAAGTAATTCCTCTTTTGTTTTATTAAATAATGCCATACTTTTCCAACCTTATATTACAGGCTCATAATTTCTTTTTCCTTTTCGGAAACAAGATTATCAATATTTTTACAGAATTTATCTGTTAAGTTCTGTACTTCCTTTTCAAGATCTTTCAAATCATCTTCTGTGATTTCCCCTTCTTTTTTCATAGATTTCAGGGACTCCAGCGCATCTCTTCTTATCGAACGAACTGCCACTTTTGTTTCTTCGCCGTATTTTTTTATTTCCTTGCAAAGCTCCTTACGTTTTTCTTCAGTCGGCTGAGGAAATACAAGTCTTATAACCTTACCGTCGTTTGTTGGGGTAATACCTATATCCGACGTCATTATTGCCTTTTCAATTGCTTTTAATGTTGAAATATCCCAAGGCTGAATCAGAAGTATTCTGGCTTCAGACACTGAAACGGCAGCCATCTGATTTATAGGTGTTGGTACTCCATAATAATCAACCATAGCTTTATCAAGTACTGCCGGATTTGCTCTGCCTGCCCTGATCGCAGCAAATTCTCCTTTAAGCCTGTCCACAGATTTAGTCATTTTACCTTCTGCTTTTTTTATTTTTTCATTCATAATCAATTCTCCTTTATAATAGTTCCAATATTTTTACCCATTATTGCATCATAAATATTATCAGGACGGCTAAGATCAAATACTAAAAGTCCCATATCATTATCACGGCACATAGTTGCGGCAGTACTATCCATTACAGCAAGCTCCTGATTTAACACGTCGCTGAACGTCAGTGAATCATATTTAACGGCATCATTATATTTATTGGGATCTTTATCGTAAACCCCATCAACCATTGTAGCTTTGAGAAAAATATCAGCTTCAATTTCAACTGCTCTCAATGCTGCTGCCGTATCAGTGGAAAAAAACGGATTTCCCGTTCCGCAGCCGAAAATTACAAGTCTGCCCTTTTTCAGATGAGACATAGCCTTGTTTCTTATATAAGGCTCGGCAACCTGCTGCATAGTGATAGCAGTCTGCACTCTTACGTCAATATCCATTGATTCAAGTACATCGGCAATAGCCAGTGCATTAATGGTAGTTGCAAGCATTCCCATATGGTCTGCCCTTGTTCTGTCCATACCTCCGCTGGAACGTCCTCTCCAGAAGTTTCCTCCCCCGACTACAATTCCCATTTCCACTCCTGCGTCAGCACATTTTTTTATACTGTTGCATATATCGGTAATTACTTTATAATCCAAACCGAATTTATTTTCTCCGGCTAATGCTTCACCGCTTAATTTCAGAAGCACTCTTTTATATTTAAGTTCCATTTTTACACCTCGCAAAATATTCTTTTTATATTTTACACTAAAATTACCAAGATGTAAAGTCTATTTATACAAATTTATTAAAAATAATTATTCATTTTTTTACTCTCAATTACAGATAAATAAAATAACCCGAAAATATTAAATTTTCGAGTCAATATCCAAATTAAAATAATTTACCAATTCTGATTTCGGTCGTGCGCCTGTCATTTGCTTTACAGCCTTGCCGTTTTCAAATAAAATAAATGTAGGAATACTCATAACGCCGAAACGTTCTGCAAGTGCGGAACACTCGTCAACATTAATCTTACAGAATTTAATATTATTAAAACTTTTTTCAAGCTCCTGAAAAACAGGCGTCATCATTTTACATGGTCCGCACCATTCCGCCCAAAAATCAATCAAAATTTTTCCGTTATAATTTAAAACTTCATTTTCAAAGTTACTGTCATTGATAATATTCATATAATTCTCCTTATCCTAAAGTATTTATATGAATATTTTATCACTTTTTTTAATAAATATCAACAATATTATAAAAAAAACTTCCCTTATGATTTTTTTCGGCAATGAAATTCATAAAAGGAAGTATTTTTATTAATTTTTAAAGAATAAAGCAGATAAGACCGCTGCAGCCTTCATTTATAACACGTTCTAAGGTTTCCTGTAATTTCATTCTTGCATCTACAGGCATTTTGTACAATTTATTATGAAGTCCTTCGTTTACAAGTTCATGGAGAGATTTTCCAAAAATATTTGATTCCCATATTTTTTTTGGATTTTCTTCAAAACCTGATAATAAATACATAACAAGTTCTTCACTTTGTTTTTCTGTACCCACTATAGGGCTGACCGTTGTATTAATAGCCGCTTTCATTAAATGAATTGACGGAGCGGAAGCTTTAAGCTTTACGCCGTATTTTCCTCCCTGCTTTATTATTTCCGGTTCTTCCAAAGAAAGCTCGTCAATGTCCGGCATTACTATTCCATAACCGGTTGCCTCAACTTCATCAAGCGCCGGTTTAATTTTTTCATACTCTTTCTTTATTTTATTAAGTTCCATTAAAATCGGAAGCAGATCGCTCTCGTTTACGATCTCTATACCGGTCGTTTCACCAAGTATTTTGTAAAACAGCGTACTGTCAAGATTAACCTGTATGGTAACGCTTCCCTGTCCCAGATCAATTTCAGCAATTTTTGAATCCGTTATATACTGACACTCCCTTATTTTTTCCGCCGCCTGCTTAACCTCTCTTACTAATTTAATATCCTGCGCAGATTCCCTTACTTTTGAAAAAATCTCATCTTTTAACCAATGACCTTTTGCAAGTCCTGTTATCCATTTTTCCATTCTTATGTTAATTTCTTTAATCGGAAATGCAAACAATATCTGAGTCATAATATACTTAATGTCTTTTTCACTCAGCTCCAGACAATTTACAGGTATAACGGTTGCTCCATACTGTTCGGAAAGCTCCTCACATAACAATACGGACTCTTCCGCTTCAGGATCCAAGCAATTCATTATGATAATAAAAGGTTTATTTATTTCTTTCAGTTCTTCAACAACCCGCTTTTCGCATTCTGCATACTCCTCTCTGGGAATATCTGAAATACTTCCATCGGTAGTTACCACCAAACCGATTGTAGAGTGTTCGGATATAACCTTTTGAGTACCCACTTCCGCAGCCATATTAAACGGCACTTCTTCATCAAACCATGGAGTTACAACCATTCTGGGAGCTTCATTCTCTATATATCCCAGTGAGCTTGGAACTATGTATCCGACACAATCAATCAAACGTACATTAAATTTTGCACCGTCTTCCAGATTAACTTCAACCGCTTCTTCAGGAATAAACTTCGGCTCGGTAGTCATTATGGTTTTGCCTGCGGCAGACTGCGGCAACTCGTCAATGGCCCTTTCTCTTTTAAAATCACTTTCAATATTCGGAATCACCAACGATTCCATAAATCTTTTTATAAATGTAGATTTTCCCGTTCGAACGGGTCCGACTACCCCTATATATATATCTCCGTCCGTTCTTCTGGATATATCATTATAAATATCGTTAACCATTTTATCCTCCTACACAATTGGTATCAATAACATGCCGTTATCTGTTAAACGGTCGCTGTCTAGAGAATTTTCTTCCATTATTGCATTTACTGATGTACAGTATTTTTTGGCAATATTCCATACGTCTTCATTTTCTACTCCGTAATATAATTTAAGCGCATAATCTCCGTCTCTGGTGATCTTTACAGTATCGTCAAATTTTACATCTGTAAGAGCTTCACACATTGAAGACGTAAATAAATCGCCGATTACCCGAATATCCGTTTTTATAGATAAACCGTTTGATGAGGTAAGAGTATAAGTACATCCAAGAGGTTCAACATTTATTTCCGCTAAACTGTTTTCAGTTATTTTATCATTTTCCACTACATGTTCAAACGCTTCTTCTTTTTCCAGTATAGCCGGAAAGTTATTCTCATTTTTTATCATAATGCTAAAGCACAGCATACCGCTTATTTTCAGTGAACGTTCTTCAGAATTTATCTGAATATTAATATTTTTTACAGTACTCCAAACATCATAAACACAAGCTATTGTTCCATCATCATTTTCAATAGAAGTTTTATTCTGAAAAATTTCATTTACTGATACGGGAGGCTGGTCAATCATAAATTTGGACGAAGCATATTCACATGGATAAGAAGTTGAATATGCGTCGGCAACAAGCTGCACAGGAAGCGTTTTTATTGCACGGCAGCGTATTCCGATTTTTAATTCACATTTTAATAATTTATTTTCGCCGTCACTGTTCGTATTTGCAATAATATCGCATGAGACCAACCGAAGATTTACTGAACAATCATAATTTTCGTCAAGACCTTCCATATCTACGATCTGACTGTAAGGAACTGAAAAATTCATAGTTTCCATTCCGTCGCTGCATGTATATAAAACCTTTACTTCAGCGTCTCCTTTAACTACAAGTTTATTGGATATAATTTTTTTATCAGGTTCAGACAAAATTACATCCGACCTTACAATACCTGAAACCGATGGTTTAGACATGTTTAACTCAACATCTTCATTAACTGTTATAGTTTTATTTTCTATAATTTTTTTAGCGGCATATTCAACCGGTATTTTTTTCATTTGTGCATTCATACCAAATATATCGCAGATTACTTCCTGAGTGGTTTCGCCGGTAATCTTGACTTTTATTGAAACAGCACCCCGCATATCAATTCTTCTCTGATTTACAACTCTGCAATTTATGTGATCTGCCTTAGGGATCAGAGAAACCATGGGTTTATTTACATTTGCTCCCATCTGCACTGTTTTTGAGTATGTCATTTTTTGATTGATACATTGTAATTTATTATCCTTCTCAGAACAATATAATATTTTAACGTCAGCAAGTAACTCATATGTTAATGAATCACCGTTAATATTACTGGAAATAATAGTCGGAACAATACAGCATTTAATTAGTTTAAAAATGTCGGGATAATAATCAGGTAAAATATAATCAAGTTCAACGCTTTGTTCCTGAACACCATCATATATTTTTTCACTGACTGACAGCATTTCTCGGTTAATCTTTAAATCCATTTATATACCTCCTAATTTACACAAAATCCGTTATTAGATTTATCCGGACTTGTCTTGCTAAAATCAGTATATTCAAATTTAATTTCGATTATGACAAATCTGTCAATTTAATATAATAGTGATATAATAAATGTGAGGAACATATTTTTTATGTTCCTCACAATAAACACGGTATAAATTATTAAAAAAACGTATGCTCCACAAAAATTTTAACTCCGATTCCTACAAGAATCAGTCCGCCAACTAACTGAGCCTTATTATTAAGTATATTTCCGAATTTCTTTCCTATCAGTACTCCAACAATACTAAACATAAATGTAATACTGCAAATGGCAGTCGCTGCAAAAGCTATATTTACATTTTCAAGCGCTGCAAAGCTTACTCCTACTGCTAAAGCATCAATACTGGTCGCAATTCCCTGCATAAACAGCATTTTTCCGGTAAGAATACTGCTTTCATTCTTTTCTTCGTCCTTTTTAAACGACTCCCATATCATCTGACCACCGATAAATCCAAGCAAAATTAGAGCTATAATATGATCAAAAGCCGTTATATACTTCGCAAAACCACGTCCTAAAAAATAGCCGATAAGAGGCATTAATCCCTGAAATCCTCCGAAACAGACCCCCGTCATGATCGTTTTTCCAGCCTTGATATTCTTACAGCAAAGCCCATTCGTCACCGATACCGCAAAAGCGTCCATTGAAAGACCTATTCCAATAAGAATCAATTCAATTATACTCATTATTTGTCCCCCTAAATTCTCTTTGACAGCAATCCGGAATATTTTTTTCTGAAATCCTTAAAATTACCGTTATCCAAAGCGTCTCTTATTTTTTCTGCGAGAGTATTGTAAAAATATAGATTATGCATAACTGCAAGGCGTCCGGCAAGCATTTCACCGGCTTTGAAAAGGTGGCGTACATACGCCCTCGTAAAGTTCCGACAGACAGGACAGCCGCACTCTTCATCTATTGGACGGCTGTCAGTTTCATAGCACTTATTTGTAAGATGCATGACTCCCGACCATGTAAATACTGTCGCATGCCTTGCATTACGGCTTGGCATAACGCAGTCAAACATATCAACGCCTCTTGCAACAGCCTCTATAATGTTTGACGGAGTTCCTACTCCCATAAGATATCTCGGCTTGTTCACAGGCATGTAAGGCTCGACAACATCTATAATTCTGTACATTTCCTCGGTGGATTCACCCACTGCAAGTCCGCCGATGGCATAACCGTCCAGATCAAGTTTAGCTATATCCTCCATATGTTTAATTCTCAAATCATCATAAGTACTGCCCTGATTGATCCCGAAAAGCATCTGATTCTTATTTATAGTATCACTCAAAGAATTCAGTCTTTCCATTTCCTCTTTGCAGCGATAAAGCCAGCGTGTAGTACGCTCAATTGAATTTGCCGCATATTCATGCTCCGACGGATTTTCAATGCACTCATCAAACGCCATAGCTATAGTAGAAGCAAGATTAGACTGTATCTGCATACTTTCTTCCGGACCCATAAAAATCTTTCTTCCGTCAATATGAGAAGAAAAATAAACGCCTTCCTCTTTAATCTTACGCAGCTTGGCTAAAGAAAATACCTGAAATCCTCCGCTGTCGGTAAGAATCGGACGATTCCAGTTCATAAATTTATGCAGTCCGCCCATTTCCTTTATTACCTTATCCGTAGGACGCAAATGCAGATGATATGTATTGCAAAGCTCTACCTGACATTTTAAATCTACCAGATCAAGAGAGGAAATACCACCCTTAATTGCCGCAGCAGTTCCTACATTCATAAAGCAGGGCGTCTGAAAAGTACCGTGTACCGTTTCAAACTGTCCTCTTCTTGCTTTTCCCTCTTTCTTTAATAATGTATACATAATTTCTCCTTTATGTTAAACAAATCACTATTTAATATAATTATTTATCTATAATCATGAATCCTATTATCCTTGTTATACTTATCCAATAATTCATAAATATCAACGTAATATTTTTTCTTATTACTTCTGTCTACATAAACTGTTGCCGTCATGCCTATTAATCCTGATATATCATCAGTGATGTTTTCAGAACTGTAAAGATATGTTTCACCATCATACGGATTTATGACCTCGCACTCTGCTTTATATGGATGACGATTATTAATAGTCATGTTATAATTCATTGTAACATTAGTAATTATTCCGCTTAGTTTATCTCCTGATTTCTTTAGGATTTTTATACGACGCCCCATTATGATGTTTATTATAAGAAATACTGCTCCGATTACGGCAAATGAACCGCCAATTCCTAAAAATATATACTCAAATACTTTTGAATCTGTTCTTACATCTGAAGGATCATCAGGATCGTAATACACTTCAATTTCTTTGCCCTCATACATGCTTGAATTATATTCATTAATATTTTTTTCTAAGACCTCGCCGTCAACTGTATATTCAATCCAAACATCATAATGGGTATGATTTTTACCATTTCTTCTGTAACTGTCTGCACTTATACTTATTATTTCAGCTTTTGTCTTTTGAGCGGAATTCATAAACGCTGATGTTCTTGCCAATGATATACCGCCTATAACAACCAGTATCATTCCAATTATAAAAAATATAGCACCTATAATTGTAAATACGGTTTTACCTTTTTTGATTTTCATATGTTTATCCTCTCTGGAGTACGATATTCATGCTTTTCATAATATCCGATAAGAATGCCGTTATCATCTCTAAGAGCGATCATATATACGTCCTTATTTTCTTTCGGATTATGAAAAGTAAAAATTCTGTTATTTTCCGTGCTTGCACTGAACCAATCGACAACTTTTTTTATTTTAGAATTTGAATCCTCATTATGACAATTTAAAAGCGATTTTCCTATCAGTTCAATACCGCCTCTTTTAGCATATCTTTCAACTGCTTCCGGATTCATATAAATTATTTCATGTGAAAGATTACATATAACTATCGGACATATATCCTGATCAATTATACTTTTAAAATATATTGAAAGTTCCATAAAGTCCTCCTTCTTACAAAATACACATAGCATCCCCAAAACTGAAAAATCTATATTTTTCTTCAACTGCAATTTTATACGCATTCATAGTATTTTCGTAACCTAAAAATGCCGACACAAGCATTATCAGCGTACTTTCCGGCAAATGAAAATTAGTGATAAGTCCGTCAAGAAGCTTGAATTTATATCCCGGATAAATGAAAATGTCAGTATATCCGTCTCCGGACTTTACCAAACCGTTTTCAAGCTCCATACTTTCAAGAGTACGGCATGAAGTTGTACCTACAGCTATAACACGTCCGCCGGACGCTTTTGTGCGATTGATCTTTTCAGCAGTTTCCTCACTTAAATGATAGTGTTCGCTATGCATTTTATGATTTAATATATCGTCCTCTTTTACCGGACGGAATGTTCCGAGTCCTACATGCAAGGTAACATAAGCAATATCAACACCCATTGACCGGATTTCTTCAAGTTGCTCTTTAGTAAAATGCAGTCCGGCAGTAGGAGCAGCGGCAGAACCCAACTCTTTAGAATAAACCGTCTGATAACGTTCCTTATCCTCCAGCTTTTCGGTTATGTAAGGAGGCAAAGGCATTTGTCCGATTTCATCAAGTACTGCATAAAAATTCCCTTCACATGAAAATTTTACGATTCTGTTTCCATCATCTTTTACTTCAATAACTTTTGCAGTTAGTATACCGTTCCCAAAAGAAAATTCTGTACCAACCTTAGCTTTTTTTCCCGGACGGCAAATAATTTCCCAAAGCTTATCTCCTTTCTGCTCCAGAAGCAGAAATTCAATAAAGCTTCCCGTATCTTTTTTCTCACCGTAAAGTCTTGCAGGTAAAACTCTTGAATCATTGAGTACCAATAAATCACCTTTTTTAAGGTAATCGCATAAATTATAGAAACGGGAATGAACAATATCTCCAGTTTTCCTGTCTATTTTCATTAGTCTTGATGAATTTCTAGGCTCTGCAGGAGTCTGAGCTATTAATTCTTCCGGTAAATTATAGTAAAAATCAGATTTTTTCATTTTTATTCCCCTAAATTTAAAAAAGTGTATTGACATAACAAGAATAACATGATATTATAAAAACTATGGTAGAGGTGCGGCTGCGATGAGTAGCGTCTGACAGGAAAACCATTCCGACTTTTTATGCAGACGTAAAAGGCAATGCTGCCGAAGAACAGATCCCGGTAAAATCTGTTCTGATTGCAGTCTTAACAGGATTGCGATTGTCATCAGCGTTTGATGGAGAGCTATCGGCATTCAATTTAAATATAGTTGTAATGTCAATATTTCTATTATATCGTATGATGAGCCGGTTTTCAACCGGTTTTTTTAATTTATTATTTTTAACTATTTTAACTATGTAAGGAGTTAGTAAAAATGAAGCATTACAAAGCAGGTATTATCGGCGCCACAGGTATGGTAGGTCAGAGATTTGCCACATTACTGGAAAATCACCCTTGGTTTGAGGTTACGGCTCTTGCCGCTTCTCCAAGATCTGCCGGAAAAACCTATGAAGAGGCGGTAGGAAACAGATGGGCTATGACTTCTCCTATGCCTGAAAAAATGAAGAATATGGTTGTATTAAATGCCGTTGACGATATTGAAAAAATTGCAGGTCTTGTTGACTTTGTATTTTGTGCAGTTGACATGAAAAAAGACGAAATAAAAGCTCTTGAAGAAAAATATGCAAAAGCTGAAATTCCCGTTGTTTCAAACAACTCTGCTCACAGAGGTACTCCAGATGTTCCTATGGTAGTACCGGAAATAAACGATGATCATATTCAAATCATAGAATCACAGAGAAAGCGTCTTGGAACAAAAAAAGGTTTTATTGCGGTAAAATCAAACTGTTCAATCCAAAGCTATGTTCCTGCACTTAATCCTTTGATGGAATACGGTATTACAAAAGTCCTCGCATGCACATATCAGGCAATTTCAGGCGCAGGCAAAACTTTTGAAACATGGCCTGAAATGCTCGACAATCTTATTCCTTTTATCGGCGGAGAAGAAGAAAAATCTGAACAGGAACCTCTAAAAGTATGGGGACACATTGAAGGCGACAAGATCGTAAACGCTCAAACTCCTTCTATCACAACACAGTGCCTTAGAGTTCCGGTTTCAGACGGTCATACAGCTGCTGTTTTTGTATCATTTGACAAAAAACCTTCCAAAGAAGAAATTCTTAATAAGTGGGCTGCATTCAAGGGCGCTCCGCAGGAGCTTGATCTGCCGTCGGCTCCAAAGCAGTTTATTCACTATTTTGAAGAGGATAATCGTCCTCAGGCTAAGCTGGACAGAAATCTTGAAGGCGGTATGGCAGTTTCTGTAGGAAGACTCAGAGAAGACACTCAGTATGATTACAAATTCGTATGCCTGTCTCACAATACGCTTAGAGGTGCGGCAGGCGGCGGCGTACTCCTGGCTGAGCTGTTGGCTGCTAATGGTTATTTTGATTAATTTACATTATTATATAATTAAAAGTTAGCTGTTGATATAAATGGCTTACTATACGATTGACTTTATTAAGGAGGTCAAAGTAAATGAAAAATACAATTTTTACCGGTGCCGGCGTTGCAATTATAACACCGATGAATGCAGACGGTTCAATTAATTATGACGGATTTGCTGAAAATATTGAATACCAGATTGCTAACGGCACTGATGCTATAATCGTATGCGGTACAACCGGCGAAGCATCGACAATGACTGATGACGAACATATTGAATGCATCAGATTTGCTGTTGAAAAAACTGCCGGAAGAATACCAGTTATTGCCGGAACAGGCAGCAATGATACAAAATATGCGGTAGAGCTTTCAAAGATTGCTCAGGAAAAGGGTGCAGACGGACTTCTGCTTGTAACTCCTTATTATAATAAGGCATCGCAAAAAGGTCTAGTAGCACATTTTACAGCAATAGCAGACGCTGTTGACATTCCAATTATTTTGTATAATATTCCAGGCCGTACAGGCGTCAGCATTGACATGAATACTTATAAAATTCTTGGCCAGCACAAAAATATCGTTGCTGTCAAGGAAGCCAGCGGAAACATAAGCTATACTTCAAAGCTTATTGCACAATGCGGCGATCTACTGGACGTTTACAGCGGTAATGATGATATCATTGTTCCTATGATGTCTATCGGCGCTAAGGGAGTTATATCTGTTATTTCAAATATTATGCCAAAGGAAACACATGAAATCACTCAGCTTTGTCTTGCAAACAACTGTGAAGAAGCAGCAAAGCTTCAAATGAAGTATCTTGAACTTATCAATAACCTGTTTATTGAAGTCAATCCTATTCCTATAAAGGAAGCTATGAATCAAATGAAAATGCCGTCGGGACCTTGCAGACTTCCTCTATGTGAAATGACCGACGAACACATCGAAACATTGAAAAATTCTATGAAAAAAATCGGTTTGATTTAATATATACGGAAAGGATCATAAAATGACTAAGATTGTAATTTGCGGTGCAAACGGCAAAATGGGACAGACAATTTACCGCTGTATTAAAGAGCGCAAGGACTGTAAAGTTATAGGCGGTATTGATATTAATACTCATCAGTATGCTGATTTTCCTATTTACAGTTCTGTTAATGAACTGCCCGAAAAGCCTGACGCTATTATCGACTATTCTCATCCTTCCTGCCTTACACCTCTTCTGGAATATTGCATGACAACAGGAACTCCTATAGTTTTAGCAACAACAGGCTACAGTGACGAACAAATTTCTGAAATTAAAAAGGCTTCTGCTCAGATTCCGGTATTTTTCTCATGGAATATGTCATTAGGTATTAATCTGCTGGTTCAGCTTGCTAAAAAAGCAACTGCAATTTTAGGAGATCAGTTTGATATTGAAATTATTGAAAAGCATCATAATCAAAAAATTGACGCGCCCAGCGGTACTGCTTTAATGATCGCTAACGCTATAAATGAGACCAGAAACGATGACATGAAATATACTTATGACAGACACTCACAGCGCAAAAAACGTGAACCGAATGAAATCGGTATTCACGCTGTAAGAGGCGGTACTATTGTTGGTGTACATGAAGTTTTGTTTGCAGGAAATGATGAAACTGTCACAATTTCTCATTCTGCCGCATCAAAAACCGTTTTTGCTGAAGGTTCTATAAATGCTGCAATTTTTGTTAAATCACAAAAACCTGGTCTTTACGATATGGGAAGTATTGTTGGTTAATTCAAATTAATAAGCGTGCTTTTTTCATTTAAAAGCACGCTTTTATTTATTCACATAAATATTTCACAATGTCTAAAGGTTTATCAGCAATATAATCTGCTCCTGCATTTACTAATTCTTCAAGAGTCCTGAATCCCCAAAGGCAGCCAATAGTTTTAATTCCGGCATTTTTTCCGGTTTTTATATCAATACATGTATCACCGATCATGACAGTATTTTCCTTGGAAATATTGAGCTTATCCATTATATTATCAACTATTGCCGGACTGGGCTTTACAGGATTTCCTTCAGATTTTCCAAAAACCTCTGAAAAAAGTTCATCGCCAAAATAATATGAAATAACGTTTTCTGTAAATTCATGAGTTTTATTTGAAGCTACTGCCAGTTCAAAACCTTTTTCTTTCAACGTATTCAGCATTTTTTCAATACCGTCATAGATATATGTTTTTACAGTATAATTCTTATTATAATAATTATTATATAATGACAATGCTTCATCAAATTTATCCTGATTTTCTACGGGAAGCGCACGTTCAATAAGTTTTGCAACCCCGTCTCCTACCAGATAATTAAATTCCGAAAGCTCATGCTCAGGAAAACCAAGAATACGCATTGCATAGTTAGTTGCCTCGGCAATATCTGCCAGTGAATTTACTAATGTTCCGTCCAGATCAAAAATTGCTAATTTCATTTTATCGCCTCCATTTATATTATAACACTCATACTACATTTGTGCAATTAAAAAAAGCAGGGTTTAAAACCTGCTTTTTTATTTATATTGCCTTAAGCTTTACTGCTGCCCAGCCTTCTCCTTCAGCAGTATCTATAACTTCAAATCCAGCGTGAACTACGGCATTAACTACCTCGTCCTTACGCTCGGTTATAATACCAGATATAATCAAGATTCCATTATTTTTAAGCTTTTGATGAAAAATATCCTTCATTGCAATTAAAACGTCCGCAACAATATTAGCAGTAATTAAATCATATCCGCCTCCGATTTTTTCACACAGTTCCTTATTACTGATAACATCTCCGCAATATACCATATACTTATCCTTGGTAATATTATTTTTTGCGGCATTTTCAATAGCAGTTTCAACGGCATTCTGTTCAATATCAACGGCTGTTACTTCACTTGCACCAAGAAGCATTGCACCTATTGAAAGTATCCCGCTGCCGCAACCAAGATCCAGTACTCTATCTCCGGAATTCAATGATTCTTCAAGAAGCTCAAGACAAAGCTTTGTCGTATTGTGCTGCCCTGTTCCAAAGCTTGACGCCGGATCAATATCCAATATCACTCTTCCGTCAGTGTTACTGCATTCTTCCCATGACGGTTTTACAAGCAATTTTTTACCGACCTTCAACGGTTTAAAATACTGTTTCCAGTTATTTGCCCAGTCTTCCTCTTTAACCTGTAACAATTCCAATTCAAGACGTCCGAAAATATTATTTTTATCATTACTTTTCATTTGCTTAAGCAATGTTTTCAAGGATATCATCATTTCCATTCCCTGAGAATTGTCAGGAAGATAAACTGTAAGGCATGTTTCACAGTTACTAAGATTCATAAGATCATCGTCAATATAATCCCATTTACCATTCTTATTTTCCAGAAACTCTTTAAAATCATTTGAATCCTTAATAACAAATCCCTTTATTCCAATATCCATTAAGGAAGCACACAATATATCAATACCTTCGGTTTCCGTATATATATTAACTTCTGTCCAGTTCATTTTCTAATTTCCTTTATTTATTTTTTTAAACAAATACACTGCGTCACGTTCATCTATAATCTTATCATTATTTACATCCATATTATAACTTGTTGGAAAATCTGTTTCATAAGGCTTAGCAAGATATCTGTTCAGGCATATTAAATCTGTCTTATTAATTTTACCGTCCAGATTTACATCACCTTTCTTTAGCGGATTTGTTGTAGTTGTAACAGCAGTAGTTACCGGTTTGGTTGTAGTTGTAGTTTTGACTGTAGTTTTAACAGTAGTAGTCGTAGTAACTTTTTGAGTCGTAGTAGCCTGAGTTGAAGCTGGTCCCGAATAATTAAGATATTCCATACAAATCCAGCCGCTTTTACTGTTATATGCCGCTTTTCCCCAGTTAGCGCTTACAGAGCTTATATTTACAACAGCATTATATGGAACAAGGCATACCGTAGAATTTTGTCCTCCTATTCCCGAACGCATATAGACTCCGGTTGATGAATTCACTTTATAATTACCTGTCTTATAGCTATACGAGCTCTCTGTATACTTAGTGTATTCCAAATAAATCCAGCCTGTTTTATCTTTATACTCAACCTGTCCCCATTCGTTATTATAAACGCGTGTTACTACAACAGTAGTACTCTTTGGAATCGTTAAAAGTACATTTGAAGAAGTACTATAAGACTGCCTTAAATTAAGTGCGTCAGTAGTTATATAATGTCCGGTCAAGTATTTAGGTGTCGTAACCGATGTATCGTCAATCTTTGAAGGAAGGTTTTTACCCTTGTAAAGCCTTACCTGAAGCATTCCGGCAGCATCATAATAATCAAACAGCTTGTCCGTTTTATTCTGCGCCGGATCTATCATATAAACTTCACCGTTTTTAATAGTATCTATAGCAATCCAATGTCCGTCATATTTAACAGACATAACAATATAATACCCTTGATTTATGTAATTTTTCAGTTCATTTGTTATGCTTGATTTAGTATTAGAAGAAAATGACGCTTTCTTTTCAAAAGTAAAATTCGGCACTAATCCTGAAACTGCGCCCCAATATACATTTCCATAATTATCAAATCCTCCGTTTTTACTGAGATAATCACACAAGGTTCCCGGATTAAAGGAACTTTCACTCTTTGAACCTGAATGAACAACTAAAATTGCAATTGAAGTAACTGCACATCCGATTTCCGCCATTGTGTCGCCGCATGAGCCTAACGTTTTATTTCCCCATCTGGAATCGCCTTGAGTCCAATCCTTATAGCCGTCAGCAGCAAAAACTGTAAAAGACGTGCAAAACATAAAAATTACGGCTATAAATGATGCAATTATTTTATTAAATTTTCTGACCATAACCGTTCCTCTTTTTCTTAATTAAAATGTAATCTTATTTTCATCCAAAATCGTTACGTTTAACCAAAATGTAACTTTTATAATTACTTATTTATTATAACATGACTTTAATGGTTTTTCAATCCATAATATTGTCCATATTTCACTCTGCTTTTTGTAACATTTTACTAATAATATAACAAAATTACATTAAAGCAGCTATATATTACAAAAAGATTACATAAAAAATAAAAAAATGGCTGCATAAATACAACCATTTTTAATAATTTTTGATTTAACGCATACCTTACTGCAATTATTTCATCGAAATTTTCTCCTTCCTTGAACGCTTTACAAAATAAATTACACACTCTATTACCAAAACTGCTGAGGTTATTGCAATGAAAAACGGAACTAATCCCCAACCGCCGCTGCTTTCACTTCTTAGCGTATCAGCTTTTTTTCCGAGATCGTTATTACTGTTCTGCTGATTTTTTCCTGCTGCGGAATTTTGAACGATCTCATTATCAGACTTGTTAGCATTAGCATCGCTGCTTCCTTTTGTTACAATAACACCGCCGTTTTTATCAGCAAGGTAAGCACTGACCCATGCAAGCGGAGTATTCCAGTTAATAGTACATTCATTTACAGACCATGCTTCAATATTATCCATATAGCACTTTGCCGGCGCTCTTTCTCCCAACTTCCAGCCTGATCCCCTCACCCACGGATCCTGCATACCCGAATTAGGTCCGCCTACAAGCACACCGTTAGGCGCTTTCGGAAAAGTTGAATCAGCCTGATATGACCACCATCTATGATGAGGATTCTCAACAGCATGAGTTCCATAACCTGTAACATAGGAATAGTCCATTGGATTTCTACCGAGAATATAATCCATACCGCTTACCACTCCGTCAAGATAATCATCATCTCCGGTAAGCTCATAAGCATAAGCCATTACTATATTATTATTCATGATAAATGAATTTGAACCCCAGATATAACCATGTTTGTCAATTTTATAGTTAATAGTTCCCGGTTCATACGGCTGACCATACCCCTGCTTTTCAGTAAGTTCTTCATAATAATCGGCTGCGTCAGAAATACTTTTAGTAAGCTGTTCCTTCGCCTGAGTACCCATCTTATCTGTATTCAAAGCCATTGAAAGATTACCCAGTGCGGCAACATGAGCCCAGTTAAAGCTGCCTGAACTGTCAACATCTTCTCCGCCGGATAGCTTTACTTCCATTTTCAGATAATGAGGCGACGATTCAATATCTTTCTGATATGCAAGATCACCTGTAGCAAGAAAAAGCTCACATGCTGCCCAGTAAAACTCATCTGTTGCATCGTCATCACCATAAGGACCGCCGCCGACTGATTCGTCAAGAGGAGCATACATATCAGGATGCTTTTTTGCAGCCTCATAAGCAGTTTCAGCATTTGTGAGACACTGTTCTGCAAACTGAGGATCAATATTCTTCCAGAGACGGTAAGCCTGTGCCGCACATGCCGCCATATTAAGTGTTGCAGCAGTCGTGGGCGGTTTAATAATACGCTCTTCCGGATCATCGGCAGGTGCAAGAGCAAGGGCAGTCCATTTTGCATCATGTACCTTATGATATACCATTCCAGCATAATCTCCGCTTGTAACCATCATTTTGAACATCCATTCCATCTCATATCTTGCTTCATCAAGAAGATCAGGATAACCATTTGCATTTTCCGGTATACTCATAGTTCCGTCCGCATAAACAGCTTCACTTCCGTTTTTCAGAGCCATCTCATATTGATTTTGCATTGTCCAGAGTGAAATACCACCATTTACAACATATTTGCCGTGATCTCCGGCATCATACCAGCCTCCGGTCACGTCCTGAGTTCCGCTGCTGCCGGAATAACCCCATGTCTGTTCAATTGTTGCAACATCGGACGGATGCCCTGCTGCTCGTGCCAGAGAAGAACTGTCTCCGGAAATTATATATTGACTCTCTATATCAATACCGCTTCTGTTTTGATAAAAATAGTTGAGAGAGTCGTAAAGCATATAAGAATACATCTCGCCGTTTCCTATCTGAAATTCACGGCTTTTAGCGCCATCTTCAGCTTCAATGTAGTAAGTACCTTGCTGATCATAATCAGAAAAATCCAGTTCATGAACATTATCTATTGAATCGGCATCTAGTCCTTTAGGCTCTGACTCACCCTCATAAACAGTCTGACCGCCGGAATCCTTCAATTCAAATTTTACAGGAGATGTTGAATCTGAAAGGAGCGTAGCCTTTTTATTCATCTGCGGAAAATACCCCAACTGATTTGTAAGAATATCAGATCTTACCCATTCTTCTTCCGGCTGATAATCATATTCATCACTTGTAGTACATTCCAATGACATATTATCAAATGTAAAAACCGTTCCCTCCGAAACAGTATCTCCGCCGATATGGAATGCCCATTCCACTTCAGCAGTTCTGTTGGCGGTAAATGTTCCCTCTACTTTTTTGGTCTGATTTGCCTGAAGCTGCTGAACATTCCAAAACGCTTCGTGCTGAGACGGATCAGGTTCGCCGTGCCAGTCCTCGGCAAAAGGCTCTGCCATATCTCCTATTTTTGTATAATAAGTACAATCGTTGCTTGCAGTTATTTCAAAAGAAACCTTATATGTATTGCCGCTTACAATCGTAAGTCCTCTGTGACGAAATTGACAGTCCCATCTGTCCTCACCGCCTTTTGAAGCTCCGCCCGGATTTACAATTGTTATTTTATAAACGCCTCCGGAAATTTCAAATTCCATTTTTCCCGGAGCAGACTCACATACGTGCCATGGAAGTCCGACGCCATTTTCAAAATCAGTCTGTCCCAGCTGCTGACCGGCAGACACAAATGTTGACGGTGTAATCGACATACCGACTAAGCTTAAAGCTGTTGCAGCAGAAACCGCTATTAATGAAAGTGATTTTTTTATTTTATTTTTGGTCATTGTATTCCCTCCTGTTTCAATAATATTACTTTAATACATTTTTTCAAAAATGTAAAGGGGAAAAAAGAAATTTTATAATATTTCAGTTAGATAATTCCAAAGCATTCATATAAAAATCATTTACATCGTTCATAAACTGCCTTGAAAGCTGACTTGTCAAATTTTTATCAATTTTATCATAAAAATCCTTTTCAATATCATGAGGGATTTCACCGTTATACTGCTTATCCAGCTCATCATACTCCTCATTCAATTCCTCTAAATATTCCTCACCTTCTTCCGTCATAAAAATATTACTATGACCGTTTAATTTACCGTCAATTTCCTTATATACAACATTCGGATTTGTAATTTCATCTTTATGTGAAATAATTGAAGCGCCGTCAAATTTTACCACTTCATCCCCCGTACCATGAATAATCATTACATGAGCGTCTGAAGAATTTATAGAATCTACCGCTGAAATATTAGCTTTACTTCCAAAGGTAAGCTTATTATTAAGCCAAATAAAAGGATATTCAATATAGGTAAGAGGTTTTCCCATCATATTTTCAGAAAACTCTGCCGTTATTCCCATAGGAGTGTCATATCCGGAAATACTGACCGAAGCTTTAATATCATGATCAGATCCAAGAACCGCCGCTGCGGCATATCCTCCCCAGCTATGACCGTAAAGCAATACCGGAAGCCCGTTCAGTTCATCATTTGATTCAATATATGTAAGTGCAGCATCAAGATCTATAGCAGACTGTGCCATACCCATCATACTTTCTCCCTCACTGTTATAACAGCCTGTATTGTCAAAAGCAAATACACGATATCCATTTTCAACAAAATACACTATTTCAGAAGTATAGCTTTCCGCTCCTCCGCCCATTCCATGAGACATTACAACCAATCCATGACTGTTTTCACTGCCGAAAACATATCCGACCAAAGTATTTTCTCCTGAATCAAACTGTACAACTTTTTTATATATATCCTCAATATCATCAAATCTTAAAAATGCAGTAAAATACGAAATATCTCTCCGTTCAAAGTTTTTCCTGAAAACTGATTTTACTGCAAAAAATGAACCTATACAGAAAATCAGAATAACAGCACAAATAAAAATAATAACTATCCTTTTTATAAGCTTTCCTTTTGTTATTTTCATATAAATCTCCTATTTTCTATTTTTAAGCGATAATACCGCACAATAATGAAGGACACTAAATTTTTCTTCTGCATTTTTTCTAAGCATCTCCATATGCTCATTTTCAAATTCTTTAATCAGGTTTTTGGAAAGTGATGCACCTATTCCACGGCATGCTTTAATTCTTCCATTCCAGCTTTCTCTTGTAAAGGGTACTCTTACATCAAAAATTTCACTGCATTCAGTCTTGAAATAATCATCATAAATTTCCGGAAGTTTTATTTTGTGTCTGTAGTCACCGTATCCACTCCAGTCCGGATTATATTTCCTGATTAAATTTTCACTCATCTGCGCAATACGGTCTTCTTCCGGCAGCCAACCCATGTAAAACATACCTAATTTACCATTTGGGTTCAGCCATCGTGACGCTTTTTCAGCAAAGATATCATGATTAAAATAAAAATAACACTGACAAGCAGTAATACAGTCAAAAGTATTGTCATCAAATTTCAGATTCAAATCAGAACCTGTCAAATATTTAATACCCATATTTTCTGATAAAATTTCAGCATATTTAATTTGATTTTCTGAGATATCAGCAGCAGTTATATCAGAACCGTATTTATACATGTTTCTCGGCAGAACACCTGAACCAGTTCCCATATCCAAAACCCTTTGGAATTTACGATAAAAACCTAATTCATATATTTTATTATAAAATTCCTCAGGATAAATATCTCTGTACTTTGCATAATCTTCGGCAGCAAGTCCAAAATCAAAAGCATTTCCATTGTCAATTTTCTTCAAAATACCCTCCTATATTTTCATTGTCAGAGAAATTCTTTTTCTTTTAACGTCAACATCCATAACCCTGACCTTTACGATTTCTCCTACCTTGACAGCCTCCAGCGGATGCTTTATAAAGCGGTCGCATATCTGTGAAATGTGCACAAGACCGTCTTCGTGCACTCCGATATCAACAAACGCTCCAAAGTCTATAACATTTCTAACCGTTCCCACAAGCTCCATACCAGGCTTCAAATCCTTAATTTCCATAATATCGCCGCTTCTCATAAGCGGTGTAGGCAACTCGTCACGGGGATCCCGTCCCGGTTTCTGCAATTCTTCAATTATGTCCGTAAGAGTCGGCACACCGATTCCAAGTTTTTCACATACTGATTTTCTGCCCCTTTGATTAACTGTATCTTTGATTTTTCCCATTTCGGATGTACCAATATCAGTAAGCTTAAATCCGCACTGTTCCATAAGTCCTTTTGCAGCCTCATAGCTCTCTGGATGAACAGCTGTATTGTCCAGCGGATTTTTTCCGTCCCTTACCCTTAAAAATCCGGCGCACTGCTCAAATGCCTTTTTACCCAGCTTAGGCACTTTCAAAAGCTGTTTTCTATCGGTAAATGCACCGTTTTCTTCACGGTATGACACAATATTTTTAGCCACTGTTCCATTGATTCCCGATATATATGAAAGCAGAGAATGAGAAGCGGTATTAAGATCAACGCCTACGGAATTCACACAATCCTCAACAACACCGCAAAGAGCCTCGTTCATCCTTGCTTTGGGCATATCGTGCTGATACTGCCCTACGCCGATAGCCTTGGGATCAATTTTTACAAGTTCTGCTAAAGGATCCTGTAAACGTCTTGCAATTGAAATTGCACCCCTAATAGATACGTCAAATTCCGGAAATTCCTCCGCTGCAAGCTTAGAAGCGGAGTAAACAGAAGCTCCTGCTTCACTGACAACCATATAACTTACCTTCTGCGGTATTTCATGAAGAATTTCAGCGATAAGAGCTTCGCTTTCCCTTGAAGCCGTACCATTACCGATAGCAATAGCAGTTACGCCGTTTTTCTCAATAATAGCTTTTATTTTGGCTTTTGCAGCATTGTCCTTATCCTTACGGAACGTAGGATATACTATCGCCGAATCAAGAACCTTACCAGTACTGTCAACAACTGCCATCTTACATCCATGAGAATAACCCGGGTCAAAGCCCAGAGTAATCTGATTTTTAACAGGCGGCTGTAAAAGCAGCTGTCTCAGATTAGAAGAAAATACTTTTATTGCTCCCTCAGCGGCTTTAGCAGTCAATTCCGACCTGATCTCACGTTCCACAGACGGCATTATAAGACGCTTACAGCTATCCTGTGCGGCAGTTTTAACAAGTTCTCCGCACCTGCTGTTATTTTTAACAAACATTTTTTCAGCAACAGAAAAACAAAATTCCTCGTCAATTACTACAGAAACCTTTAATGCTCCCTCTTTTTCACCTCTGTCAAGGGCAAGGATTCTGTGTCCGGCAACTCTGGATACGCCCTCGCTGAATTCATAATAATTCTGATATACTGTTTCTGCTTCCTCATCTGTTGCCCTGGATTCTATTTTTGCCGCTTTTTCATAAAGCGCTCTGATTTTCTTTCTGAGTTCCGCATTATCTGAAATGTCCTCCGCAATTATATCCATTGCGCCCTGCAATGCGGCGTCTGCCGTTTCAATTTCCTTTTCAGAATTTATATACTTTTCAGCTTCTGATTCCGGATCGCTGTCGATATTCTGTTCAATAATAAATTCTGCAAGAGGTTCAAGTCCCTTGTCACGGGCTACGCTTGCTCTGGTTTTTCTTTTGGGCTTGAATGGTCTATATATATCCTCAACTTCAACAAGCGTTATAGCTTTTTCAAGTGCCTCTGAAATTTCTTCAGTCAGCTTACCCTGTTCTTCAATTGACGAACTTACTTCATTTTTTCTGTTTTCCAGATTACGCAGATATGAAAGTCTGTCATTCAGTTCCCTGAGAATCTGATCGTCAAGCGAACCTGTAAGCTCTTTTCTGTATCTTGCAATAAAAGGTATCGTTTTACCTTCATCAATAAGTGTTACAGTATTGTCAACCTGTTCCTGTCTTAATTTGAATTCTTCCGCTAATTTTTTATTAATGTCCATAATTTACTGCCTTTCAAAAAAGTATATTATAATTTTAACATTTTTTTATTAATTTTTCAACACAAAAAAATCCCTTCCAGAAAATTACTTTCTGAAAGGGATTAAATTAAATAATTTCCTCTGTTTCACATTTTTTAGGTCTTGACATAAGTTTTCCCAAAGCTTCTTTAACATTGCCTTTATTAAAAAGTACGTTATTGAGCTGCTCGGTAATCGGCATGGAAACTCCTACTTTATTTGCAAGCTCAAGAGCCACTTTACAGCAGTTATAGCCTTCAACCGTACCTACAAGCTTTACCGCCTCTTCGGGGCTTACTCCCTGACCGATAAGAATCCCCGCACGTCTGTTTCTGCTGTGCATACTGGTACATGTAACAATAAGGTCGCCTATTCCGGTAAGTCCTGCAAAGGTTGAGGCAGACGCTCCAAGGGCTACGCCAAGTCTTCCGATTTCAGTGATACCTCTTGTCATGAGAGCAGCTTTGGTATTGTCGCCGTAATTTAAACCGTCGCATATTCCGGCGCAGACCGCAATTATATTTTTTAGAGCTCCGCCTATTTCACAGCCTACCACATCACTATTTATATAAATTCTGAAAACATTACTGCTCATCGTATCCTGAATATAAGCCGCCGCTTCCATATCTTCCGAAGCTGCCACCACGGTTGTTGGAATACCAAGAGCAACCTCCTCGGCATGAGACGGTCCGGAGAGAATTACAATAGGCGATTTCTTTACTTCTTCTCGGATAACATCGCTGATAAGCTTATGAGTACCGTTTTCCAGTCCTTTGCTGGTATTGACAACTACCATTTCTTCAGTTATAAAAGGTGATGCTTTTCTGACCACGTCTCTCACATAAGGAGACGGTATTCCAAGAAGAACAATGTCGCTGCCTATTACGCATGAAATATCTGCATTAAGCTCAATTGATTCAGGAATCTTTACTCCCGGCAGCTTTGACTTATGTTCTCCGTCGGCTTTTATATTATCAAGTTCTTTCTGAAATGCCGACCAGACTGTAACCTTATGACCTATACGGTTCAGCATAACAGCAAGAGACATTCCGAATCCTCCGGAACCCAGTATTGTTATCTTTGCCATATTTATTCCTCCTTTTTATGAAATGAAAATCTATTTTCAGTTCCATTTTTCAGTCTGGTAATATTGGTTCTGTGCATAAATATTACCAGTATACATATAGGCAGCGTTAATACTGCATAAACAACAGACAATTTTAAAGCAGTACCCTCAGCAAAATATTGCATTAAAAAAGTAATAAACGGACAGCAAATCGTAGCAATAATTGACGATAAAGAAACATATTTACTAAATGCCAGAATAACTGCAAAAATCAAAATTAATATTCCGAATACAATCGGATCTATTACTAAAAATACTGAAACTCCTACAAGTACGCCTTTACCGCCCTTAAATCCGTAATAAAGCGGAAAAATATGACCGATAACCGCAAAAAAGCCGGCAATATAACCGATAAAATGCACGTCATTATCAGGTCCAAGTCCCACTCCTAACAAGCCGCATATAAGCTTACAGATAATAACAGCTATAATACCTTTAAGCAGATCTCCTATAAGAGTAAACGCTGCCGGAAGCTTGCCAAAGCATCTTAGTGTATTGGTAAGTCCGGCATTAAAGCTGCCGAACTTTCTGATATCCTCACCCTTCAAAAGCTTTACTACTATAATCGAAGAATTACAGCTGCCCAAAAGATATGAAACTACTGCTGAAAATACAACTGCCATAAGAATCTGTAAAACCATTATTTGTCTCCTCGTTCCCTTACTACAAATCTTACAGGCGTACCGGAAAGTCCGAATGTGCCTCTTATCTGATTTTCAAGATAACGCTGATATGAAAAGTGGAATAAATCAGAACGATTTACAAAAGTTACAAATGTAGGCGGTTTAGTAGACGCCTGCGTCATATAATAAATTTTCAGTCTTCTGCCTTTATCCGAAGGCGGCTGTACTCTTGTAGTAGCATATGCAAGAACATCGTTTAGCATACCTGTTGAAATTCTCATACAATTCTGCTCATTGACATATTTTATCATCTCAAACAGCTTATTCACTCTTTGTCCGGTCTTAGCAGATATGAAAATAAAAGGAACATATGACATAAAGCTAAAGTCATTTTCCAATTTCGTCTGAAATTCCTTCATTGTATTATCGCCTTTTTCAATTGCATCCCATTTATTTACAGCAATTATTGACGCTTTTCCCTGTTCATGAGCATAACCGGCAATTTTTGAATCCTGTTCAGTAAATCCCACTTCAGCATCAATGACGATAACGCATACGTCAGCTCTGTCAACAGCCATATATGCACGCAGCACACTGTAATGTTCTATTCTTTCATTTACCTTTGATTTTTTTCTGATTCCTGCCGTATCAATAAATACAAATTTACCTTCATCATTTTCAATGACAGTATCCGTTGCGTCACGGGTAGTACCGGCAATATTTGAAACGATTACCCGTTCTTCACCTGCTATTTTATTTATCAAAGAAGACTTACCCACATTCGGTTTTCCTATAATAGCAACCTTAATGTAATCCTCTTCGTAATCCTCTGTTTTATCATCAGGAAAATATTTAAATATTTCATCAAGCAGATCTCCTGTTCCATGACCATGCTGAGAAGAGATCGGAAAAGGATCTCCCAGACCAAGATTATAAAATTCATATATTTCAACAGGAGTTTCACCGATAGTATCACATTTGTTTACTGCAAGCACCACAGGTTTCCCGCTTTTTTGAAGCATTAAAGCAACCTCATGATCAGTTGAAGTCACTCCGCACCTGACATCCGTTACCAGAACAATAACATCAGCTCTTTCAATAGCAAGCTCTGCCTGACGTCTCATCTGGGACAGGATAATATCGTCGGACGCCGGTTCAATACCTCCGGTATCGACTACCATAAATTCTCTGGCACGCCACTCGCATTTTGAATAAATTCTATCTCTGGTAACGCCGGGAGTATCCTCAACTATAGAAATCCGCTGACCTACCAATTTATTAAACAGTGTTGATTTTCCGACATTTGGACGTCCAACCACTGCAACTACAGGCAATGACATTTAAACATCCCCTTTCTTTATTTAGTTTTAACATAAAAAATCTTATATAAACGGAAAGGAGAGGAAGATTGCTCCTCCTCTCCTCCTCTCAAGCATTATTCGGCATCCATTTTGATAACCTCAACGCCCTTGTAGAATCCACAATTCTTACAAACCTTATGCGGAGCCTTTAATTCACCGCAGTTATCGCATCTGCTGAACGCAGGTGCATCCAGCTTCCAAACAGCAGAACGTCTTTTATCACGTCTAGCCTTGGAAGTTTTTCTCTTTGGTACAGCCATTCCGGCACCTCCTTACAGCTTTGCTTCAACAAAGCTCAGTTTTTTTGGCAATTACACTCGGATTCGTTCAAGTCACAGCCGCACACAGGGCAAAGTCCCATGCAATCATCACTGCAAAGCAGTTTGGTTGGCAGTTCAAGAAGCAAGTCCGAAAGAGCAATCTCATTTACATCGACCCTATAATTTTCCGCAACAATATATTCATCGTTGTCAGAATTTAAGGCACTGACAATTACATGCTTAAATTCATAGAAATAATCCCTTTTCAATTCTTTCAAGCATCTGTCACAGACGATATTTAATGTAAACTTTACGGAATAATCCATATGAACAACGTCAGCACGATTATAAAAGCTTCCGGAAACTGTTACAGATCCTGCAAAATCATAGCCGCATGACTGTTCCAATTCGGCAAGAGGAATTTCAAACTCAAATTCCTTACGCTCTCCGATTATATTAAAAACCTGACGTAAATCCGCTGTCATAAATTTACTCCCTTACAAGCATCACAAATTCTATTATATACAAAACGTCGCTTATTGTCAATACTTTTTTTATTAATCGGCAAATTTTGTAACACTTGCAGGCAGTTCTTCATTATCAGCTGAAACTGTGAAAATAACCTGTGTGTCATCGCCTGTAAGCTTGTCCAGCTTATCAAGCATAATGCCGAATTCATCAAAATCAGTACCGCCGATTTTAAGAATTGAATCAACAAAGATTTCCTTGATATCGTAATTTCCTGCGAGCATTCCGGCAACAAAACCATAGAATGAATCGTAACCTGAAACATTAAAACGTTCTGCATCAACAAGTCTTACCTTATAGCTGATGTCATAAGTAAGCTTAGCTCCCTTTTCAATACAGATTAGATCGCCGTTTGTTGACTTAACTGCATCATTGATCATATCGATAAGAACTTTTGTTTTACCTGTACCCTTTTTGCCTGTTATTAACTTAATCATTTATAAACTCCTTCCGTCATACGCATGACATAAATATTGCTGCATTGTATAATGCGTTTTATTGCAGGACCTTAAATCAGGTCACAGCATTCTTAAATGAATATCCTCAAGGACACTCATATAAGTGTTTTTTAATTATCTCAGCTTAGCCTCCAGTGCCTCTTTCTGATCTTCATAACCCGGCTTGCCGAGAAGTGCAAACATATTGGATTTATAGCTTTCAACGCCCGGCTGATTAAACGGATTTACCCCCATAACATATCCTGATACTGCACAAGCCTTTTCAAAGAAATAAATCATATATCCGAGATTTTCTTCATCTATCTTGTCAAGCTCCAGAATAATATTAGGAACGCCGCCTTCTGTATGAGCTAATACAGTACCTTCAAAAGCCTTTCTGTTTACTACTGACATATTCTGATTTGTCAGGAAATTCAAACCGTCAATATTTTCAGCATCGTCTTCAAGGAAAAGATCCTGCTTAGGATTTTTAATATCAATAACAGTTTCAAACATAATTCTGGAACCGTCCTGAATAAACTGACCCATTGAATGCAAATCTGTTGAGAATACAACTGAATCCGGTAAAATACCCTTGTTATCCTTACCTTCACTTTCACCAAAGAGCTGCTTATACCATTCTAACATCATGCAGAATGCAGGATCATATGAAACCATAAGCTCAACTGCTTTACCCTTACGATAAAGAATATTTCTAAGAGCCGCATATTTATAACAGTCGTTATTGTCAAAATCAGCTGAAAAATCTTCTCTTGCCTGTGCTGCACCCTTCATAAGTCCGTCAATGTCACAGCCTGCCACTGCAATTGGAAGAAGTCCTACTGCTGTAAGCACTGAATAACGTCCGCCTACATCATCAGGAATAACAAATGTTTCATATCCTTCGGCATCGGCAAGATTTTTAAGTGTTCCCCTCGCCTTGTCTGTGGTACAGAAAATTCTTTCCTTTGCTTCATCACGTCCATACTTATCTTCAACAAGCTTTTTGAAGATTCTGAAAGCAAGTGCAGGTTCGGTAGTTGTACCGGATTTTGATATAACATTTACCGCAATATCCCTACCCTCACAAATAGAAAGAATTTCCTGAAGGTATGTCGGATTAATATTGTTGCCGACATAATAAATATCAGGAGTATCTTTTTTCATATTATTATAGAATGGAGATTTCAGCAGTTCAATAGCTGCTCTGGCTCCAAGATAAGAACCGCCGATACCGATTACAATAAGAACATCGGCTGTTTTATTAATCTTTTCAGCGGCAGCCTTAATTCTGGAAAATTCTTCCTTATCGTAATCTACCGGCAGATCAAGCCAGCCAAGAAAATCATTGCCAAGACCTGTTCTGTCATGCAGAACCTTAGCCGCAGTTTCCACCTGAGCCTTGATACCGCTCATTTCATCTTCGTTAACAAATTTCTGAACATATTTGCCGTTCAACTTCAAAGACATTTCAGTTTCCTCCAGTCAATAATAAGCATAATTAAAATTTTTCTCAATATATTCTTACCCTTATCATTTTACTATATTTCCTTTTTATTTTCAAGACATAACTTCATTATTGTTTATTACTTACAATTATCAAGCGATTTATTTATACATAATGTACAAATATTTTTTCAATGCTATTGAAAAGGTCATACATTCAACTGATTCCGAAGCAATAAGATTGGTTTCATAAAGCAATGCGTCTCCGTTGTAAAAGCCTACCGTACCAATTTTCTGACCTTTTTTTACAGGTGCTTCAACATATTCCGGTATAAAAATAACAGAACTTAGCTCATCGCCGCTTTTAGGAACGACCAATCCCGTCAGATCCTCTGCTTCAATTTCAACAGCATCGTCAACGCCGTGATGAACTGAAAGCGGCTTTAAAAATTCATTTGAGAACGCCGGAGTAGTTACCTTATACGAAGAAAATCCTGCCGCTAAAAGCGATTTCCCCACAGCAAATCTTTCATCCTTGTCCGAACATCCCATAACAACTGATATATATACCTGACCGTCCCTTTCTGCCGCAAGTGATAAAGTATATCCTGATTCCTCAGAATGCCCCGCCTTAACTCCCAGAATACCTTCATATGTTCTCACCAGTCTGTTTTCATTTACAAGTTCTGTCTGACCGTTTCGTACACTATCCATCCAGGAAGTCATATAATTTTTAAGAAAATCATACTTTAAAAGTTCACGTGTAAGCAAAGCTGTGTCATAGGCGGTAGAATACTGCCCCTGCGCATCATATCCGGCACAGTTTTTAAATACAGTATCTCTCATCCCCAGTTCAAATGCTCTGGCATTCATCATGCCGACAAATTCATTTTCATCTCCGCCGATCTCTTCCGCCAGCACCATTGACGCATCATTTGCATTTCCGATTATAACGGCTTTAAGCAATTCGTCAACAGTTATTGTTTCTCCTTGCATAAGCCATACTACCGCTCCCTGCTGTTGATTTGCATTAGCGCTGGCTGTAAGCTTCGTATCAACCGATATCTTACCGCATTCAATTTCCTCAGCTGTAAGAAGAACAGTCATAAGCTTGTTAAGCGTACCCTGAGGAACACGTTTATAGCCATTTTCCTCACTTATTACAGTCCCTGTGGAAGCTTCCATAAGCAGAGTACACTGTACATAGTTCTTGGTTTCTTCCTCCGCAAAGCAAGTACAGGGAGTAATAATAAATAAAAGCGCAGATATACACAATGATATGATTTTTTTCATAACAACTCTCCCAAAAAAGTATTATTATGGAAATTATATGCAAATATTTTAAAAAAAATTAAAGCCGTCAGTTCTTTTACCGACGGCTTTTACTATCTGCGCTTAAAAGCAAATTCCACAATATTACTTTACTATTATTTTACAATATATTTTTCAATATCCTTTGCAAAATCACCGGGTTCATCTGTATGAGCCTTAAGTTCGATAGGCTTTGAAAGATCAAGACTGAAAATACCCATAATTGACTTTGCATCTACAGCATATCTGCCTGAAATCAAATCAACGTCAAAGTCATATCTCATTACCATGTTCACAAAATCTTTTACATCATTGATTGCTGCCAGAGAAATCTTATAAGTTACCATAATTATACCTCCTAAATTACAAGCAATTACTTCATGCGGAATTTTTATAATTTCTTTCCGCTGTATAAATAATACCACTCTTAAAAAATAAAGTCAATACAATTGAAATATTTTCGTAAATTTAGTATAATGAATAAGCTGACATTCAGTCTGTTTTTATTCACCTTGATTATTTTGTAATGTCTGCACAATATACATTGTTTAAATTTGTTAAACATAAACACATTATTTAACGAAAGGTAAAAAATATGAATGCTCATTTTATCAGCTTCGGCTGTAAAGTAAATCAATATGAAACCGAAAGCATTAAAGAAATCTTTATATCGGAAAATTACGATATTTCGGATACTCCTGCCGATGCCGACGTAATCATAATTAATTCCTGTACTGTAACCTCCTCGGGAGACAGCAAAACGATTCATACTTTAAAACGTATAAGAAAATTGAATCCGGATGCCGTTATAGTTCTTACCGGCTGTCTCCCTCAGGCTTCTCCGGATATAGCAGACAAGCTTCCGGAAGCAGATATAGTAACCGGAACAAGAAACAGAAATAAAATTCCGGAGCTTGTAAAACGGCACATTGAAAAAAAAGAGCAGATCATTCACATTACATCATACGAAAAATGCGATGATTTTGAAAATATCAAATGCAGCGAATTTAAAAATAAAACAAGAGCATTTGTCAAAATACAGGACGGCTGTAATCAATTTTGCAGCTACTGCATTATTCCTTATGCACGAGGAAGATGCCGTTCTAAACCTATTGAAACCTTAAAAGAAGAAATAAAAGAACTAGCTGCAAACGGTCATAAGGAAATTGTTCTTGTAGGGATAAATCTTGCCTTTTACGGAAAAGAATTTGACCTCTGCCTAGCAGATGCAGTTGAAGTATGCTGTAAAATAAAAGGCGTAGAACGTGTAAGGCTCGGCTCTCTTGAACCGGAAATCATTACTGACAGCGACCTTGAACGTCTGTCAAAGCTTCCTCAATTCTGTCCTCATTTTCATTTATCTCTACAAAGCGGCTGTGACAAAACGCTGAAAAATATGAACCGTCATTATAATTGTGAACAATACTACGACCTTGTATGCAGAATAAGAAAATATTTTAGCAATGCGTCATTTACCACCGATATAATGGTCGGTTTTCCGGACGAAACCGATAAAGATTTTGAAGAATCTTTGAAATTTGCAGAAAAAATAGGATTTTCAAAAATACATGTTTTTCCATATTCTGTAAGACCGGGCACAAAAGCCGCAGAAATGAAAAATCAGGTTTCCGAAAATATCAAAGCTCAAAGAGCTAAAATAATGAAATCAGCCGGATCACAGCTAACGGAAAGATTTATGAAAACGCAAGTCGGAATGACAGTTCCGGTACTTTTTGAGCGTGAAAGCTCTCCTGAATTTCACCAAGGATTTACACCAAATTACACATTAATAAAAATTCCGGCAAAAAAATCCGAAAAAAGTTTGCGCAGAATGATTTTTTATGTTAAAATAGTAGAAAGTAAAAAAGACTGTTGTATAGGTGAATTGGTTTAATTAAATCTACCGACAGTCTGAAACGGTATTTTCCGCAAGTATACCGTTTAAATATATACAATACACTTTAATTGCGGAGAATGGAGCATAATATGTCTGTATTCCGAATTTATGTTGAAAAGAAACCTGAATATGCTGTTGAAGCAAAATCTGTTTTAAACGATATTCAGACAGCTCTTCGTCTGAATATTTCAGGAGTCAGGATTTTAAACCGTTACGATGCTGACAAACTCAGCCGTGAGGACTTTGAAATGTCCGTAAACACTGTATTTTCAGAGCCTGCCGTAGACGTTACTTATTCTGAACTGCCTGTTCTTATAAATAATGAAAGAATATTTGCAGTTGAATTTCTGCCGGGACAGTTTGATCAACGTGCAGACAGCTGTGAGCAGTGCATACAGATACTTACACAGAAAGACCGCTGCCGTGTCAAAAACACAAAAATATATATTATTGAAGGCAGTCTTACAGACGATGAATTCACCAGACTTAAATCCTATCTTATCAACCCAGTTGAAAGCCGTGAAGCTTCGCTGAATATCGTAAAAACACTTGATACAGATTATGAGATTCCTGAAAAGGTCGAAGTCCTTGAAAACTTTATCAGACTTAATGACAAAGGACTGAATGCATTTATCAAGGAATTCGGTCTGGCAATGGATTTTGATGATATTAAGTTCTGTCAGTCATATTTCAAGGATACTGAAAAGCGTGATCCTACAATTACGGAAATCAGAATGATCGATACCTACTGGTCTGATCACTGCCGTCATACAACTTTTTCTACAAATATTGAAAACGTGGATATTGAAACTCCTTATATTAAGGAAACTTATGATGAATATCTCGAAATTCGTTCTGAGCTTGGAAGAGAAGAAAAACCTGTAACACTTATGGACATGGCTACTCTTGCCGTTAAAAAGCTTAAGGCTGACGGTAAGCTAAACGATCTTGACGAAAGTGAAGAAATCAATGCATGCTCCGTTAAAATAAAAGTAAATACTGAAAACGGTGAAGAAGACTGGATTCTGATGTTCAAAAATGAAACTCATAATCACCCTACAGAAATCGAACCGTTCGGCGGTGCAGCTACTTGCTTGGGCGGAGCGATCCGTGATCCGCTGTCAGGACGTTCTTACGTATATCAGGCAATGAGAGTAACAGGTGCGGCAAATCCTCTTGTTCCCGTTGAAGACACTATTTCCGGTAAGCTTCCTCAGAGAAAAATCACTTTGGGCGCTGCAAACGGTTATAGTTCATACGGTAATCAGATCGGTCTTGCTACAGGACATGTATCTGAAATCTATCACCCGGGATATGTTGCCAAAAGACTTGAGATCGGCGCTGTTGTAGGTGCGGCTCCTGCTGAAAATATCAGACGTGAAGCGCCTGCTCCGGGAGATGTTGTAGTTCTGCTGGGCGGTAAAACAGGTCGTGACGGCTGCGGAGGCGCAACAGGCTCTTCAAAATCTCATACTCTTGAATCTCTTGAACACTGCGGAGCTGAAGTACAAAAAGGTAATCCTCCTGAGGAAAGAAAATTACAGAGACTCTTCAGAAATCCTGACGTTACAAAAATGATCAAACGCTGTAACGATTTCGGTGCAGGCGGTGTATCTGTGGCAATAGGCGAGCTGACCGACGGTCTTGTAATCGACCTCAATGCCGTTCCGAAAAAGTATGAGGGACTGGACGGTACAGAAATTGCAATCAGCGAATCACAGGAAAGAATGGCTGTTGTGATCGCTAAGGAAGATGTGGAAAGATTCTTAAATGAAGCACACAAAGAAAATCTTGAAGCTACAGTCGTTGCAGATGTTATGGAAGAACCACGTCTTAAAATGAACTGGAACGGCGTTACAATCGTTGATCTTTCAAGAGAATTTTTAAACTCCAACGGTGCACCTAAATATACAGATATTAAAATCAAAAAGCCTGACATCAAAGTTCTCAATACTTATACGGACAATCCTGAAGGCTGGGACGCTCTTATGGCTAACCTTAATGTGTGCTCACAGAAAGGATTGGTTGAAAAGTTCGACTCTACAATCGGCGCTTCAACTGTGCTTATGCCTTTTGGCGGAAAATATCAGCTTACACCAACTCAGGCTATGGCTGCAAAAATTCCTGTACTCAAGGGTCAGACAGATACATGTTCGATTATGGGCTGGGGATACAACCCATTTATCAGTGAAAAAAGTCCATATCACGGAGCAATGCTTGCTGTTGTTGAATCAATTGCCAAAGTCGTTGCCGCAGGCGGTAAATATGAACACTGTTGGCTGACATTCCAAGAATATTTTGAAAGAACTCAGAACAATCCGGAACGCTGGGGCAAGCCTATGGCAGCCCTTCTCGGCGCATTCAAGGCTCAGCTGGAAATGGGATGCGGAGCTATCGGCGGTAAGGATTCCATGTCCGGTACATTTGAAAACATAGACGTTCCTCCTACTCTGGTTTCCTTTGCTGTTTCCACTGCTTCAAGCAGAAAAATCGTTTCACCTGAATTTAAGGACACTGACAGTACAGTAATCATGATCAAGCCTGATTACGACGAAAACAGTCTGCCGGTATTTGAAAGCGTAAAGAACTGCTTTGCTTATGTAGAAGACATGATTGAAAACGGCAGAGCAAAAGCAGTCTGGACTGTTTCAGGCGGCGGTGTTGCCGAAGGTATCGCTAAAATGTGTTTCGGTAACAGGATCGGTTTCGCATTTGAAAACAAACTTTCCGAAGAAGAACTGTTCCTGCCTCACTACGGCTCATTCATTATTGAAATTGACGGCGAAGCACTGGAAAATGAAATTGTTCTGGGTAAAACAAAACAAGAATATAATATCTTTACAAAGAGCTATACTCTTTCTCTTGACTCGCTCCAGAAAACATGGGAAAACAAACTTGAACCTGTATTCCCTTGCAGAATAAAAACTACTCTTTCGGCAGTTGAAGCTTATGAGTTCAATGCTGCTAAACGTGCATTCCCATCAATTAAAGCTGCTGTTCCTAAGGTATTTATTCCGGTTTTCCCGGGTACTAACTGTGAATACGATACCGCAAGAGCATTTGAACGTGCCGGAGCTGAAGCACAGATAATGGTAGTCAAGAATCTCAGCGCTTCTGATATTGAAGATTCAATTGAAGAAGCTGCAAAAATCATTAAACAGTCACAAATTATTATGATTCCCGGAGGATTCAGCGGCGGCGACGAACCTGACGGAAGCGGTAAATTTATTACTGCATTTTTCAGAAATCCAAAGGTTAAGGACGCCGTACATGAACTTCTCAAAAAAAGAGACGGTCTTATGTTGGGTATCTGTAACGGATTCCAGGCTCTTATCAAGCTAGGTCTTGTTCCTTACGGTGAAATTACCGATATGACCAACGAATCCCCTACCCTTACTTTCAATACCATTGCAAGACACCAGTCAATGATGGTAAATACCAGAATTGCGTCTAACAAATCTCCATGGCTTGCAAACAGTAATGTAGGCGATATTCATGCTATCCCGATCTCACACGGCGAAGGAAGATTTGTAGCTCCTCAATCTTTAATAGTACAGCTTGCAAACAACGGTCAAATAGCAACACAATATGTTGATCTGAACGGAAAACCGTCAATGGATATCAGATTTAATCCTAATACTTCTATGGAAGCCATCGAAGGCATAACCTCCCCTGACGGACGTGTACTCGGTAAAATGGGACACAGTGAACGTATCGGATTTGATGTATGCAAAAATGTTACAGGCATCAAGGATCAGGGAATTTTTGAAAACGGTGTAAGATACTTTAAATAATTAAAATTTACGGCTGTACAGAAATTCTGTACAGCCGTTTTTATGTTTACATGCATAATATAAAAATGTTATAATAAATTAGTTCCGCCGAATATAATTTAAAATATACGTATAAAAGTAATATTAGATCTCACCCTATAAATTCACGAATCAAAGAATCTGACGGTACTTCCTTTTCACTGACAGGAAGTAATATATTAAAAAATTCAATAATATTATTATAATAATGATTATTGCGTAATATCTGCTCTGCCTCTGACAGCTTTCTATAAAGAAAGCTTTTATAAACCGACACTTCATAAGACATAAACGTATCTATCTGAAAATCAGCACGACGTTTAAACGGAAAAATATATTTATCTTCTCCCTCCGATACGCTTTCAAAATAAGAAAAAATTGATTCCAGATTCCTTCCTCTGAAAAGACTGTCTCTGCAAAGCCGCCTTATAAGCCGTATGATGCGAGGATGAAGAATCTTGTTGTTACGGTCTTTCAGTCTTGTACGTACGCTTATATAAATACAGGTCGCAAAATTGTTTTCACCGGTCACAAGAGGGTTCAGCGCATGAATCCCTTCCATGATTACTAAAGAATCCGCCTCTCTTTTAAACGGAACATAACTGCTGCGCGACTGTTTTTTAAAATCGAATACCGGCATCATAAATTCTTTGCCTTCATTCATAAGCACCAGATGCTCTTGAAGCAGTTTTAAATCTGTACATAACGGAGACTCCAGATCTATATTGCCATTTTTATCTCTTGGCATATCCGGCGAAGTATTTGAGCGAAAGTAATTATCAAGTGAAATAACATTGCTGTCACAGTTATAATTCTTTTTTAAAATTCTGGACATTTCATTTGCAGCTGAAGTTTTTCCCGAACCCGAAGGACCGGAAATTAAAATAACAGGATGAGTATTGCGTTTTTTCGATATTTCTCCACACACATTATTAAGCTGACAATAATAATTTCCCTCCGAATCATTTACAAGCTTACGTGGATTTTCAGTTATAATCCTATTGAGAGAATCTGTTTTAACGTATTTCATATCATAAACCTTTCATAAATTTAAAGTATTTATATTATACTATATTCGGAAAAATTTATCAATGTTCTATATAATAAAAAACACTTCCCTCTTTTTGTTAAATATGTACAAAACTTAGCCTTGGATTTACAAGGAATTTCACAAATAAATAAATGTAATCTATTAAACTATGTACTTTTGTCAAAAAAAATGATATAATAAGTTTTTAGAATGATTATTCATTCGTTTACTCGGAAAGGATGTATAAAATGTTTTTTCAAAAAGACGCTGAAACAATGTCAAGAAAACAAATTGAAGAAATTCAGCTTAACAGACTAAAATGGCTGGTGGATTATTGCTGTAAAAACATACCGTTTTATCACGACAGACTTGAAAAAGCAGGAGTAACTGCTGAAAAAATAAAAACTCTGGACGATATACAGTACATACCATACACAACCAAGGACGATATACGTGATAATTATCCTTTTGGTCTCTTTGGACAGCCAATAAAAAATATCGTAAGAATTCATGCTTCAAGCGGTACTACAGGAAAACCGACTGTAGTCGGATATACAAAAAACGATCTTGACAACTGGAGCGACTGTATGGCAAGACTTTGCATGGCAGCAGGCGCAACTGATGAAGATATAGTTCAGATTGCCTTTGGATATGGACTTTTTACGGGTGCTCTGGGTCTTCATTACGGACTTGAAAAAATTGGAGCCACAGTTGTCCCCACATCAAGCGGCAATACTGAAAAACAAATTATGCTGATGCAGGATTTTCAGACTACCGCACTGGTCGCTACGCCTTCATATGCACAGTTTATCGGTGAAACAGCAAAAGAAATGGGTGTAATAGACAATCTGAATTTAAAGCTCGGTTTGTTTGGTTCAGAAGGCTGTACGGAAGAAATGAGAAATCAGGTGGAAAAAACTCTCGGACTGTTCGCTACAGACAATTACGGCATGAGCGAACTTATGGGTCCCGGGGTCTCAGGTGAATGTCATTTAAGATGCGGTATGCATATTAATGAAGATCATTTCATTGCCGAAATTATTGATCCGACCACTCTTGAAGTTCTGCCAAGGGGTTCGCAGGGAGAACTTGTTGTAACAACCCTTACAAAAGAAGGCATTCCTATGCTCAGATACCGTACTAAGGATATTACTAAAATTGACTATGAACCGTGTAAATGCGGCAGAACTTTTGCAAGGATGGCTAAAATTATGGGCAGAACCGATGATATGCTTAAGATCAGAGGCGTAAATGTCTTTCCATCTCAGATTGAAAGCGTACTTATGGGATTTGATCAGATCGCTCCCCATTATCAGCTAGTGATTACAAGAGAAAATTTCTCTGACCGTCTTGAGGTCAAGGTTGAACTAGCTGATGGATCGCTCCTCGAAAATTATGCCGGACTTGAACAGCTGCGTAATTTAATTCACCATAATCTTAAAACAGTTCTCGGAATTGATACTAAGGTTTCACTGGTAGAACATAAGTCGCTGGAAAGATTCCAGGGCAAGGCAAAAAGAATAATTGATCTGAGAAAACAATAATGAAAGAACTTCTTATTACCGATCTGGACGGAACACTGCTCGACTCAAACGGCAAACTATCTGATATTTCCGCAGAAATAATAAATCAATTTATTTCAACAGGCGGAGCGTTTACATTTGCTACTGCCCGCACTGCTTCATCGGCAGTAAAAATAACTGAAAAAATAAACATAAATACTCCATGCGTACTTATGAACGGCGTCAGCATTTACGATATACAAAAGAAAAAATATATAAAAAATGAGTATATAAATAACGGCACTGCTGTAACTGTGGCTGCTATTTTTAAGCAGTGTAATATAAAGCCGTTTATGTATAAAATTAAAAACAACAGACTTTTTGCATTATATACGGGATTTGAAAACAAGCAAATGTATGAATTTTTTCTTTTAAGACGTGACAAATATGACAAGCCCTTTATAAAATGTTCTGATTTAGCATGTGAAGCTGATGAAAGCGTTGTTTATTTTACAACTCTGGGAGAGTATGAAAGTCTTGCACCAGTAAAAAACCGCCTTGATAAAATTAATAATATTAGTAGTGCATTTTACAAGGACGTTTACAATAAAGGACTATGGTTTCTGGAAGTTTTCTCAAACCGTGCCTCAAAATCAAATGGCATAAAGTTTTTAAAGAAATACGGCACATTTGATTATGTGACATGCTTTGGAGACAATCTAAATGATCTTCCTATGTTTCACATATGCGATAAATGCATAGCGGTAGGAAATGCAAAGGAAGAAGTAAAATCTGCTGCTGATGAAGTTATAGACTGTAATAATGCGGATTCAGTGGCTTTCTGGATAAAGAAAAATTATATGAAAGGATTTGAATAAATGAACAAATTAATGCTTGGCAATGAAGCCTTTGCAAGAGGTTTGTATGAAGGAGGATGTCAGTTGATTTCCAGCTATCCTGGTACTCCTTCAACAGAAATTACAGAATTCGGTGCAAAATACGAAGAAATGTACGCAGAATGGGCGCCTAATGAAAAAGTGGCAATGGAAACCGCACTTGGAGCATCAATTGCAGGCGCAAGAAGTTTCTGCGGAATGAAGCATGTAGGACTTAACGTTGCGGCAGATCCCCTTTATACTGCTGCATATACAGGGGTTACAGGCGGTATGGTCATCGCCGTGGCAGACGATCCGGGCATGCATTCCTCGCAAAACGAACAGGATAGTCGCCATCACGCTATTGCGTCAAAGGTTCTTATGGTAGAGCCTTCCGACTCGGCTGAGTGTAAGGATTTTGTAAAGGAATCATTCAAGCTTTCTGAAAAATATGATACTCCTGTTATCGTAAGACTTTCTACAAGAGTTTCTCATTCACAAAGTTCTGTTGAATTATGTGAAAGAGAAAATGCTGAAACAAAACCTTATGTAAAAAATCCTCAGAAATATGTTATGATGCCGGCATTTGCAAAGGCAAGACATGTATTTGTTGAAGAAAGAACAAAAAAACTTATTGAATATGCTGAAACTTCTACTTTAAATAAAATAGAATTAAACGGCGGAAAAATCGGCGTTATTACAAGCGGTATTGCCTACCAGTATGCAAAAGAAGCACTGGGCGATGATGTTTCATATCTCAAGCTTGGTGTTGTAAATCCTCTTCCTGTTGATCTTATTAAGGATTTTGCAGCAAAATGCGAAACTGTTTACGTAATTGAAGAACTTGACGATATTATTGAAACTCACTGCAAAAAACTTGGTATCAATGTTATCGGAAAAGAACTTTTCGGATTTATCGGAGAGCTTTCACAGTCAATTATTGCTGAAAAAATAATCGGCAAGAAAAACGACTATATTGATTTTTCAGAATCTGTACCTGTAAGACCTCCTGTTATGTGTGCAGGATGTCCTCACAGAGGTTTGTTTTATGTGCTGGCAAAAAATAAAATTACAGTTTCAGGCGATATCGGCTGCTATACTTTAGGAGCTGCTGCACCGCTTAATTCTATGGATTCTACTATTTGTATGGGTGCTTCTATTTCCGCTCTGCATGGTATGAACAAGATAATGGGGTCTGACGGCGAAAAGAAAAATGTAGCTGTAATCGGTGACTCTACATTTATTCACAGCGGCGTTACAGGTCTGATAAACATTGCTTACAATGCAACTAATTCAACTGTTATTATTCTGGATAATTCCATAACAGGTATGACAGGTCACCAGCAAAATCCTACAACAGGTTACAACTTAAAAGGTGATCCCGCCTCAAAGGTATCCCTTGAAGCTCTTTGTAAGGCTGTCGGCATTAACAGGGTAAGAGTTGTTGATCCTTATAATATGAAGGAAACAGAAGAAGCAGTACTGGAAGAGCTTTCAGCTGAAGAACCGTCGGTAGTAATATCCAGACGTCCATGCGCATTGCTTAAATATGTAAAACACAAACCAGCTCTGAAAGTAGATCCAGATAAATGTAAATCATGTAAGATGTGCCTGAAAATTGGATGTCCTGCCATTTCAATAAAAAATAATGGTGCGGAAATTGACAAAACTTTATGCGTAGGCTGTGGAATCTGTACAGAAATGTGTAAATGTGACGCTATCACAGATTAACTTCAGGGAGGTTTTAAAATAAATGGAAACAAAATCAATTATGATTGTCGGAGTCGGCGGTCAGGGAAGTCTGCTTGCATCAAGAATTATCGGAAATGTTCTGCTGTCACAGGGATTTGATGTGAAGGTCAGCGAGGTTCACGGAATGTCTCAAAGAGGAGGTTCTGTTGTTACATACGTAAAGTACGGCGATAAGGTTTATTCTCCTGTAATTGAAAAAGGTGAAGCTGATATTATAGTTTCATTTGAACTGCTGGAAGCAGCAAGATGGATCTCATATCTAAAAAAAGGAGGCCATTTGATTACTTCTACACAAACTCTCGACCCTATGCCAGTAATTACTGGAGCAGCAAAGTATCCTGAAAATATTATAGAAAAAATAAAAAATCTGGGCATTGATATTATAGCCGCAGACGCATTGGCTCTTGCTGAAGAAGCAGGTAATGCTAAGACTTCAAACGTTGTTCTTATGGGACTCATTGCATCAAAGATGAGTTTTGATGAAAGTGTATGGAAAGAAGCAATAAAAAACTGTGTTCCCGAAAGGTTTCTTGAACTCAATCTAAAAGCATTTGATCTAGGAAAAAATATATAAGGAGCTTTACCAATGGAAAGATACTGGAATGAAAACATGGAGTGCGCTACAAAAGATGAAATGAAAGCACTGCAAAGCTTCAGACTTTCTCAGACAGTGAGAAAGGTTTACAATAATGTCCCCTATTACCGTGAAAGAATGGAAAAAGCAGGAGTAACGCCCGATGATATTCACAGTGTTGAGGACTTGAAAAAATTACCATTTACTATGAAACAGGATCTGAGAGATACCTACCCGTACGGTTTATTTGCCGTTCCTATGGAAGACGTTGTAAGAGTTCATGCTTCAAGCGGTACTACAGGAAAGCAAATTGTTGTAGGATATACTCAGAATGACCTTGACGTGTGGTCGGAATGCTGCGCAAGAGCACTGACGGCAGCAGGCGCAACAAATAAAGATTTTATGCATGTTTCTTACGGATATGGACTTTTTACCGGCGGTCTGGGACTTCATGGAGGAGCTGAAAAGGTAGGAATGACCGTCATTCCTGTTTCTACAGGCAATACAAACAGACAGATAAATATTATAAAAGACTTTGGTTCTACATATATTTGCTGTACTCCGTCATATGCACTGTACCTTGCCGAAACAATGGAAGAAATGGGCATTACCAAAGACGATATAAAGCTTAAAGCAGGATTATTCGGTGCTGAACCATGGACAGAAGAAATGCGTCATGAAATTGAAGAAAAACTGGGATTAAAAGCACTGGACATTTATGGTCTTACTGAAATTATTGGTCCCGGCGTTGCTTTTGAGTGCAGCGAACAAAGCGGTATGCATATAAACGAAGACCACTTTATAGCAGAAACTATTGACCCAGATACTGGAGAAGTACTGCCTGAAGGCACACAGGGCGAAATAGTATTTACCTGTATCAGCAAGGAAGCATTTCCGCTTCTGAGATATCGAACAAGAGATATAGGAATACTAAAGCGTGAAAAATGCTCATGCGGCAGAACACTTATTAAAATGATGAAGCCTGCCGGAAGATCCGATGATATGCTCATCATCAGAGGCGTAAATGTATTCCCGTCACAGGTTGAAAGTGTCCTTTTACAATTAGGTAATACAGCTCCATATTATCAATTGATTGTCGACAGAGTTAATAATACCGATACCCTCGAAATTCAAGTGGAAATTTCTCCGGAAATGTTCTCTGATACTGTAAAAAGTCTTGAGGATCAGGAAAAAATTATTAAATCAGCAGTTGAGTCTACTCTGGGTATTGCAGCAAAAATCCGTTTGGTTGAACCTAAAACAATTCAACGTACCGAAGGTAAGGCAATAAGAGTTATTGATAAACGTAAATAAAGGGAGATGATTTTATGTTAATTAAACAAATTTCAATTTTTGTTGAGAACAAACCCGGCAGACTTAGTAATATTACCAATATTCTTAAACAAAACGATATTGATATCAGAGCGCTTTCCATTGCTGATACTAAAGATTTCGGTATACTCAGACTTATTGTCAATGACCCGGATAAAGCGTGTAACGTACTCAAAGGAGCAGAATGTACAGTTACAATAACAGATGTTCTGGCAGTTGGAATATCAGACGAACCGGGCGGACTCTCAGTTGTTATGAATACACTTTACAATAATGCTATAAGTGTTGAATATATGTATGCTTTTGTAAGTAAATCTGAAGACATTGCTTATGTTATACTAAGAGTTGCAGATAATCAAAGGGCGGCAGATGTACTGACATCAGCAGGTATCAAATTACTTACTAGCAAAGAAATTTATGATATGTAATGGAGGAAGATCATGGGAATCTTAAATAAAATCGGAGAAGCAGCAAGCAGCGCCAGCAGAAATGTAAATGAAAAAACAAAAAACATGTCAGACACGAGTAATCTGAAAAGAAAGATTCTGTACGAGGAAGAAAGAATCGTGGAAATATTTACTGACATTGGTAAAACATACTATAAAACACCTGATAAAGTTGATGAACTTAAAGCCTACTGTGATGATATCGAAACAAGAAAAAAAAGAATCAAGAAAATGCGTTTTGAACTTCAAACAATGAAGGGCTTTAAAATATGCCCGAATTGTCAGGCAGAAGTACAGGAAAAGTTCCAGTTCTGTGGTGTTTGCGGCGCAAAGCTTCCAAGCGGTGACGAAGATTTTGACTGATTAACTGCATAATAAATAAAAACTCTAAAAAATTAAATCTAATGAGCTAAGAAAACTGTGTACAGAATAAACTGTACACAGTTTCCGCTTATCTTTACTGCAAAATTATATATCAAAAGCCCGGTTATTTACCGGGCTTTACTTTTTTTCTTATATTTTACTTTTAAACAACTTACCTATTCATTTGTTTATGTTCTTTTTTCAGTTCTTCAATTAAATTGTTAAGCGTCCAGCTTTGATTATGCTGAGTTACAATACATTTAAGCGGAAAAGTAATATTATTCAATCTCAGTTCATATAAAAGCTTATCAATACTTTTATTATTAAATCCAGATATTATAAGACATTCGTCTTCATTAATGCTTTGAGGGATTTTACCAGATTTTTCAAATCCGGTAAAACCTGCAAGAAATCCAATTTTTTCCCCGGCAGACTCTCTTGAGTATAGCTTTAAAGTTGCTTTCACAGCGTATGCTATTTTAGAAAGCACTTCGATTTTGTTTTCTTTTATCATGTATCCTATCAAAAGCGGTGATTCTTTTTTTATTCTTGATTTCATAGTTTTTTCTCCGTTTTAACTGTTTAAATTTTCACAGTAATTTTTTACTGACCGTGCATATCCCAGCAAAGCAAGACATACGTCTGAAGCTTTGTTTATCTGTTCATTACTTGAATTTTCTACTGCATAAATATATTTTTCAATATTATATCCTAAAGTATGGCTTAAAACATTATTATTTTCATCTATAACAGCTAATGTAAAGTCATGCAAAAGACTTTCAGCAGATACATCTTTAATTTTAGCAAGGTATTTACCTGATTCGCTTGTCTGAACAAGAGGTATTGTTCTGCTTTCACCTGTTATTGTATCAGTAAATTGAAGAAAATATCCTGTAGACTCTGCCTTTACCTTTATATTTATAGTAATTTTTGAATCAACCGTAAGATATACTGAATCAATAGACGTATGCGGAGAATCGGCAGACTGAAAAAGGTAAGATAAATCAGGATTATCAGCATCGGCACAAGTTACATCATATTGTTCAAAAAAGCGTATGTATTCATCATTTATAATATTTTCCATAGTATTATCATTTGAAAAATACTTTTGTATCTCACTTCCGTATCGAAGTATGTTAAGAATCAGCACTTTGCAGTCATTGCTGTATATGCCGTCTGTATCTTCCAGTATATTATCGGCATATTTGAGTATGGAATATTCGGTTGAGAAATTATCCTTATATATTATTTGATTGTTTTCTAATACTTTAGCTTGAGTATAAATATTACTGTTCATTTTATCTGTTTTACACGGTATAACAGCTGAGAAAATGTTATTATATTCATTTTTGCATAATACTGACAAGTCAGTATTATCATTATCGTATGAGTAGCATAAAGCAATGTTATTGTCTAAATAATCAGGATTATTTACCGTTAAATAGTACTTCATATCTATAGAATCATTTAAAATTATGCTGGCGCTTTCAGTGGTTATACCGGATAATCCGCATTCACTGCATTTGTCCGACAAAAAATTATGGTGAATCATATTATAATTTGAATAATAAGTGTCTTCAGATGTGCAATACGTTGTTTTATAAACTTCATGGAATCTCGGTGACGGAATCGGATAATCATTTTCTGTTCCGCAGTCTATATCCTGATACCATATTGTTTTACCGATACTGTTATTTAAAAGCCAGCAAAGCTCTCCGGATGAAAAAGCATATGAGGATACTGAAGTGGTTCTTGATATGCCATCGTCGTTCAGTTCATCATTATAATAACAGTTTTTAAAACGTCCGCCGCCATCCGGACTTGATATAGGGTATTGATTTATCGTTGCGTTTGCCTGCATTTTCACACAGCAATTTGATATCAGACCGTTTGAATAGTTGCTTCCTGCAATACCGCATGAATAAATGCTGCCGCAGGTACTTCCGATAAATATACAATTTTCAATTATTCCCGCATTTCCGTTATATCCTGCAATACCTCCGGCACTGCCTGATGATGTTTTTATTTCGCCTTCAACTGAAAGATTTTTGACCGTTCCTTCAAGACTTCCAAATAATCCGCAGTAATTAAGCGAGCAATTAATGTAAAGACCGCTTATTGAGTAACCCTGACCGTCAAATGTACCCGTATACGGCTCAGATTCGGAACCTATAGGAATCCAGCCTTCAGTCGTCTGACTGCATATATCTGATAAATCAATATCATCAATTAATTTTGCATTACTACCGGCATGTCCGTCTGACACATATTCAGCAAAGCTTTGCAGGTCGTTTGCATCAGAAATAATATATATTCCATTTTCAATCGAAGTATCGTAAGCGATGACATTATAGCAGACAATATATGATAAAACATATATAAAAAGAATTGGTATTACTGTTTTTTTATAAAATCTGTCAAAAGTATTCATTACTTTCTCCATTCTGTCCAAAAATAAATAAAAATGCATATTACATCCTTAAAGCGTATGTAACATACTGCGGTTCGTTTTATAATATTATTTTATACTATAATAATGAAAAATTCAATTAAATTTCTACATTTAAATAAATTTTCTTATTTTACACAAATTTTAACTGATATACTAAATAAAAATTAATAATATTTACAATCAAATACTTTATGAAATTAAATTAGCAGCCATTTTCATTGCAAATTTCGTGAAAAATGTAAGAGTTTTAATGAAAATTACGATTGTTAAATATGTAGTTTGAACATAATAAAAAGTAAATACAAGAAAAAAATTTATTGATTTTTAAAAAAAATATGTTATAATAATAATTGTAAATAAAAAGGGTAAAATTATAAATCGGAGGACGCTTTTGGAAAAAGAGGATTTGAAAAAAGAATTATTATTTATTTTTATTAGATCGTTATTTTTGAATTTAGCGGCATACCTGATTTCAGTTGTATTTATTGGTTTTACCTTTTCAATGGCAGCCGGATTACTTCTGGGAACATCCGGTATGCTTTTTAATCTTTTTCTGCTGAATATGTCAGTAAACAAAATTGTAAAAAGCGGAGGAATAAAGAGCAGCAGCAGAATGTTCGGCGGATACATTGCCAGAATGTTTATAATTATGGCATTAATTTCCGTTACGATGTTTTTTGAACTGTCTTGCACCATCGGTGCGGTTATTCCTTATTTTTATCCTAAACTGATTTATGCGGGAAAAACATTATTCGGGAAAGGGGGAAAGACTTAATGAAAGTGTCTGATTTTTTTCAGGGTGTAAAAGAAGTTGAAGTAGGCGGTCCTAAAATAGCTTGTTCTTTCAAATTGTTTGGTATTAACATTAATATTACTGAAACAATAATTATAAGCTGGGGTATTGTTATTGGATTAACGCTCCTTGTACTTTTCTTGACTCATAACATGAAGAAAAAACCTGAAAAGAAACGACAGGTAATAGCGGAATTTATTGTTGAAACTGTAGATAATCTTGTTAAAGATACAATGGGTAAAGGTTATAAATCGTTTGGACCGTATATTGCCGCACTGTTTGCTTCATCAATATTCGGCAGTCTGGTAAGCCTGATAGGTCTGAGATCTACAACGGCTGATTACAGTACTACGCTGAGCTGGGCTTTGATGAGCTTTGTAATGATTGAAGCAGCTAAAATCAAGGCGAACGGAGTTGGCGGATATTTAAAAAGCTTTATTAATCCGCTGAATATTGTAAGCGAGATCTCAACGCCGGTGTCTATGTCATTCCGTCATTTCGGAAACATTGCCGGAGGTATGATTATTACTACCCTTATTTATTTTGCTCTTACAGGACTTTCAACTGCGCTTTACTGTGATATTCCGATTTTTACAATTGGACTTCCGGCAGTACTGTCACTGTATTTTGATTTGTTTTCAGGATTTATGCAGGCATTTATTTTTATTATGCTTACAATGATTTATATTGCAAGTGCAAAAACAACAGAAGATTAATTGCCTCTGCCCCGGAAGAGGTGAATTTATTTAGTTTAATTCAATCCGGAGGAGAAATGGAGTAAATTATGGAAAAAGCAATAGTATTAGCAGCATCGGCTATCGGCGCAGGACTGGCTATGATTGCCGGTATTGGTCCTGGTATAGGCGAAGGTTTTGCAGTAGGTAAAGCCTGTGAAGCTATCGGCAGACAGCCTGAATCTTCAGGAGCAGTAACAAGAACAATGTTTATAGGCTGTGCGGTTGCAGAATCTACAGGTATTTATGCTTTCGTTGTAGCGCTTATACTTATGTTCATCAATCCGTTTTTGGGTAAACTCTAAGCTGAAAAATAAAATAATAAAGCTGGAGGAATATAAATGCTGGAATTTTTATCCATCGACATCGGCACGATACTTTTTACAATATGCAATTTGCTGATTCTTGTCTGGGTGTTTAAGCATTTTCTGTTCGGAAGAGTGTATAAGATTTTAGACGAGCGTCAAAACGACGTATCTGAAACATACGCAAAGGCTGATGAAGCTATGGAGCATGCTAAATCTTTAGAATCTGAGTATACCGGATTAATGGAAGGTGCAAAAGAAGAATCCGCTGAAATGATCAAAGCAGCATCCAAAAAAGCGCAGCAGCGTTCAGATGAGATCATTTCCGATGCAAAAAGCGAAGCGTCCGCAATATTGGCAAAAGCCGGTGAAGATGTTGAAAGAGAAAAGAAACGTGCGCAGAATGATCTAAGGGGAGAAATCTCTGAGCTTGCAGTTTTAGTGGCACAGCAAGTTGTTGAAAAGGAAATTACCGAAGCTGATCACGAACGATTTATCAATGACTTTATTGAAAATGTGGGTGATTTGAAATGACGGGCGACGTAGGAAAATTATATGCTCAGGCGCTTTTTGAACTAAGTCTTGAATCGGAAAGTTTAGAAAATGTCTGCTCTGAGCTGAAACAGTGCCGTGAAATTTTTGATGAAAATCCGCAGCTTGTCAAGCTTCTTAGTTCTCCTGTAATCCTGAAAACGGAAAAGCATGAGGTAATTAATAAGATCTTCGGTGAAAGCGGAATGGTTCACGACTTTATTTGTCTGGTTACGGATAAAAACAGAATATCTTACTTCGACAAGATAACAGACGCTTTTATTGAACATTACAATCAGCATAATAATATTACTGAAATGACCGTAATTACAAGCATACCACTAAAACCGGATCTTAAAGCCAGACTGATAAAAAAGCTTGAACAGAAGTCCGGAAAGACTGTTAAACTTAACGAAAAGGTTGATCCGTCTATAATCGGAGGAATTATACTCAGAATGGGTAATTCTCAGATTGATAACAGTATTAAAGGCAGACTTGAAGCTGTTGCACAGCAGCTTAAAATACAATAATTAGAAGAAGGTGTATTAATGAATTTACGCCCGGATGAAATAACTGGTATAATTAAAGAACAAATAAAAAATTACAGTTCCAAGCTGGAACTTAAAGATATCGGTACAGTTGTTACCGTCGGCGACGGTATCGCAACAGTACACGGTCTTGAAAACTGTATGTCCGGTGAGCTTCTTGAATTTGAAGGCGGTATTTACGGTATGGCGCTGAACCTGGAACAGGATTTTGTCGGTGCGGTTATGCTGGACTCCGACTCTGCAATTAAAGAAGGCGATTCCGTCAAAAGAACTAATAGAATCGTATCAGTTCCTGTAGGTGAAGAACTTCTCGGAAGAGTCGTTAACGCTTTGGGACAGCCTATCGACGGTAAAGGTACAATCGTTACAGATAAAACTGAACCGATTGAAAAAATAGCCCCTGGTATTATTACAAGAAAATCTGTTCATAAGCCGCTTCAGACTGGTATCAAGGCTATTGACTCAATGATTCCTATCGGAAGAGGTCAGCGTGAGTTGATTATAGGCGACAGACAAACAGGTAAAACGGCTATTGCGCTTGATACCATTATTAATCAGAAGGATCAGGACGTAATATGTATTTACGTTGCAATCGGTCAGAAACGTTCAACTGTTGCAAACGTTGTTGAAACCCTTGAAAAAGCAGGAGCTATGAGATATACGATTGTAGTGTCAGCCAGTGCTTCGGAGCTTGCACCGTTACAGTATATCGCTCCTTATTCGGGATGCGCTATGGGTGAATACTTTCTGAACCAAGGCAAGGATGTACTTTGCATTTATGACGATCTTTCAAAGCATGCGGTTGCTTACCGTGCTTTGTCGTTGCTGCTTAAACGTCCCCCGGGACGTGAGGCTTACCCGGGCGATGTATTCTATCTGCACTCAAGACTCCTTGAAAGAGCATGCAGTCTGAATGAAAATTACGGAGGCGGAAGTCTTACAGCTCTCCCAATTATTGAGACTCAGGCAGGCGATGTTTCCGCTTACATTCCGACTAATGTAATTTCAATTACTGACGGTCAGATATTCCTTGAAACAGACCTGTTCAATTCAGGCGTACGTCCGGCAGTAAACCCCGGTATCTCTGTATCACGAGTGGGAAGCGCTGCACAGATCAAAGCTATGAAAAAGGTTTCGTCCTCGCTTAAGCTGACGTATTCACAGTACCGTGAACTTCAGTCCTTCTCGCAGTTCGGTTCGGATCTTGACGCAGATACAAAAGCAAGACTTGCTAAAGGTGAACGAGTTGTGGAGGTTTTAAAACAAAACAGAAATTCACCTTTGACAGTAGAGCATCAGGTTATTATAATATATGCAGTTGTAAATAATTATCTTAAAGATGTTCCTGTAGATCTTATATCTGAATTTCAGGAGGAATTATTTGATCATATTGATAATTCGTATCCTGATATTATCAAATCAATTTCTGAAACTAAAGACTTAACCAGTGATAATGAAAATGCTTTAAAAGAAGTGCTTTCAGATTTCACTGAAAAATATATGTCAAATAAATAATAGTTATACGCTGTAAAGCGTTTACACTGATAAAATACGGCGTGCCGCCCGCAGGCTAGGCGGCATGAATGGAGATATATATGGCTTCATCAAACATGAAAGATATAAAGCGCCGCATAAAAAGTGTTGAAAGCACCAAGCAGATCACCAAAGCTATGGAACTCGTTGCTTCATCAAAGCTGAGAAAAGCAAAAGAAAAAGCAGATAATGCAAAACCGTTTTTCAATACCTTGTATGATACAATGTGCGAAATTGTAAAAGAAGACGCAACATTTAATTCTATTTATACCAGGAAAAGAAAAAATAATGTCACATTGCTGATTGTTATAGGCGGTGACAGAGGTCTTGCCGGAGGCTTTAACGCAAATGTTTTAAAGCTTGCTCAGAGCAGATACGATGAGCTTTCTGTGAATTCGGAAGTTGTAATACTGCCGATCGGAAGAAAAGCAGTTGAGTATTTTGAAAAGAGAAATTTCAGAATTATGACCAGATATGAAAATATATCTGAAAGCATTTCTATCTACGGTGCAATGAGTATTGCGGATAAAATAATTGATGTTTACAATAAGGATAAAATAGACAGAGTAGAGCTGTTCTATACAGACTGTATTTCTCCTCTTGTACAGGAAGAAAAACATATTCCTATTATTCCTCTTGATATTGAAGTGGACAGAAGCAATGTCAGTCTGACAAATTATGAACCGTCGCCGGAAGCGGTGTTCGATTCTCTTATCCCCAGATATATAGCAGGCGTTCTGTTTGGAGCGATTGTAGATTCATTTGCGGCTGAACAGGCAGCAAGACGAACAGCAATGGAAAATGCAACTGATAATGCAAATGAAATGATAAGCAATCTTTCACTTGTGTATAACAGGGCTCGTCAGGCTGCAATTACTCAGGAAATTACTGAGATTGTAAGTGGTGCAAATGCACAGGAATAGTGCAAATATTAATGCGGTTTAAATCGCTTTTATACGGAGGAAATTATGCAGAATACCGGAAAAATAGTACAGATAATCGGTGCTGTCGTTGACATTCAGTTCTCTAAGGATTGTCTTCCGAATTTGCTTAACGCTATAGAAGTTGATAATCAGGGAAAAAAGCTGGTACTTGAAGTAGCACAGCACATAGGCGACGATATTGTAAGATGTATCGCTATGAGCAGTACTGACGGACTGGTCAGAGGTATGGAGGCAATTGATACCGGTTCGCCGATTAAAGTACCGGTCGGTAAGGAAACTTTGGGCAGAATTTTTAATCTGCTTGGAGAACCTGTTGACGAAGGGGCTCCTGTTGAAACAAAGGAAAAATGGAGCATTCACAGAGAAGCTCCGAGTTATGAAGAACAAACAGCTTCAAGTGAAGTACTTGAAACAGGGATTAAGGTTATAGATCTTATCGCCCCTTACCTTAAAGGCGGTAAAATCGGTCTTTTCGGAGGCGCCGGAGTAGGTAAAACAGTACTTATTCAGGAACTTATTAACAACGTTGCAAATCAGCACGGCGGTATTTCCGTTTTTACCGGTGTTGGTGAGCGTACAAGAGAGGGTAACGATCTTTACAATGAAATGAAAGAAAGCGGAGTTATTGATAAAACTGTTCTGGTTTACGGTCAGATGAACGAACCGCCGGGCGCCAGAATGAGAGTCGGTCTTTCGGGACTTACTATGGCAGAATATTTCCGTGACGTTGAAGGTCAGGACGTATTATTATTTATTGATAATATTTTCCGTTTTACTCAGGCAGGTTCAGAGGTTTCAGCACTTCTGGGACGTATGCCTTCCGCCGTTGGTTATCAACCGACGCTGGCTACGGAGATGGGTGCATTACAGGAACGTATTACATCAACAAATAAGGGTTCAATTACATCAGTTCAGGCAGTATATGTGCCGGCTGACGACCTCACTGACCCTGCCCCTGCAACGACTTTTGCTCATCTGGATGCAACAACTGTACTTTCCAGACAAATTTCGTCTTTGGGTATTTATCCGGCAGTTGATCCGCTGGAGAGTAATTCAAGAATTCTGTCTCCTGAAATAGTCGGATATGAGCATTATGAAGTTGCCAGATCTGTTCAGACAATTCTTCAGCGTTATACGGAGCTTCAGGATATTATTGCGATTATGGGTATGGACGAGCTTTCCGATGAGGATAAGCTGACGGTTAACCGTGCAAGAAAAATTCAGAGATTCCTGTCACAGCCGTTTACTGTTGCAGAACAGTTTACGGGTATGAAGGGTAAATATGTACCTATCAAGGAAACTATAAGAGGATTTAAAGAAATTATCGAAGGAAAGCATGACGATCTTCCGGAATCTGCATTCCTGTTTGTAGGTACTATTGACGAAGCAATTGAAAAGGCTAAAAAAGGTGAAAGCTGATGAAGTCTTTTAAATTAAAAATTATTACACCTGAAAAAGTTTTTTTTGATGAAGAAACAGAACAGATTATTGTCCGTACTACTGAGGGCGATATCGGTATTTTGGCAGGTCATGAAAATTATGTTGCAGATTTGCCAGCCGGACCTTTTCGTGTAAAAATAGACGGCAAATTTAAAGTTGCGGCAATTTCAGGAGGAGCGCTCAAGGTTTCAAAGGAAGCTGTAACTATTCTGGCAATGGCTGCTGAATGGGCAGAAGATATTGATCCGGATTGGGCTAAGCGTTCTCAGGAAAATGCATTGAAAAGGCTTAATGAAAGCAAGAGTGATTTTGAACATCGTTTGGCGGAATTAAAGCTAAAACGTGCATTGAATAGAATTAAAATTTCATCAATGAAGTAATATTATGAAATCGGCGGAATAATTCGCCGATTTTTACTTATTGACAAAATGCACAAATAGTGTTAAAATTAGATATAAAAATTTGATTGCGAGGTATGAAATTAATGGAAAATAAAATCCCATATAAAATTTATCTTGATGAAAATGAAATGCCAAAGCAATGGTATAATGTCAGAGCAGATATGAAAACTAAACCTGCACCACTTTTAAATCCCGGTACGTTACAACCAATGACCCTTGAGGAACTGAGTGGAGTTTTCTGTACAGAACTGGCAAAACAGGAGCTTGATAACGAAACTCCTTATTTTGACATTCCGGAAGAAATATGTGACTTTTATAAAATGTACCGTCCGTCACCGTTGGTACGTGCATATTTTCTTGAAAAGGCCTTAGATACACCGGCAAAAATTTATTATAAATTTGAGGGTAACAATACTTCCGGAAGTCATAAGCTTAACAGCGCTATCGCTCAGGCATATTATGCAAAAAAGCAGGGACTTAAAGGTGTAACTACTGAAACAGGCGCAGGACAATGGGGTACTGCTTTGTCGATGGCTTGTTCATATTTTGACCTTGACTGTAAGGTTTACATGGTTAAAGTATCTTATGAACAGAAACCTTTCAGACGTGAAGTAATGAGAACCTATGGAGCTTCTGTTACACCGTCGCCTTCAAATACTACAAATGTAGGAAGAAAAATTCTTGAACAATTCCCAGGTACAACAGGTTCACTGGGCTGTGCAATTTCAGAAGCTGTAGAGACTGCCGTTTCCAGCGAGGGTTACAGATATGTACTGGGTTCAGTATTATCTCAGGTTCTGCTTCATCAATCAATTATAGGACTTGAATCAATGGCAGCATGTGATAAGTATGATATTAAACCTGACGTTATTATCGGCTGTGCAGGTGGCGGCTCAAATCTCGGCGGTCTGATCTCACCATTTATGGGACGTAAACTCAGAGGCGAGGCAGATTATAAATTTATTGCTGTTGAACCTGCTTCATGCCCCTCAATGACAAGAGGCAAATATGCCTATGACTTCTGCGATACGGGAATGGTATGTCCGCTTTCAAAGATGTATACTCTTGGCAGCGGTTTTATTCCGTCAGCTAATCATGCAGGCGGATTGCGTTATCACGGCATGAGCAGTGTTGTTTCTGAATTATACGATGAAGGTTTGATAGAAGCAAGATCAGTTGAACAAACTTCTGTATTTGATGCAGCAACTATGTTTGCTAGAATTGAAGGAACTCTTCCTGCACCGGAAAGCAGTCATGCTATAAGAGTAGCGATTGATGAAGCGCTGAAATGTAAAGAAACCGGAGAGGAAAAAACTATTCTGTTCGGACTTACCGGTACTGGTTATTTTGATATGGTTGCTTATCAGAAGTATAATGACGGAGCTATGTCAGATTATATTCCGACTGATAAGGAACTGGAAGATAGTATTAACAAGCTTCCAAAGATCTAATAAAATTAGTGTCCGTTATAACGGACACTTTTTATATTGAAAAAAATATTGAAATATGATAGAATATTATTATATATTACACGAATGGAGTCAAAATAATATGATTAAAATACAAATTCCTGCAACATCAGCAAATCTTGGTGCAGGATTTGACGCACTTGGTCTTGCATTAACTTATTATAATTACGTAGAAATGGAAGAATCTGATAAAATTGACATTTCTTCTCTTGATGATGTAGAAGTTCCTGTTGATGAAAATAATCTGATATATATTTCCGCTAAGGATCTGTTTAATGTATGCGGCAAAAAAATAAACGGATTAAAAATCCGCCAGACAAATAATATACCTATGGCAAGAGGACTTGGTTCAAGCTCAGCATGTATTGTTGCAGGACTTGTGGGTGCAAACACATTGCTTGGAAATCCGCTTACAGCGGACGATCTTGTTGATCTTGCAGCGCAAATTGAAGGACATCCTGATAATACGGCTCCCGCTTTGCTAGGCGGTATTGTAACTGCTGTATTTGACGGTAAAAAAGTACATTGGGTCAAACAGGAAGTTTATACCAAGCTTAAATTTGCGGCAATTATACCGGATTTTGAACTGAAAACTGAAAAAGCAAGGGCATGCCTTCCAACAGAGGTTTCACATAAAGACGCTGTTTATAATCTGTCCCGAGCCGCATTGTTTTCAGCATCGCTGCTGACAGGTAAATTTGAAAATCTGAGAACCGGTGTGCATGATAAGCTGCATCAGCCCTATAGAATGGAGCTTATTCCGAATGCAAGAGAAGTATTTGATATTGCGTATAATCATGGAGCATATGCTTCATATATAAGCGGCGCCGGACCGACAATTGTGGCAATTGTAGATGAAAATAATACATATTTTGCCGGAAAAATGAAGTTTTCTCTCGATAATGCAGGATTGACCGGATGGGAAGTAAGAGAATTTCATATTGATAATGACGGTACTAAGGTGTGTTGACCTAATTCTCACTGCCTGTCTACTGTATGAATAAAAATAAAAAAGCGGTAAAAACCGCTTTTTTATTTATGTATTTTTTGCAAGTGTTTCATAAATATTTACCGCATCGGCAATACGCAGCGAACCCATGTAATCAGAACTTTCTGCCCCTGTTGTAATCAGTATATATTCCTTTCCGTTTACTCTTGCCAGTGAAGCAAGACAATTTCCGGCTTCACTTGTATATCCGGTTTTACCTCCCAGGAAAACTCCGCCAGTAAAGTATTCTGAATCCAGTTCTGAAAACATTGTACTACTGAGCGTTATGCCATAAGGCTGATAATCTGTTTCGGTATAGTAACTCTGACTTGTAAAAATCTCACGAAATTCTTCATTATCAAGTGCATAAATTAAAAGCTTTGCAATATCTTCAGCAGTAGAATAGTGATTGTAATTATGAAGACCTATGGAATTTGTAAAATGCGTATTATTCATTTCCAATTCCACTGCTTTTTCGTTCATCATCTGTACATACATTTCTTCAGAACCCCCAAGGTAAGAAGACAAAGTCAAACAGCATTCAGCTCCTGAGGATAACAGAGCACCATAAAGCAAATCTCTGTATGTAACGCTTTCATATGCGGAAAATCCGGCAGTCGACGCTCCTTCAGAGGACAGATAATCAAATATATCTCCCGGGATCACAACGCTTTCATCAAGATAATTTATATTTTCCAACGCTACAATCACAGTCATAATTTTTGTTAAAGATGCCGGATATATTTGTTTGCTTCCATTTTTACTGTATAGAATTTCACCGTTCAGATTTATAAGCAACGCAGTATCACTGTAAATTTCAGAATCATATATATTAAGTTCAGCTAAAGGTTCTGTTTCCGGTTCAGCAGACGGTTCAGTTTCATATGTTTCCGATTCTGCTATCGATTCACTGTTATTGTCAGAAGCTTCAATATTATTACTTCCGGCAGAAGTTTCAGTGTTTTTAGTAAGTAAAGTTATGCCGAAAGCTATAATAAGCAGCAATACGATCATTATTAAAAGCCAAAATATAGTACTATTTGCTCTTTTTGTTTCCTTTTTCATTTCTTGCCTCTTTTATACTCAATTATATTCCTATATTGTATTGTATCATGTAGTACAGTTATAGTCAAGAGTTCAGAAAAAAATTCTTGATTTTTTTTTCATTTTATGTTATAATATTTTTATTGCGGAGCGACATTGAATTATTCTTACTCTCCTTACTTAAAATTTAATATGGAAGCGTATCGAAGTGGTCATAACGGGCCTGACTCGAAATCAGGTAGTCCTCACGGGCTCGTGGGTTCGAATCCCACCGCTTCCGCCATGTCGGAGCAAGTTTTATATCGTTTGCTCCGACTTTTTTTACCAAAGTCACCGGCATGCTTATTCCTCAGCGTCTTCTTTTTAGAAAAAGATTACACCACGCCTTTGTTGCTGTTTAACCATAGGCGGCATATTTTCAGAATCACATATTTTACATTCAGTGCATAAACTATGAAAGAATAGGAGGAATACTGAATGAGTTGCATTCAACAGTTTAGCGATGTTACCAAAAATTATTTATGCCGTTTCTATAAAATACTCGATGAAATGATCGAAGGGATGACCAATGCGGAACTTACAAACAGCTTATCCCATAATTTTATCGTGCAGATGATCCCGCATCACCGGGCAGCTATCGAAATGTCGGAAAATCTTCTGCAGTTTACTACCTTTGTCCCTTTGCAGCATATCGCGCAAAATATCATAAATGAACAAACCAAAAGTATTGAAAACATGCAAAAAGTCTTGTCTCATTGTGCACGGCTTTCAAACTCGGAACAGGATCTGTGCCTATATGACAGACGGTTCCGCCAAATTACGCAAACAATGTTTTCACAAATGTGCAATGCCTGCTCCGACAATAATATAAATGCGGACTTTATGAGGGAAATGATCCCACACCATCAAGGCGCTATTAAGATGTCAAAGAATGTGCTTCAGTATCCCATCTGCCCGGAACTTGACTCTATTCTGCAAGCCATTATTACGTCGCAGGAAAAAGGGGTGCTGGAGATTCGGCGTTTGCTTCGATGCCTCGGCTGTTAGTAAGTCAATAAATTGCCTAGTATCATCGCTCGTGTACACCTCAGCGGCTCTCTGCCACTGCCAATTTTTTTTGCGTGTTACTTAGGGTTTAAATCTCTCCGCTAAAAACGCTAAAATATCTTTTTCATGTGCTTCTAACATCGGAAAACCGCATAGACGCAGTGTTTATACGGATTTTTCATACCTTAACAAGTTTTACAGCAGTAACAAAATTCCCGTATTATGATACATTGCAAACTTGAACTACAAAAAAATTTAATTGGAGGAACTTTTATGTCAATATTCAGTTTATTTAAGTCTAGATCAAAGACAAAGCATAAATCAATTGTTATAGAGAGCAAGTATGGTATATTCACATCACATAAATTCGGAAAAAATGGAGTAGTTTTTGATGGCAAAATAAATTGGCTTGATGATATTGTTGACGTTTCATTGCATACAAGCAGCACAGAGTCACTTATGGCTGACAAGTCATTAGAAATTCTCTGCAAAATTGCTGAAAATGCCACTGAGTGGGATAAAAAGCTTAGACAATATGGTGCAGATGAGTTTTCTGATGATAACGGAATGATCGAGATATGGGGAAATGACGAAAATAACAATGATAGTTTACCTCAAACCATCACCAAAGACGAATTTATCAATCGAATATCACTTGGATTTATGTGGATATACCCAGACGGAGAAGTTTACTTTGATTATAATTTAGACGAAATGTTTACTGATCATGGCTTAGGAATCACTGCAAATATTTCAGGAGAAATTATATCATGTGGTTTACAGGGATAATTTTTGAAATATTATTCTCATTTTACACATTAAATGCATTCCTCGTTGAGAAACCGCATAGACACAGTGTTTATGCGGTTTTTCCATACCCTAACAAGTTTTACGGCAGGAACAAAATCCCTGCCGTTTTGTTAATTTCAGGCTATTGTTATCACGATTTTCAGGATAGCACGGCGGTAAAATACTCATTACTTGCAAAGGCTTAAACCACAAAAAACTCCGCACGCTTGTATCCTACGTAAAAACGAAGTATAATATAGATATAAGGTTGATTCGATTGACTGATTCCCAAAGGAAGAAAAGCCGTTAGATACAAGAAAGCAGCTAAAATTAAATCAGCAGACTTAAAACTGAACGGAGGAAATATGGAGAATATTATTAAAGAATTACAAAACGAGTTGCGCACTCGTTTCTTTATGGATGGTGAAAATCATCCAAAGATATCAGCCGTAAAAGTTTACCGTTTCACTGACGAAAGAATAGAAATGCCCCAAACGGATAATCCGTATCTTTACATTGTGCTTGATGGAATGTTAAGACTTTACACCCCATCAGGAATTATGGATTATATGGCCGGACAGTATTCTGTATCGAAAATTGATACCCCCTTATCCGGGACAGTGCTTGCTTTTTCAGAGCAGCAGGATTTTTTGGCAATTTCTATTGAGTTTTTTCCGAGTGATATCATTCATACAATTTTACAGTTAGAAAACGAACTTACGGAACGAATTATGTCTGAACAGTTATCAGAACAAGAAATGACTTTATCAGACAGCGAGGTACTTCAATCTGTCAGCAGACTTTTTTCTGTAATGAACCACCAAACCTTTCCCTCAGAATTTATCCGAAAGAATATCATGCAGGAAATTACCTATTATGTCCTTTGCGGCTCCTGTGGAAAGCAGTTTATTCAAAGTATTGCAGGTATCGGACAGGCAGAGAAAATCTATCAGGCGAACAGTTGGATCAAGAAAAATTTTCATAACTCTTTCGCAGTAGAAGATTTAGCGAAGAGGCAGAATATGAGCGTATCGTTATTTCACCAAAAGTTCAAAAGTGCAGTTGGCATGGGTCCGCTGCAATGTCAAAAACGGCTGCGACTTACAGAAGCAAGGCGGCTTATGCTGGACGAAAGCAAGAATGTTACGGAAGCGTCCGTTGAAGTCGGCTACGAAAGTTTATCACAATTTATCCGGGACTATCGAAGAATTTTCAGGGCTGCACCGAAAGAGGATATTTTGAATATTCAAAAGCATTTAAAGAAATAGGCAAGTTTTTCATAGAAGCAGGCAAGCAATCGTACATAGTGTTCTGATATACTATAATTGGTATAGAGAAATATTATTTCTCGTATCAATCTAAAAGTATGGAGGAATCTCAAATGATTTTAACAGACGAATTGTGCGATAAGCTGTGTGCTTCTGCGAGGGAAAAAAGCAAAGAGTTAGGTATTGACATTAGCTTTGCAATCAGCGATGAAAACGGACTTCCGAGGGCATATCGTAGATACGGCGAGGCTCTGGTGCTGAGTATCACACTCGTACCGGGCAAGGCTTATACCGCCGCTGTAACACAATGTAAAACAAAAGATGTAGCCGGTGCTGCCGCAGAGGGCGCTCCGCTTATGGCAATTCAAACAAATGACCCACGAATCACTCTCGTTGCCGGTGGCTATCCTTTGTTTGTGAATGGTAAAATTGTCGGCGGGATCGGTGTCGGCGGTGGTTCAGAGACACAAGATTGCGATATTGCCGAGTATGTTGTATCTGTCTTTGAAAAGTTGACCGCTTAAAATAGAGGCAGTATTAATGGGGAATATCAGTCCGTTTTGCACATGCGAAAATTTGAATTGCCCCTTACACCCTACAAAGCATAACAAGGGTTGCGCCCCATGTATTAGCAAAAATCTGCGTTTGAAAGAAATACCAAATTGCTTTTTTAATCTCACCTCGAATGCAGAGAAACGAAATGGTGATTCATTAGAAGATTTTGCACAGATGGTCATTAACTGCAAAAAAGATTATACGTAGATCAACAGTGTGAGTGCCGTAGAAACAATTTTATGTTGAATCTGCGGCTCTTTTTTATACTCTCGTCCTCAGCAGTTTCCGTCATAAGCTTTGCTCAATCTTAAAACCTGAAGCCTCACTTCATACTTGAATTTTTCCAGTTCCATTACATTCACCTTCTTTTCGGTCTAACTCTTCAGTCCCGGTAAACCATCTCCGGCAGACAGCGGTTATACCGCTATTTCGGCTTATTCATTTTTATCATACTTTCTTTTCGTCAAAAATAAGGATAAATATATCCTTAACCGCTTGACTCTCTGTAGGTTCTGCTATTATTTCCCCCTTTTGCATGGTATATCCAAAGGGAATATTTCGGTTTTTCTTCATTTTTTCAATTCCATTCTTCACTTAATTATTTTCTCCGTAAAATTTATACCACCAATTAAGTTAAATTCAAACTTTGTTTGATTCTTTACTATAATTTTTTCAATTAGGCTTTCACACTGTTCCATGTGTACCTAAAAACAAATTTACACTTTACCTACCACACATTAAAGCTCGGTGAATAACCGGGCTTTTGATGTTTTTACAAAAGGTAACATTTCAAATGTGACCTTTATCGCTCTGTCAGATATACAACATAAAGTCTTAAAAATTAAAATCCCCACTTGAACTTAATAAGTCAAGTGGGGACTTATAATGAGAAGATGGTAAACAGTCATAAACTACATTTATATTTTACACTTTATATTTATACAAAATATAGACATAATGTAAATATTTGATTAATTTTATATTTATATGTTGATTTTTGTAAATTATTGGTATATAATGTGTTTATAAGCATGCTTAAAAAAATTAATTTAAGGAGAATCATTATGAAAAAAACGAAAAAAATTATATCCGCTTTGCTTTCCATTGTTTTTATTGCTGCATTTTCAATTACATCAAATGATAGTATTCTTGTATTTAAGAATCTATCAATATCAGCCAGTGCGGAAACGACCAGTTCAGGATTTGTTTACACTGTTTCAGGAACAACTGCAACAATAACAGGTTACACAGGCTCATCAGAATATCTTACTATTCCATCTACGATCACTAACAATGGTGTAACATATACCGTTACAAGTTTAGGTCAAAATGCTTTCAGAGAGAATAGTACAATTAAACGAGTTTATATTTCTTCAGGAATTCAAAACATTGGTCAAATGTGTTTTTATAAATGCAGTAATTTAACATATATTTCTATTCCGAATACTATACAAAGAATGGATTCCTGTTGTTT